>CAYNDH010000009.1:0-16021 GCA_964395665.1 uncultured Anaerolineaceae bacterium
TGGCGGAACTGGCAGACGCGCATGGTTGAGGGCCATGTCCTTTACGGGGTGGAGGTTCGAGTCCTCTCCAGGGCACAAATTTTAGAAAGCTCGTCATCTGACGGGCTTTTTATTTTCCTCATCATAAGGTCAGAATGATATGAGTACAGGTGTAGATACATTTGCGTCTCTTGGGTGGACAGTGTAAACTGCTTCAAGTTCGATGATCCTGGGACTCAATCCGCGCGGAGTGTGACAGATGAATGACCTCAACCCCTCATCTTCGGTATTGCAGCAGGCTTATGCACATATCCAGAACGAGGATTTAGCGAGTGCCCGCGATCTGTTAGATGATTACCTTATTACATATCCCAATGACGCTGATGCATGGTGGTTGTATGCCCATGCTGCCGATGATCCACTGGAAGCTCAGAACGCCTTGCGGACGGTATTGAGGCTGCGGCCTGATTATCCCGGCGCACGCGATCTTCTGGGCGAATCCGAGCAGCTTCTGGCATTTGACCCCGATTTTATTTCTGATGATGTGGGGCGGGCCTCTGAACCGCCTGTAATTGCGCGTGCTGCTGTTGATGAACAGGCGCCTGTCCGCATCGACCCAACGATTGACTCAAGAAGTACCGCCCAGAGACCGGTTTTTCTGTTGGCGGCGCTTATCATCGCCGCGCTGTTGATCGGTCTCGCAGTCATTCTAACCAGCCAGACACAGCAACCAGATACTTCTGGTACATCAACTTTGGCTGCCACAAATGCACAGATTGCCGGTATGGGCACAGAAGCTGCCACACCAGATGATGTCGCAGTGGATAGCACAGATGTCTCTGGCAACGTAGATGTGACAGCGGAGATCGCTGTTGATCCCGAAGTGACTGCGAATGTTGATGCTGTGGCCACCGATGGCGCGATCATCAGTGAAACACAGGACGGGCAGTATACTGCACTGTACGGCGTACTGACAGGATTTAACGTAGTTGACGGCAGCGCCAGTACCGAAGATCTCGCTATTGGTCAGACGACACTGGTGTCGATCTGCAATGATCCGACGCAAGGGTTGCAAGGAACTGCGATCAATGTATTAAAGGCGATGGCCGCGGGAAGCGCGGAATTTGTCGATCTTGGCGCGGAATTCATCGGTGCGAGGATTGTGGACTGCCAACGCGAGAATCTGGTTTTGCGAACACTGGCAATATCGACAGAAGCGGCGGTGATTTACAGTGCTGGCGAACTGACTGACGCGCAGCTCCTGTCACAACTCATACCCGTCAATTAGGATCGAATGCGGGCTTCATCCGATGCCCGCATTTCTTCTGTTTCTTTACTTGTGATAAGGGATGTTATCACGGAGTAATTGAAAAACAAAACAGGGACGACTGCTTGAATGGGCGTAGCCGCGCTGATAAAACCTTATTGTTTCCCTGTCCTAAAGGTCACTCTATTTTATTCTGATCGCCGTCTATAAGATTCAGTTCTTTCTCCAGACCTGCGCCTTGCGTGGCAGATTGGATGATTGCAGGTTAACAGATGGCTAATGAAGGCAACCGGCAATGTCACCCCGAGTATAAGAAAATCCCCATAAAATCCGGGATATTGGGGCCAGTTAAAAAGTCAAACATTGCACCACCTTGTTTCACATAACCACAAGGTAACACGCAACCGATTGATTAAGTGTTAAAATCACTTTGTACTCAATACTGAATGTCTCACATTGCCAGTATTTTCCCACAGAATAGCGTGTCAGTTTTCTATATTCCTTACCCGGAGCGCTTGCGTGATCGTGCAGTCTGGGTATCATATTCAATTTATGATTACCTGCTCCGGAGTACATTCATTATGGCCCAACGCCCCCGTGTCTATTCGCCTGATTTTCGACGTGAGGAAACCAGCTATATCATGCAGCGCTGGCGTGCCGGAGAATCCTGCTCGCTGATTGGCGTTGGCAGTGCCGGAAAATCCAATCTACTGCAACACCTCACAAACCCGGAGACACGTGCACATTACCTGGGCGCAGAAGCGAGCAGTACCATCAGGGTAATCAATATTGACCCAAACCTGATGGCCGCCCTGCCAGATACCGGCCCTAATCTTGATCAGATCAAATGCTGGGCCGCCTATGAGCTGATGATGCATCGGCTGTATATGGATCTTTATCCATTCGATATGCTCTCTGAAGAAGAGGCTGATAGCTTCTATAAGATGTATGTCGCATTTCAGAGCGGAGATAATCCCCTGCATACCTATATGGGTCTTCGTTATCTCGAGTTAGGCCTTGGGGTTTTTATCCGACAAGGCATTCGCATTGTATTTATGTTCGATGAATTCGAAGAAATGCTGAAACACCTGCCTGCCAAGTTCTTCCAGAACCTGCGCGGCCTGCGCGATGCTAACAAACGCCATCTTTCCTATATGACATTTACCCGGTCTCCGCTGCCGGTCCTGATTGACGAACATCAACTCTCACTGCTCGACACCGAGGCGTTTTTTGAACTCTTCACCGATCATATTCTGTACGTCGGCCCCTATAACGAGCAGGACGCAACGGATATGATTCAGTCACTGATGAGTCGGAACCAAAAAAATTACCCTGAAGCCACGATACGGTTTGTGCTTTGGGCAACCGGACGGTACGCCGGCCTGATTCGCGCTGCCTTTCGCGTGCTGGATCAGTTCGGGGGTATTGACAATACCAGCACCTTAAACGACGAAACTGCACGCCGTCTTGCCAGTAAACGACCTGTAAAAGAGGAATGTCGCACGATCTGGACAAGCCTTTCAAAAGCAGAGCATCATGCACTGAAGGCCACTGCTCGGTTGATCTCCTTCGAGTCAAATTCGGAAAGTGAGCAGGCGATCAATTCACTGATTCAGAAAAAGCTGCTCGTGCATGACAAGGTTGCCAATTCATTGCAGATCGAGCCGCCTGTATTCCGCGCTTACGTAAATGCCAATCCTGAGATCGAGATCACCTAAATCTATTCGTTATGCATGAACCATACCTGATACCAGCTCACACTCACCGCATTGAGACAATGGTTGCAAATTCTCGTTTTATCGCGACTGTCAAAATGGTGGATTCAATCACCGCTTATAAGGATTTTCTAGCTGAGATCCGCGCAGAAATGCCAGATGCGACCCATCATGTATATGCCTATCGGATTGGCTACGGTAACAGCGTCGTGGAAGGTATGAGCGATGATGGTGAGCCGTCCGGCACGGCTGGCCCACCAACACTGGCAGTGCTGCGTGGGACATCTATCGGCGATGCGATGATTGTGACGGTACGGTATTTCGGTGGCACCAAGCTCGGCACTGGCGGATTGGTGCGCGCTTACAGCGAAGCTGCACATATCGCGTTTAATTCAGTTGAAACCATGCTGAAAATTGATAAGGTAACTGTGGGGATTGAGCTTCCATATAGCTTTTATGAGCAAACAAAACGCTTGATCAGCGCTTACAACGGACATATTGAGAGCGAACTATTTGAGGCAAACGTCACCCTGATTCTGGAGTTTGCACGCGTGGATCTGACAGCATTTTCAGCCGAACTGCGTGATCTCACCGCCGGACAGGTTGAACCAGTCGAGCTGTAGGTTGAGATTACAGCTCGACATGATATTCTCTAGCGTTCGCTCATCTTTCGGGCAATGTAAGCACGCACTTCTGTCACTGCGGCATTTTTGGGGCCGAGTGTCTGCGCCTGGGCAATATAAGCACGAGCCTCATTATCGCGATCCATATCGAACAGCACTCGTCCCAGCAGCGCTAATGTCGGGATATGTGTAGGATTCTGTTCCACGCTATGCTGTAGATACTGAAGCGCAAGTTCGTCCTGATCACTGTCCAACAGTACTTTCGCCAGCATAACCAGAAGCTCGGCTTCATTCGGCAGCTGTTTCACTGCATCCAGCAGTGTATCCATTACCGCATCGGCATCATTCCACAACTGATAACCCTGCGCCAGCAGCACATAAGCCTCAGCATGGCGTGGAGCCACTTCAACCACCTGTTCCAGATAGTCGATTTCAGTTTCGTCCAGCGATGTCCGGCTGCTGATCTTATCGATGATCTCGCCGATAATAGCCTCAAAATCCGGATCGTCAGCATAGAGGATCAACCGCTGGACTTCCGCAAGCTGATCAGGATTGCTCGTCTTTTGCAGGGCTTCTTCCAGCAGTTCCAATGCGCGATCATGCTCTTCATTCAAAATATAGGCCGTCGCCAGATTGATCTTACGATCTGTGCGATCGGGCACCTGTGTCACTGCTGTCTCAAGGATGGCTTGAAGTGCATCAAACTCGACCTCATCAATGCCGTACAGCTCTTCAAGCAGATCACTGACATACTCACCCTGATGATCTGCGGTGACAAGTGCTTCAAACTTGCCGACCAGCAGATCCCCAGCATCATCCGATGTCATATCCTTTGCCAGCGTAATCACCTGTGCGGCCAGCAGCTTTGCCTGATTTTTACTATCCAGGCCCAATGCGTATTCATAGGCTTCGACTATATCCTGCGTATGACTGCGCTCACCCCCAGAATTCTTGCTAAGATCATCCAGCAGCGACAGGCTTTGCGCGATGCGCAGATGAATCGTTGCGCTGTCAGGTGCGACCTCTGCGGCATCTTCATAAGCGGTGACGCCATCCTGAATGTGACCGGTCATCAGATACAGATCACCGAGTACAAATACGAGATTGGCTGTCTCCGGCGTGACACCGAGGTCATCCAGCGCAGTGAGGATATATTGGATAGCGCTCTGATGATCCCCGCGCTGGCTGATGCCCCGTGCGAAATTAGCTGTCGCCAATGGAGATGATTTGACCTGCGTATACAGATCCTCATCGTCTGGCAAATGAAGCTGTTGAGTTATCCCCGGCAGCAGCAGACGTTTTAGCGCCGCGCTCATCAGCCATGCAGAAAACCCGCCGTCATCGATGTTCACTGCCATCTGGTAGATCGCGGACCATTCGTCAAAAAGCGGCTGTTCTTTACCCCATAAATGCAGCAGCACATGCACTTCAAACAGCGCCGCCTTCTCGATCAGCCGTAAAACCTGATCAGCATCCCGTGCCGGATTCGGGTCATATAAACGGACAAGATGAACTCGATTCAGATCAGCCGTGAGGTAATCAGTCAGATCATGTGCGGCTTGTGGAAGCTGGTCAATCATATCTGCCAGCCCTGAAGCCGCATATTCTCGCCTAAAGGGTTCAACGGTTTCATCCGGATAATCCGATTCGGCTTCTACTGTGAAACGTAGTGTACCGTGATCGTACTGAAGCGCTGCCCAGACTGTCGTGTTATCGTCGAGCGGTTCAAGGTGCCATTCTTCAAATAAAAACTGAGATGCTTCAATATTCCACTCAAAATCTGCCGGATCACCCTCAAGTCGCGCAAACTGCCGATAAACCGTGATATCCTGAAAATTTTCCAGCAGATAACCTAGTAACGACATCAACCCTAAGGCTAGATCAGGTTGATCGGCGCTCAGGGCTGGCATCAGGGCGATCCGGATCGGCGTTTTCTGTTCAAGGCTGGCCGATAAAGACGCTGCTGAACCAAAAATAACACTCGGCGCCCTTCTCGCTTCCGGGATTTTGTGAAGATTGATCAGTCTGTTGGTAAGGTCACTAAACACAGGCTTCTCCCGTTTTGTTATTATTTACTTTCATATAGCAATAAATACGCTCTATCGATTTCGATAGAGCGTATTATCTATTAAAGATTCGTCATACCGATCGCTGATTAGCGACCTGCTAGTTAACGACAGGTATCAACCCTGTATCCCCTGTAATCGTGATGAAGTCTGCCTGAATCCAGCCGAAGCCGCTTTCAGTCTTCAC
The DNA here is from genome assembly GCA_964395665.1 of uncultured Anaerolineaceae bacterium. Taxonomy (GTDB): domain Bacteria; phylum Chloroflexota; class Anaerolineae; order Aggregatilineales; family Phototrophicaceae; genus JAEZAF01. The sequence goes on from CAYNDH010000009.1 coordinate 5,838, forward strand.
CTGGACCCACAGGAAATCGGCGGAGCGGGCCACAATATCGACCTCACTGCCCTGTGTCAGCGCACCCACAACACCCAGAGTCAAATTCGGCGCCGCATAGAGCGTAACCGTCGGACGGTTGATCGTCCCGGTGGGCGTGGCAACTTCACCAACAACATTGCGGATGATTGGCAGGCGGCTGCCATCGCCACGGAACAGGACATATTCGATATTCAGCCAGCCCTGTCCGAACGGCCCCTGAACCAGATACCACACACCATCAGGGGCATAACCAAGCACACTGAGTTCCGTGCCACCCGGCAGCGCGATGACAGAGGTATACTGCGCACCGGGACCGCTGCGGATGTTCAGATACCCGGTGTTAATGATCACACGCGGAATCGCAGCCCGCGCAACACCTGCCGGAAGCTGTGCATTCTGAAGGGCTGAAGTGCGACCGGCAAAACCACCGTTTGCACAATACTGAGAATAGACGCTGCTGCGGTCGCGCACAAGGATAAAGGAACCCTCAACCCATCCGACTGCCCCGTCAATCAGCTCTACCTTATACTGATTATCGACCCGGTCCAGCAGATAGACTTCCTGCCCGGCAGAGACATATACCGCCGTATCAGGGCCAGAACCGTCGGGGCCTTTCTTCAGATCAATATCCTGCGTGATCTGGACCGCCGAAAGCTCACAGGCAAACGGACGGAAAATCAGTTTGGACTGCTCCAACCATCCGATCTTGCCATCCGGAAGCTGTATCTGGACCCATGCAATCCCGTCTGCAAACGTCGCACCTGTTACCGTGAAGATCAGACGCGAGTCGGGGCCAACGCCCTGAATCTGACTGCTGCTGGTTGACGGCTCATGACGCAGGGGCTGATCAACCGTAATGCTCACGCCCCATTCGCGCTGGCTGGCAAATCCAAAATCAACAGCGGTGTCATCGCCAACGAACAGGACGCGCTCGTCAATGAGTGCAGGGGCTTCAGCAAACGGCACGTTGGCAAAATTACCACGTGGCAGGACGTACTGAGAGTTCACCCAACCGACACCGACAACGGTCGACACCTGATACCACACCCGGTCTTTTGCTACGCCCAATACCGGCATCGTCGTGCCACCGACCAGCGTCACAAGCACGGCATATTCAACACCCGGGCCAGTACGCACATTGAGGAAACTTGTGTTGACAATCATGATCGGCGCCGCAACATTGACGCGCTGTTCACTCGGTGCTGCCTGTGCGGGCTGCATGGGGAATATCCCCACAATAAGACCAAGCAAGCAAATGAGTGAAATAATTCTGAATCTTGTTTTCATCGAACCTCCAGTAGTCAGGCTATGAAATATGAAAACAATAAACAGCAGCACATCCAGTTGGGTGGCTACTGTCCTGCTTTGCTTAAGTATAGGGTGAAATCCAGTTACCCGCAAAATTAATGTGGAAGACTCAGTTACAGGCCATAGTCGTCACCCAAACACCATCAAAGGTGAAGCGTCAGGAAGCCGTCGGGTAAAGTCAGTTGAGCCGTGTCTGAAAGTAATGTTATGTTATTGATACCGTCACGACAGCCGACAATCCACACCCGGTACAGCGAACCTTAGTATTCTGAATCACCATCCGAGAAACTGTTGAGAAATCATATGCCAAAACTTCTGCTTATTGTAATCAGCCTGATCAGCATCCTTATCCCAGCGACAACGGCTGTGACAGCGAACTCTACGTCTGCCGATCACCCGGTCTGCCAGCTTGAAACGAGCTGTGTTGAAAAGGACTGGGGAATCTCTGAAAGAGTCATCAGGAAACACCCCAGACCTGGCTTAACCTCTTTGGCGGTTGATAACAAATTGTTATATGACCGGGCCTATCGCCGCGTGACTGAAGCGGCATCTTTGCACGATGCCCCCGGCGGAAATGTCGTTGGAACACTGGACACCGGCTTTAACTTTGTCACCCTGCTGACTGAACAGGATGGCTGGGCACAGATCACGCCAGACCGCTGGATTAACTCGGCTGTGCTGTCAGCCAATGTCCCTGTATCGGCGTTCAGCGGTGTGTTGCTGCCTGAAACTGAACTGCCCTACCCGGTCGCATGGACAGTGGCAAATACCTATCCGTCGGATTACCCCGGTGGAGAGGCTGCGGAAGATAGTGATTTGATCCTGCGTTATACACCCCTCTACCTTTACAGCACTGTTGAAGTCGATAGCTGGCTCTGGTATCAGGTCGGGCCGGATCAATGGATCAGACAGACACAGGTCGCCAAAATCGTACCCGTTGAGCGTTCAGAGGATATTGATACCGAGCGCTGGATCAGTATCGACCTGTTCGAACAGGTACTGATTGCCTATGAAGGTGATAAAGCAGTCTTTGCCACTCTGATCGCATCCGGCCTGCCGCAGTGGCCGACAAATGAGGGTTTATTTCACATCTATGTCCGCTTCCAGCGCAGTGTGATGAGCGGCGCACAGGGCCGCCCGGACTTCTACTATCTGGAGGAAGTGCCATGGACAATGTACTACGACCGTGACATCGCCATTCATGGTGCTTACTGGCATGACGGTTTCGGCTATCGTCGCAGTCACGGCTGTGTCAATGCCTCTATCACCGATGCCTACTGGCTGTTCAACTGGGCTTCAGCAGAATTTGATTTCGATACACCCGGAGATCTGGGGCCTGCGGTCTATGTCTACAGCAGCGGTGAGTACAAATAATCGACCGGGAACAGTGAGCAAAGCCACAAGAGGACAGAAACATGAAAACGCGGAAACTGATTACTCTGATTCAATCGCTGCTGCTGATAGTGATTTTTAGCCTGCTCACCCATGAAGCAATGGCTGAAGAACTGGATAACTGCACGGCCATAAAATCATGCGATATGGTTGGGCTTTCTGCCGCTGAAATCGAAGCCTATACATTACCGGAATTCGAGACGCTGTTCGTCGATCAGAAGCTGCTGCACGATCGCAGTTACTCTCAGATCACGGGCGCCATGGCCGTTTATGATGCACCAAACGGTAATGTGATCCGCACACTGGATGCAGGCTTCAATTTTATGACGACGATCAATCGTGTAGACGGATGGGTTGAAATTAATCCGGGTGAATGGGTGCGGTCTGATCAGGCGAAGAACACCAACCACGTCGTATCGGAATTCACTGGCATTTTCCTGCCAGAAGAACCGCTGGAATATGAAGTGGCATGGATGCTGGTCAACGTCTATCCGAGCAAAGTCCCTGGTGGAAATCCAGTGGAGTCCAACGGTCTGACGCCGCGTTATACCCGCGTCACGCTGTTCGCATCTGTTGAAGTCGATGGCTGGAACTGGTATCAGATCGGCCCAGACAAATGGGTACAGCAGACACAGCTTGCGAAGATTATCCCAATTGAGCGGCCAGAGGATGTCGAAACCGAGCGCTGGATCGGGATTGACCTGTATGAACAGGTGCTGATCGCCTATGAAGATGACCAGCCGGTCTTTGCTACCCTGATCTCTTCAGGCTTACCGCGCTGGCCGACTGTCGAAGGGACATTCAATATCTACTGGCGCCGTGTGCGTGATGATATGACATGGGGCACACCCGGAGATGACTTCTACTATCTGGAAGAAGTCCCTTGGACGATGTTTTATGATCAGGGGCGTGCCATCCACGGCGCTTACTGGCATGATGGGCTGGGTTACCGTCGCAGTCATGGTTGTGTCAACCTGAGTATTACCGATGCCCACTGGCTGTATATGTGGGTGGCCGAAACACTGGATGGAAAGCGCGCATCTGCTGATATTGAAGTCGGTCCGGCGGTTCACGTCTACAGCAGCGGTGTCTATACCAGCTAAAGTAAGCATCAAGGGGCTGGTGTGATGAACATCCAGCATCCAGCCCCTTGATGCTTATAGGCCGGCATTATACCTGTCGTTTTTCCCGCCGGGTTTTACGTGACTTGCTGCCTGCTACTTCAGCCGTGGTGGTCTCTGCGGTATCAGTTGAATCGGGATTATGGTGCTGGCTTGCAATCGAACCAAGATCGTGTGCGAGCGGCAGTGTGATAATAAATGTCGTACCTGTACTACCCGGAACACTGCTGTCGGATGTTAGCTCAATTGTCCCCTGATGATTCTGGATAATCCCATAGCTGATAAATAGCCCCAGTCCGTTTCCGTCTTCCTTGGTGGAAACGAACGGCTCGAAGATTTTCTCAAGCACTTCAGACGGAAAACCGGACCCGTTATCTGCCACTCGGATCACGATCCTGTCCTGCTCACTCTGGCTGGAAATCCGGATCAGACCGCCATCCTGCATAGCTTCGCTGCCGTTCAGAATCAGGTTCATAAAGACCTGCTCAAGCCCATCCTTATCGCCCTGCATCTGTGGAATCGATGCCAGATCAAGTTCAATACGCTGGCCTTTCTGCTCCAGTGACTTCGCCACCAGTTCAGAGACATTCCGGATGAGTTTATTCAGGTCAAGCGGCCTGACGACGTCCGATGTGTAACTGCTTCCAGCAAATTCCAGCAGCCGGTTGACAATCCGGCGGATACGCTCGACGCTTTCCTGCGTGCGGGTGATTTCCTCAGCATCAATTGACCGGTCTTCCTGAAGATCTTCCAGCATATCATCGAGATTGATCTGGATCGGCAGGAGTGGGTTATTGATTTCATGGGCAATGCTCGCTGCCAGCCGCCCAATCGACGCCAGTTTTTCAGAGCGGATCAGCATATGCTGTGCCGAGCGCAGTTCATGCGTTCGCGCCTCAACCATTTCTTCAAGATGTTCGGCATAATTGGCTTTAATCCGATACAATTCAGCATTCTTCAGGGCCATAGCAGCCTGACGCACAATACCATTTAACAGTTCGAGATTGCTGCTGTTGTATTCGGTATCGCTGACCACAACCACCATGGATTGAACCCCGTTCTGCTCATCCCGCTGGATCGGCGCGACCAGTCCGTTTGAAAATCCCTTCAATGGTGAGGTGTCTCGCTCAGACCATGCAAATGCTTCCCCACGTTCCAGCAGCCAGTTGATCACGTCCCGATGGTCATGGGACTGGAGTGCTTTCACAACATCCGCGTTAGATGACTTTATCCGTGTGCCAGTGATCTCATGCTGGTTATTAAGCTGGAGAATGATCGCTCCTGCACCGTGCAGCAGATCGGGGATAAATCCCCCTACAAGTTCAAGGATCTCGTCAATCTGAAGATGCTGATTCAACTCATGGCTGACCTTAAGCAGCATTTCCAGTTCTTTGGTGCGTCGCTGAAGCGCATCTTCCAGCCGCCGCGCCCGTATTTTGCTCTCAGCACGTGCAAGCAGTTCTCGATAATGGAATGGTTTACGAACATAATCATCAGCCCCAAGCTGAAGCCCTTGTACAATGGCTGACTGATCTCCGACTGCTGTAATCAGGATGGTCGGAATGCTGGCCGTCAGCTCGCTTTCGCGCATTCGCTGCAAGACTTCAAAGCCGTTCATACCCGGCATATTGATGTCCAGCAGCACCAGATCGGGATGCATTTCCCGTGCGGCATCAAGGGCATCGGGGCCGTTATAAGCGCAGTGAACGCGATAACCCTCATATTCGAATAAGCGCTGAAGCATGATCGTGGTAGCATGTGTATCGTCCGCTACCAGAACTAAAGGTTTATCGCGCTTGGCATCCATTAACTTTATTCCTTAATCTGGCCTTGTATAAGCAGATCATTCCTTGTCAGCGTCGGCAGCCTGACCGTCTAACCTGTCTGTCTGCCGGATGAAACGCCGTCAACAGCATATCATTTTTACATACAGCAGATTAAGCAAGGGTTTTAGTTTTCAGATGATCCCGCTAAAATGCTGCTAGTGTACGAATATTCTAACCCTTCACTATGAATTTACAATTTCGAGATCATCTGCGTTCCATCATGATCGGCGCATTGATGGGTATTATCCTTGCTGCGGTGTTTACTGCGGGGTTCTTTACCCGTGACTGGCTCGATAAAACCCTGTTTGCCAGCCCGGTAACAGGTTCATACCCCCTGCTTGATGAAGTTGAAGGGTATCTTCAGCGCTACTATCTGCGCGACCTTCCGCAGGAAACAGAACGTCAGTATGCCGCTATTCGTGGGTTGTTGAACGCACTTGGGGATCGCAACACCTTTTTTATCGAACCGGTCGTTGCCCAGAACGAGTCGGATGCGCTGGCAGGGACCTACGGTGGCATCGGCGTGCAGCTTTTGCGGTCTACCGAGGGTCAGTATATCCTTTTCCCCTTTGCAGACAGCCCTGCGCTGAAGAGCGGCGTCCGTGAGGGGGATATCCTGCTGGAAGTCAATGACACCGTGCTGGACGGCTCTGTCTCTCAGGACAGCGTTGACCGGGCGCTGCGTGGCACGGTCGAAAATGGCAATGGGGTAAAAATCACCATCCAGACACCGGGTGAAACTGAAAGAACACTGTTCATTGAATTCGGCGTCATCAATGTCCCGTCGGTCATCTGGCGGACGCTGCCGGAAGATGATCGGGTTGGATACGTGCGGATTATCCGCTTTACCAACCGCACCCCCGATGAGCTTGCCCAGGCGCTGACCGAACTGCGTGAAGCAGGCATCGAAAGCCTTATTCTGGATCTGCGTGATAATGGTGGTGGATTGTTACAGGAATCAGTCACCGTTGCCAGCCAGTTTCTGGAAGGTGGTGTCGTCGTTTACGAGCGGAATATCAACGGCGAGAAGGTCTTCTCGGCGGAACAAGGCGGACTGATGGTTGATCTGCCGATGGTCGTACTCGTCAACGGTGGCACGGCCAGCGCGTCTGAACTGGTGGCTGGTGCAATACTGGATCGTGATCGTGGGGTTGTGATCGGGCAGAAAACCTACGGCAAAGGGACGATTCAACAGATCTTTCAATTGAGCGATACTTCCTCAATCCACGTGACGTCCGCCGAGTGGTTTACGCCATCCCGGCGCGCCCTGGATAACGTTGGCATCGAACCGACCATTACCATCACGCCAGATGAGTCAGGCCGTGACCTTGAACTCAGCAAGGCGATAGAGTACCTTCAGGAACAGCTTACATCCGTGGCGGAGAAAGCAGCATCATGAACACAAGTGGCCGCAAAATTATCTCACGTAACCGAAAGGCGTCTCACGAATTCTTTCTTGAAGATACGTTTGAGGCAGGAATTGTCCTGACGGGGACGGAGATCAAATCAATCCGCAATAATCAGGTGAATCTGGGCGACGGTTATGTCGAAGAACGCGATGGCGAACTCTGGCTGATGAATGTTCATATCACACCGTATAAACAGGCCAGCCGCTTCGACGCCCTTGACCCGATGCGCCCGCGAAAGCTGCTGATGCACAAGCGCGAAATTGCCCGGCTGATTACCCGCCTGCGCGAACGTGGATACACGATTGTCCCAACCATGATCTACCTCACACGCGGGATCGCCAAAGTCGAGATTGCGCTTGCGCGAGGCAAGAAACAATATGACAAACGGGCGGCGATTTCCAAACGTGACGCAGGCCGTGAAATTGATCGCGCACTGAAGGAACGCAATTCATGACTTTTCCGTCATCCATTCGAGAGATCAACAATCTGACTGAAGACGCGAAAAGGGGGATTTACCTGACACTGCTGCCGGAATGGGTTTACCACGATCTTCAGATCGATCCGGTTTCTCATCTGCGGCATGGCAAGCCGGCTATTTTCTTCCATTATCCGACTGGCAGCCGCGCCTTTGCTCTGACGGTCAAACGGGACCCGGCAGACCGCGATCCGATCCTCTATCTGAACATGTGTGATACGCTCAATCAGCAGCTTATGGTGCTGCTGGTTGTGGTGAATGATCTGGATGCGCCGCGCTTTAATACCGACATCGATGCGGATGGCAATCCGACACATTTCGGAACCACCGCACGAAATATCTACGCTGAACTCGACGCCATGAAAGCGGGCCTTGCGCCGGGACAGATTCGCGCCGGATTACGTGTATTCAAGCAGTCAGTCCCCATTTTTGAACGGTTTGTCAGCAACATGGGACACGATCTCTTTCTGATCGAACCGCTGGCTTACCATAATGCGGTCGTTTTCGAGCGCTACGGCTTCAATTATGTGAAGGGCCGCAGTGACATGGAAGCCATCGATCGCGGTTTCCATCCCGGCGGTGACCTGTATAAACGACTGACGACGGAAAACCCATTCCGCCACCCGGAATCGTGGAAAAGTATCCGGGGGCGTTCATGGGCCATTCATGATGGCATACTCGGTTACCCGTATACCGGCTTCCAGATGTATAAGCGCATCGGCATCCATGCAAATATCTGCACCTACCACGACGCAGGATGGTAAAGAGCGGCTGCATCAGCCTGAACTGCAATCTACCTGAAGCACGCAGTTGCTATGCCTGTGAAATTCGCTACAATGCACCGCATCTTCGCCAGCCTTATTATCATCCCTGACACGAGACGGTATCACGTTTGATGACAAATAAAAAACGCATCTTATCGGGCATCCAGCCCTCTGGAAATCTTACAATTGGTAATTACGTGGGCGCCATACGGCAGTGGGTGCAGGAACAGGAGAACTACGACTGTTATTTCTGTGTGGTTGACCTGCACGCGATTACTGTGCCACAGGAACCTCAGAATTTACGGCAGAAATCACGTGAAGTTGCGGCCATTTATCTGGCAAGTGGGATCGATCCGCAGCGCTCGACGATCTTCATCCAGTCGCATATCCCGGCACATGCTGAACTGGGCTGGATACTGACATGCCTTGCGCCATTGGGCTGGCTGTATCGCATGACGCAGTTCAAGGACAAATCAGCGAAACAGCAGCAGGATTCCGTCAGCGCCGGTCTGCTGAATTACCCGGCACTCATGGCCGGGGATATCCTGCTGTATCAGGCCAGCGCCGTGCCGGTCGGTGATGATCAGCGCCAGCATCTCGAATTCACGCGGGACATCGCACAGCGTTTTAATCATCTCTATGGTGAAACCTTTGTCGTGCCGGAACTGATGCTGCCGAAGGCAGGCGCACGCGTCATGGGGCTGGATAATCCCCTGGCGAAGATGAGCAAAAGTGAGGCATCCGAGTATCACGCGATTTATATCACAGACACACCGGAACGCACGAAGAAGAAACTGATGCGGGCGGTGACGGACTCCTACGGTGAGGTGCGCTTCAGCAGTGAGAGTGACCGGGCCGGGGTGAATAATCTGCTCACCCTGCTGCAGGCGCTGAACGGTGAAACCCGCGAAGCAATCGAATCCAGTTTCGCAGGTGAAGGTTATGGCACGCTCAAGAAACGTGTTGTAGAACAGGTCAACGCATCCCTTCAGCCGGTCCGCGATGAGTATAACCGTCTGATACAGGACACCGCCTATCTTGACTCGATTCTGGCCGACGGCACTGAAAAAGCCAGTCAGATTGCCAATGAAACCCTGCGTCTGGTAAAAGATCGCATGGGATTCGTGCTGCCTGCTTCGAGCTGGCAGTAATAACCCAGCAGTAACAGCGCCAAACATCAGGAGTGCCAGCAAACATGTCAGCAGGCATGTATTCTATGGGGATTGACGGCGGCGGCACATCACTGCGGGTAGTGGTTGTTGATGATGATCTCAACGTTGTGGCCCAAACTCACGGTGAGGGCGTCAATCCCAACCAGATCGGCCATCACCTTGCTTCCCAGCGGATTCGTGACGCTGTGACCGCCGTCTTACGGGACAGCCCGGGGGATGTGAGCGCCTGTGCGCTTGGCATTGCGGGTGCAGCGGCTTCTCACTCTGCTGACTGGCTCAAGAAGGTGCTCACTGATTTGCTGCCGCAGGCGGTAATTGTCCCCAGTTCTGATCTGGAGATCGCGCTGACCGGCGCACACGGCAAACCTTACGGTATTCTTCTGCTGGCCGGGACAGGCAGCGCAGCACTGGGAATCGATCCACATCGCAATCAGGTTCTGGTCGGTGGCTGGGGCTATCTGATCGATGATTTCGGCAGCGGCTACTGGCTTGGCAATCAGGCACTACAGCATACGGTACAGGTGCTGGATGGCCGCCGTTCACAGGACGCGCTCAGCGATGCCGTGCTTCAGCAGATCGAGTGTGCTGATCGCTCCAGCGTGATTCGATGGCTGTATCAGCAGGAATCCCCTGCCCCGTCCCGCATTGCGTCACTGGCCGCGCTGGTACTGAATACTGCTGATAATCAGGCTGATT
>CAYNDH010000009.1:16121-58620 GCA_964395665.1 uncultured Anaerolineaceae bacterium
TCAGGCTGATTATCAGAGTGAAGCCGCTCGTCAGATTCTTGATGCCGCAGCAGATCATCTCGCCGCGATGGTGTCAGCGCTTCACCAGCAGTTGACAGTCACACCGGCGCTTACAGTTCGCTTCGCTGGCGGCCTGCTCCAGCAGCCGAATGCGCTCAGCCAGCGTGTCGTAGCGAAACTTGGATTGGATACATTCCCTGCTGCCCGGTATCCGCCGCATATCGGTGCCGCACTGCTGGCAAAGCTCCATCACCAGCAGGATCTGTAAGTAAATATGTTCGATTATTTTGAGAAGATGTGGATTGACCTGTGATCACAGAGGAAACCAACCCCCGTTCCCGCGATATTGACCGTCTGCCGACGGAAGAGATCCTGCGAATCATCAATGAAGAAGATCAGCAGGTCGCGCTCGCGGTTCAGAAAGCAATCCCAGCGATCACGCGTGCTGTTGATCTGGTTGTGGCGCGGATGCAGCGCGGCGGACGCCTGCTCTATATCGGCGCCGGGACCAGTGGCCGCCTCGGTGTGCTGGATGCGTCTGAGTGCATCCCCACGTTTAATACCCATCCTGACCAGGTGCAGGGGATTATTGCCGGTGGATCGGCAGCCCTGACCCATGCGCTGGAAGGGGCCGAAGATGATCGCAGCGCTGGCGTGCGTGATCTGCAGGCGGTTTCAATGTCAGCGGATGATGTCGTGATCGGCATTGCAGCCAGTGGACGGACGCCTTACGTCCTGGCTGCGCTGGAATATGCAGCCGAAAGCGGTGCCGGAACAGTCTTCATCATGTGTAATCACCCTTCTGAAAACATTCCACAGACTGACGTGGTCATTAGTGCAATCGTCGGCCCGGAAGTGGTCACCGGCAGCACGCGGATGAAAGCTGGAACTGCGCAGAAGATGATCCTGAATATGATCAGCACTACCACTATGATCCGGCTTGGCAAGGTGTACGGCAATCTGATGGTGGATGTCCAGCCGCGCAACCAGAAACTGAGGGAACGTGCAGTCCGCTTGGTCACAACCATCGCTGCGATTGATGACTCCAGCGCCCGTCACCTGCTGGAAGCCGCCAACTATGAGGTTAAAACCGCCGTCGTGATGTCGAAATTACAGGTGGATGCCGATACAGCGCGGCAAAAATTACAGCAGGTCAAAGGTCTGCTGGCAGAAGTAATCTGAACAGGTCAAATCACCGTTGACCAGCGCCTGATTTATCGCTATAGTAATAACCTGTAAGCCCCATTCGTCTAGAGGCCTAGGACGTGGCCCTCTCAAGGCCAAAACAGGGATTCGAATTCCCTATGGGGCACAACAAAAACCAGCTCAGAGCCGTTTGAGCTGGTTTTATTTTTGCATTTTACCATGTGCTGCCGATGAAACGCGCCATCAATCGACGCGATTGAACTGGCACGCCGCTGGATGACCTGATCTGGGAAACAAAAACAGCCGGATATTTCGCATTCGGCTGTTCTTGTTCGCTTATCGACTATGGCTTACAGTGGTTAGTAGCTGCTGCAGGAGCCGCATCCATCTGCACTGGCGGCGCCGTCATCTTCCTTGCTCTTGAATGAATGACCACACCCGCAGCTGCTGACAGCATTCGGATTGTCAATGCGGAAGCCACCACCCATCAGGCTGTCCACAAAGTCAATCGTGGCACCCTGAAGATAAATAGCGCTGGTCGGGTCCACAATCAGGCGCACACCATCGGATTCAACCACATGGTCATGTTCCTGTGGGCCAGCTTCAAACGCCATACCATACTGCATTCCGGAGCAACCGCCGCCGGAGACAAACACGCGCAGTGCATGATCAGGGATCTGGCGCTGTTCCATCAGATTGCGGATGGTGTTGGCAGCACCCGTGGTAACACTGAAGAGTGTTTCTTCGGTGGAGATTTTCGGTGTGAACGGGGTAATTACATCGTGATCGATAGCTGTCATCTTAAAAGACTCCTATGAAACGGTGCGCTCGTTGACTCGTTGAGCAAAATTATTATATCAGTATCATGACACGAGATCAATTTAGCTGACAGCGCCGTTCAGTCAAATCTTACGTATTTCATAGACAACATCCCATTACCGGACTTAACAAACAGCGTGGTCAGTTGAAAATCCCCCTTAAACATGTTACGATCTCGCGCCAATTGAATGATCCCATCTGGATGAGCATATTCCCGCCAAAGGTAAGAATTTGAAACCCATTGTCGCGTTTCAGGGTGTTCATGGTGCCTATTCTGAACAGGCGCTGCGTCAGCATTTCGGCGATACCGTCGATGTGTGCCCCTGCCCCACTCTCACCGAGCTTTTTGAAGCGATTCAGTCGCAGTCAGTACAGTATGCGATTCTGCCAGTCGAAAATGCATTAGCTGGTGCAGTCCATCAGGCTTATGAACTGCTCCTGGATTCCGACCTGCGTATTCAGGCCGAAGTGCTGCTGCATGTCCACCATGCCCTTCTCGCCCCTAAAGGCATGAAGATCAGCGAAGTAAAACGCGTGCGCTCGCATCCTCAGGCGCTGGCGCAGTGCGAACGCTATTTAAAGCGGATGAACATCACACCGGTTCCGTCGTATGACACCGCCGGTTCCGCACGGATGATTGCCGAAAATGACGAACCTGAAACTGGTGCAATCGCCAGTGCAATGGCCGCCGAACTGTATGAGCTTGACGTACTGGCACACGAAATCGAAGATGTGACGTTTAATTTCACCCGCTTCTTCGTTCTGGGCCATGATGACCCTGAACCCGGTGAATACAACAAGACGTCAATTGTGTTCGCCACTCGCAACCGGCCCGCAGCACTGTATGAATGCCTTGGCGAATTCGCCGAGCGCGGCCTGAACCTGACTAAGATCGAGTCGCGCCCGCGCCGAAACCGGCCATGGGAACCGGTCTTCTATCTGGACTTTGAAGGCCATTGGCAGGACCCGAACTGTCAGGCGGTGCTGGCGCGTCTGCTTCAGCGCGCTTCCTTTGTGAAAATGCTGGGTTCGTACCCGGCTGTCAAATCAACCTCTGTTGGTATTTAGAATTTCGGAGAATAACCCCATGCAGAAGATTCCGGCTGCTATATTAGGCGCAACAGGCGCTGTTGGGCAGCGTTTCATCCAGCTTCTGGAAAATCATCCGTGGTTTTATGTAGCAGAAGTGATCGGCTCTGATCGCAGTGCTGGCAAGACTTATAGCGAAGCTGCGCGTTGGGTTCTGGACGGCGCTGTGCCGAAGAGAGTGGCAAACCTGATGGTGAAGGGCCTGCATGACGAACTGGAATCACCGCTGGTGTTCTCCGCCCTTCCTAAAGAAGCAGCAGAGACACGTGAAGTCGAACTGGCCGCCGCCGGACACGTCGTGTGCACCAATGCTTCGACCAATCGCATGGTTGAGGATGTCCCGCTGCTGCTGCCAGAAGTCAATGCCGATCACATCGCCCTGATTGATGTGCAGCGTCGTCAGCGTGGCTGGACCACCGGCGCCCTGATCGCCAACTCGAACTGTACCGCCATGCCACTCGTGATGGCGCTGGCACCCTTGCGTCAGTATGGCATTCGTAAAATCATGATCGTCAGCGAACAGGCGACCAGCGGTGCGGGTTATCCGGGTGTCGCTTCGCTGGATATTCTCGATAATGTCATCCCTTATGTCAGTGGCGATGAAGATAAGCTGGAAACAGAGCCGCTCCGCATACTTGGGCAGCTAAACGACACCCAGATCGACTGGCTCTCAGCAATTGTCAGCGCAACCTGTACCCGTGTGCCAGTGGTGGATGGTCATCTGATCAACGTGTCAGTCGAACTTGAAGCGACACCCTCAATTGAAGAGATTATTAAGGCATGGCATCAGTTCAGGGGACAGGACCCAGTCCCGACTCTGCCTTCTGCGCCGGTACAGCCGCTGATCTATCTGCCACAGATTGACCGCCCTCAGATCCGGCGTGATCGCAATGCGGGTAACGGCATGGCAACATCAATCGGTCGGCTGCGTCCCTGTCCAATCCTTGGCTATAAATTCGCAGCACTCTCGCACAATACCATTCGCGGTGCAGCCGGTGGCAGCATTCTGAATGCCGAGCTGCTGACCGTGACCGGCTATCTGAAATCATCCACGCCTGATGCATCCAAAACACCTGTAGTCTGATCGCGTCATGAAGATCTTTATCGCAGGGGTTGATGGTTATCTGGGTTGGGCGCTGGCCCAATACCTGACGATCAGAGGACATGAAGTCTCCGGGGCGGATGCACTGCTCCGGCGTGATTGGGTTGAGGAAGTCCACGGACAGAGCGCACTGCCAATTGTATCGATACAGGAACGACTGGCGGCATTTGAGCAGGTTTATGGCCGTTCAATTCGCTTCTTTGCAGGCGATCTGCTGGATTATGACTTTATTCGGTCATGTCTCCAGCAGATGCAGCCTGATGCCATCGTCCATCTGGGCGAGATGCCATCAGCCGCCTATTCGATGATCGACCATGCCCACGCCTTCTTCACACAGCAGAACAACGTACTTGGCAATATGAATCTGCTGTGGGCGATCAAAGAGGTTTGTCCTGACGCGCATCTGGTTAAACTGGGGACGATGGGCGAATACGGCACGCCGAATCTTGACATCCCGGAAGGCTTCTTTGATGTGGAGTACCGTGGACGAACCGACCGGCTGCCGTTTCCGCGTCAGGCGGGCAGCTTCTATCACTGGAGCAAGGTCCACGACTCCAATAATACGATGTATGCCTGCAAAATATGGGGCCTGCGCTCGACCGACATCATGCAGGGCGTCGTCTTCGGCACACGTTTTCCGGGAATGTCCTCTGCGCCAGCGATGCGAACCCGGCTGGATTATGATCAGTGCTTCGGCACCGCAATCAACCGTTTCTGCTGCCAGGCCGTGATCGGACATCCACTGACCATTTACGGCGAAGGTCATCAGACACGCGGTTTTATCCCCCTGCGCGATGCCATGCAGTGTCTGACACTCGTCTGCGAAAATCCCCCTGAAGCCGGTGAATACCGCGTTTTTAACCAGTTCGAGAATACATACAGCATTCTTGAACTGGCAGAACGGGTTCAGTCTGCTGGAAAATCGCTGGGGCTGGACGTGACAATTCACCATATTGAGAATCCACGCCACGAAGCATCACGGCATTATTATCAGCCAGATCGTCAGAAGCTGCTTGATCTGGGTTATGAGCCGACTGCCGACATCATGGGCGAGATCCGGACCATGCTGGAAGATCTACTGCCGCAGCGTGACCGGATTATGCAGAAAGCTGATGCGCTCATCCCTGATATCCACTGGGACGGGACGAAAAAGCGCGCCCATGCCTTCACTCCCGTTTCAACAACGGCATCAGCCGACTAACGCAGCACACAGCGTCCACAGCGCTACATTTCGAATTTATCATATTACGACTGGAGATCGGCGTTAAATGATCCAATTTATTGAACTTGGCAAGCTCACAGATACTGATCGGAACCGTATCATGCGGCGTGCAGAGAAGGACATCCGTGATCTGCTGCCACTCGCGCAGGAAGTGATCGATCAGGTGCAGTCACGCGGCGATGATGCCGTCGTCGAGTATGCGAGAAAATTTGACAGCACCGATTTTTCAGCGGAGATGCTGAAGGCGACACCGGCTGATTTTGAACAGGCCCGTGCATCGCTCGAACCGGAAATTATCGACGCGATTGAACAGGCGCACCGGAATATCCTGCACTTTCACGCCGCGCAGATGCCAGAGCCGATGTGGTTTACCGAAGTACAGCCGGGGATTATGGCCGGCGAGAAGATCACACCCATCCCGACCGCCGGGATTTACGTACCGCGTGGTAAAGGGGCCTTTCCGTCAGTAATGCTGATGCTGGCAACGCCCGCCGTGGTTGCTGGTGTCCCACGTATTGTCGTTGTAACGCCCCCTGCTCCATCTGGCAAGGCTGATGCCGCATCGCTGGTGGCCGCTGAAATCTGCGGGATCTCCGAAGTCTATGTGGTGGGCGGGATGCAGGCGATTGCCGCACTGGCCTATGGAACCGCCGTGATCCCGAAGGTCGATAAGGTGATCGGGCCTGGAAGCAGCTATGTCTCCGCAGCCAAGCGTCTGCTTTACGGCACACTTGATGTCGGCCTGCCTGCTGGCCCCAGCGAATCGATCATTCTGACCGATGAGACTGTCGATCCGCGTCTGGCGGCGCTTGATCTGCTGGTTGAAGCGGAACATGGGCCGGACTCTGCCGCGCTGCTGGTAACACACAGCCGGGATGTTGCAGAACAGGTGCGTGAAATACTGCCCGGTTATATTGCCGAATTACCCGAATGGCGTCAGCAGTTCATCAACCAGGTGTTGGCGAATTACGGCGGCATTGTGCTGACCGAGAGCATCGAGCAGTCGGTGCAGTTCGTCAACGACTATGCACCAGAACATCTCGAAGTCCTGACAGCCGAACCATTTGTGACGCTTCAGCAGATCAGAAATGCGGGTGAAATCCTGCTTGGTTCCATGACCCCGATCCCGACCGCGAATTACTGCCTTGGGCTGAATGCAATCCTGCCCACCGGAGGCTTTGCGCGGACCTTTTCATCCGTCAGCGTGTGGGATTTCCTGAAGCGCAGCGGCGTCGGTTATCTGTCACGTGAGGGCTATCAGCGTCTTAATCACGTTGCTGCAACGCTGGCCGATTACGAAGGCTTTCCGGCACATGCAATGTCCATCCGTAAGAGAAACGAGATTCTCGGCCTTTAGCCGCTGATCGCATCCATGAATATTTCCAATTATGACGGTTCTATTCTCGAACGTATCCAGCAGATGCAGTTCACGGACAAGCCGCAGGCCGAGAGGCTTGCGGCGCAGTTTATCCGTGATGTGTTTCCGCATCTGGACATCATCAGCGTTACCCTGCGCCCACAGGCGATTTCGCTGAACTCATTCAACGGCTTTCTGTCGCTGGCAGATGGACAGCAGCTATTTTTCAAGACGCATGTCGAACAGGACGGCGTGATTCAGGAATACTATAACGCCGCGATGCTGGCACAGGCGGGATATCCGGTCATCCAGCCGCTTTATATCTCCGAACAGGCCGAGCAGCAGATCCTGATCTATGACATTGTCCGGCAGCCATCGGTCTTTGATGTGGCCCGTAGATTGGAAGCTGATAACGTCGATCAGCAGACCTTTGACCGGCTCACGCAGGCCCAGAATAGGTCCGATCAGCAGCTTTATACCCTGTTTGAGCAGACAATGAGCGAAGATGACCGTGAAGCGGTGATGACTGCACCCGTTCACCAGCTTTTCTTTCACCGTCTAACCGGGGGGCGGCTGGATCGCTTTTACGGCGAAGGAACCGCAATCACACTGCCTCATGGGATGCTGTCGCTGGCAGAGGTCAGACAGAAGCGCTGGATCATCAATGGCAGTGAATATGACGATACGCTGGATGCGCTGATCGAACAGGCCATCCAGCGGCTTGACCCGGCACGGCTGCCGCTTCATACCGTGGCCGGTCATGGTGACGCGCATAACGGCAATGTATTCTTCGATGAAGAACAGGTGACGCTGACCTATTTTGATCCAGCCTTCGCCGGTCGGCATCACCCCCTGCTCGATCTGGTCAAACCGCTGTTTCACAATGTGTTTGCAATGTGGATGTACTTCCCTGATCAGGAAGCAGACACATTACAGATTACATTACAGGAGCGCGATAGTGCCTGGGTTGTGGATCACAATTACGGGTTGAATGCGGTCCGGCAGATGTTTCTGGAAAGCAAAATCCGGCATACACTGGTACCGATTGTGCAGCAGATGCACCGGGATGGAATTTTGCCTTCGAACTGGCGGCAGATGCTAAAGTTTGGGCTGTTCTGTTGTCCGTTCCTCACACTCGACCTCAAACGGTTTCCGCCATCAATCAGCCTGTTAGGACTGACGATGGCGGTGCAGATGGGCGGAGAAAGCGCCAAACGCCGCAGCCTGATCGATCAAACGCTGGATCAGGTGGAAGCGCGGCTGGTATAAATGGTCGCTATAGTGTGTCAAGTGAGTTCACCAGATGGGTAAAGGTTGGCGCGTTATCCAGAAAGGCATAGCGCAGTGGTACGGTGGACATCTGCGATGCACCAATCGAACGCAGGTACTCCACCGCATGCAGGAGGTCTTTGGTCTGCACGATGATCGTTGCCGTGAACCACTGCTCACCCTGTTTACTGCTATACCCATTGGCGCTGTAAATCGGGGCGATAGTTGGCCCCTGTAATCCGCGTGTGACAGGGTGCGCAGCGACCTTCTGTGCAATGCTTTCGGCATCTGTGCCCAGGATATTGACTGACATCTGATGATAGCGCTTGCCATTCAGCGCCGCATCGATGTATTCCAGCAGCACACGCAGGGTTTGCAGGATTTCCGGCTTTGACTTCAGTGCCTTGCGATTGGCGATCAGGCAGGCCTGCGACTCCACAATAACGCCATCACTCAGCATCTTCAGGTGATTTTCGCGCAGTGTTGTGCCGGTCTGCGTCAGGTCAACCACGATGTCGGCGTAACCAATCGTCGGTGCGGCTTCAATCGCGCCTTCTGCCTTGACCAATGTGAAATGGTGAATCCCCTGCTGGTGCAGAAACTGCCGTGTCAGTGCGGTGTAGGTAGTTGCAACGCGGATATTACGCTGCTGATATTCCCGAAAATCCGCCGCCACATCCAGCAGATCCGCCATACTGCTCACATCCACCCATGTTTCAGGCACGGCCACTGTCAGTTGGCAGTGGCCGTAACCTAAGCCGCTGTGAACGACAACCACGTTCTCGTTATAATATTCCTGCACGACATCATAGCCGGTGATCCCGATCTGTGCGGTGCCATCGGCCACTTTGTAAAATACATCCTTCACACGCTGAAACAGCACGCCGATCTCCGGCAGCAGCGGCATACTGCCCGTATACTGACGGGCGTTAGGTTTTTCAACGCGCAGCCCGCATTCTTTTAAAAAACCGAGTGTCGGTTCGGCAATCGCGCCCTTACTGGGGAGCGCAAATGTGATACTCATGATTTACTGCGCTCCTGTGATGATGTCACGCTTCAACTGGTCAACAAGCTGCGGAATCTGGGTGATTTCAAAGGTCTGTGTGGCGTACTGTGCCTGGTTTGCGGCATTGATATGAACCGTGCCTTCTCTCACATCAGTGCTTTCTGGCAGCACCGAAACCGGAATACCCGCCGCTCGCAGCGCCTGACTCCAGTTGATCGTATTGCTATCCGGCCCAGTGATGCTGACTCCGGGGAATGCCCGCGTATTCTCACCGAGAGCGGCGGTGACCGCATCCATCTCGTAAACAAATCCGACAGCAGGCACGGGTGACGGTGCGCCTAAAAGCTGCGCCAGATCATCATAGCGCCCCCCCCCAGCCAGCAGATCCCCCTTGCGGGTGACAACCTCAAAGACCATGCCGTTATAATAATCCCATGACCGCACCAGATCCGGTTGCAGGTCGATCATGTCTTCCCGGATACCATACTGCCCAAGCATCGAGATCATCTGCGACCACTGTTCCAGCATGTGATGTCCGATGTCATCATCCGCCGAGAGATAGGCGCTGATCTGCGTGTAGGTGCTTTCCAGCGGGCCACGAATCGCCATCCAGTCAATCAGAAAGTCCAGCGCGGCGATGATCTGGGCGCGGCTGGCTGCACGCTGTTCTTTTTCCAGCAGACGACGGGCAATATCCTGCTGACTTCGTCCGCCCAGTGTCTGGCTGCGCCGACTGCTGGATAAAACCGAACTCAGCATCTCCGTCGTCATTGCAGCAGATGATTCCAGCCTGTCAGCGTCCGAAGTGACATCAGCCGTGCGATTTTCGACTGCCAGATACCGATTTAGCTTTTCGATGATCTCATCACGTGTGATGCTGCCTTCATACAAATCAACGCGCTGTTTCAGCAGAAAACGCAGGGCGCGGTCGTCAAGCCGAAAACGCCGCATCAGATGCTGTGTCAGCCCGACATGGCCGAGCATTAGCCGGTAATCTTTTAGCCCCTGCTCTGTTAAACCCAGTATCGCCAGCGCTACAATCTCGGCATCTGCAAAGATACCAGGGAAACCGATCAACTCCGCACCCAGACTGTACCGCTGGAATGGATATCCGGATGGTGCTTCCCCCTGCATCCTGTTCTCGAAAATCGGGCCACTGCACTGCCAGCGCACGACATCGCGCCGCTCTTCCATCAGATAGCGATAAGCAGCCGACGCGGTGAACTCTGGTCTCAGGGCAAATAAATGGCCGCGATGATCAAATGTGACAAGTCGTTCGATAATCTGGTCCCCGGCTTTTGTCAGAAACAGTGATGCCGGTTCCAGTGTGGGAACTTCGATAGGCTGATAACCAAAGCGCTCCAGATAATTCTGGAGCTTTTGTTCAGTGAAGACCATATGAACTATTTCTCTTCAGGTTGCGGTCCGATTACGGTACGGTGTGTTGATACACCGCCGAAATAAGCCAGTATAGTGTGTCAGCACACGGATATTAGGCAGAATGATACTCATTTCGTGCCGTAATTACACCTGCAAAGTTGAATCCGACCGCCAACAACCGTTTTAACGGCCACCGGCCACTAGCGCCGCAAGGATGCCACTGCCAGCCCCAGCAGCCCGAAACCACCCAGCACGGCAATCGGGACGATCGGCGGTACATTATCCGGCATCAGTGAGAACGGCGATTCAATCGTTGGCTCGGGTTCGGGCGTAGCTGCATCCGGATCGGACAACGCCCCAGTATCTGCCGGGTCGGCTGTGACCTGAGGGGCGATCTCCGGCGGGTAAGTGAAGGTCGGCAGTGGTGTATGGTCCGGAAGCCCTGCCCCTTGAGCATCGACGACAGTGGTTCCCTGGCTGTTGATTGCTGCTACCGGGCCGGTGATTTCGCGTGTATTGGCCGTCGCAGTGAGAACGGCTCCGGGTGTCAGCAGCAGGGACATGGCGGCCTGTGTCGCGGCAATCGATACGGGATTGGCTGTTGGCAGCGGTGTCCGTGCCAGATCGGGAATTGTTGCGACGTCGCCGATGATTTCGACCAGTTCATCGAAGACCCAGCCCGTGCCATCGGGTGAGTCTTCAAATCGGATCTGAAACCAGCGCTGGAAACGGGCCGTGACGATATACTGTTCGCCGAATTTGATCGTCCCAACCCGGTTAGAATCGATATTGGCTTCAAAACGGACATTGACATCACCGGCACTTTCCCGGGCCTGAAGCATGGCCGATGTCTGAAGCTGTTCAACGGCAGCAGGTGTGAAGGTTGGGGTGATGGTCGCGGCGACGAGCGGCAGTGGTGTTGGGCTGTTGATCTGCACGATAATCGGCGTCGGTGATAGCTGCGCGATGGGTGTGCCTTCGGCCTGGGCGGGGTCATCGTCCGCGCTGGCGCCAGCGCTGTCCGCACGACTCGCACTGACACCCGATCTTCCGACCAGCAGAACGCTCACGATAAGGATGGCAGCCAGCAGGCCGGAAAATCCGCCTCTGCCGATTCGATTGAGAGGGTACTGTTCATTCTGTTTCATGATGCATCTATAACTTTGACTTATCTACCACGAAATCTGATTAATGGGATTGTTGCGTCCCTGTTCAGCGATACGCTGTTCGCCATTTCGAAAAAGTGATCCCTGATATTCCTGTCCCGGGATTCCATATACCGTCCAGCCGCTCATCACAAACGGCGGCACAGCACAGTCTTGACAGGATGCAGGCAGCCACTCTCCGTTATAGCGGCGTCCGATATGCATGTGCGTCGCAGTGGAGAAACCACCTTCGCATGACGCGTAACCGATCACATCGCCGGTCATGATGGCTGTCCCGACAGGAGCGCGTCCCTGTGAAGCGATGTGAAGATACAGGATAGTCCAGCCTGTCAGCTCATCACCATCGTTATCAAGGTCAACGACCACCGTTCCCTGATCACTCCTTACAATCAGGCCGGGGGATGCAGCCCGCACCGGGAACTCGGAAGTGTAACACAGTGTGGTTGCGCCCGTGCGATCATCCGGCGGCGCGAAATCGACCGATCCCCATGCACTCCCTGATCCCCATACACCGTGTGGCCCACCCGTATAGAACCATGTTTCTCCTTGTGTGAAAGGGAGTGTCATGAGCGGCATATCTGAAATGCCTGTCAGCGGATCGGGCAGATCAGCCGTGAGATCTCCAAAATAGTGCGCATACACACTCATAAACCCATCAGGGGCAATATCCCGGCTCCAGCCCGTATACGGACGATTCAGGTGCAGAAAATACTGCACCGCGACTGATGCCGCGTTTAACTCCGGTGCATATAACAGACGTTCCCCGCTGATGAACTCGATGATCTGCCAGTTATTATATTTATGCCCATAATAGCCGCGATTCAGTTCATTTGCCGTCCATGAAAGCTGACGGTAAAGCCCTTCCCTGTTGACCGCGCCGGTATCCTCTTCACTGATCATCGGGAACGAGCGCAGTTCTTCGAGTGGTTCGGGATTACTCAGCCAGCCTGCGCGGTATTCTAAAAGAGCCAGCAGCAGACGGGTATCTACACCAAATTCACGCGATACGCGCTCTACAACCTGTGCGGCGCTTAATCGGTCGGTATCAGCGAAACCATTGGCACGGCTGGATCGGACCTCATCAGATGCCATACGGATATAACCTGGCTGTGCCTGAATAAAGGCAGCGACATCAAACGGGCCGCCGTGGTTATTTCTCACCAGCAGCGCATTCGACAGCAGCCGATGACCAGGTGTCGCCTGATTGGGCAACGGCGGCAGGCTAATCCTCTGATCGACTTCAATGACGTCAGGGTTCGTCAGTTGATTGATCTCCAGTAGGCGATCAACCGTGGTGTTGTGACGCTGTGCGATGACGCTCAGCGTATCCCCCGGTTGAACGATGTATTCTGTGATCATGTCTGCACTGACAACCCGCTCATTCCCCGTGATCTCCGGATTTGTCGTCGCGGTTGTATGATCCACAGGTGGCAGTGTGCTGATCCCGGGATTGACATTCGGATCAGAAAATGACGGTTCAGGATCTGCCGCCAGAGGATCGAAGGTTGCCGTGATGATCACCACCTGCGGTTCCTGATTGAGCGTGCAGCCTGCGAGCATACAGCCAATGATCAGCAGGCTGCATATCATGCCATGCATCTGCCGAAGACTGCCGGGAAACCATTTCACGAAATCAATCACTCCACATGCCAGATGTGTCTTCTGTAATAGCAAACGGTATGACGGTAATGCAGACCTGTCCCCGGTGTCAAGGATGGTCACCGGGGAGTTTTCGTTATCCTGCCTGCCTCCCGCTGACAGTCGGAAGCCTGCCCTGCGGTCCAATAGAAAACCCGCCAGAGAAACGAAACCGGGCAGAGTTCTCATTGAATACTCTTTCAAAACTCGATTTAAGCCCTTATTCTAATGTATACTTCTGCATAATATATGTCTGGCCGAGCCAGCTCGATCTGTTTTCTGGAGATGCAAATGCCTACCCAACAAGAAATTGATGCAATTTTTCCTGCAATGGTTGAAAATTTTAACCCCGAAAAAGCTCAGGGGACCAATGCGGTCATTCAGTTTGATCTGACTGGTGAGAACAGCGGTCAGTACTGGGTGAAAATTGAAGACGGGACCTGCACCACCGGCCAGGGTGAACCGCCGGAAGCACCGAAGATGATGATTACCGCTTCCAGCAGTGATTTCTACGGCCTTGTGACCGGTAAACTGAAGGTGATGCAGGCCTTCATGAGCGGGAAAATCAAAGTCAAGGGCGATATGGGCCTCGCGATGAAAATGGCGGACATGTTCGGCCTCGGCTGATGATCCGCAACCTGAAAACAAAAAAGCGGACGTGAAAGTCCGCTTTTTTGTTTTCAGACCGCCAGACTACATTGGCTGGACCAGCCAGAGGATCAGTGAAAGGGTAAAAGGACTGATCAGTGTGGTTGCCAGAATCAGGCTCAGAGAGAGATCGCGATCCAGCCCATATTCAGTCGCAAAGATCAGTGTGACGACCGCCGTGGGCATACTCACCTGTGGAATGAAACCGGCCCGAGCCAGCACAGGCATCTGCAGAAGCGCCGCCAGCGCCACGCCCACAAACGGCGCGACCAGCATCTTGAGAATGACACCAGTCGAAACCAGCCGCCAGTTTGAGATCCTTTTCGTCTGATTAAGCTGGACACCCAACAGCACCAGCATAGATGGGATTGCCGCATCCGACAGCAGATCAATCGGGCGTAACAGGACCGATGGTAGTTCAATCGAGAGACTCCGCAGCAGAAACGCCAGCGGAATGGCATAAATCGTTGGGACCTTCAGCACACCGATCAGCGCCTGCCGGAAGGTATTGCGCCCGCTTGATGCGATAAAGACACCCAGCGAGTAATTCAGGATCAGGTTTGAGATGAAAACCACTGCGGCCCGCGCAAGGACTTCTTCACCGAATGCAAAGTTGATGACTGACAGGCCATAATTCCCGGCATTGATGCAGAAAGTCGAGATAATGACGGCGGCTGCCGCTGTCCGTGGGGCCTGCTGAAGCCGCAGCACGCCAAAACTCAGCGCAAACATCAGAAGCTGGAAAGAGATCGTCCCTACAAACAGGCTTCCGACCTCACCGGCCTGAATTTCGCTGTGGTAAAGCAGGTCAAAGGCCAGCGCCGGGGAAAACAGATAGAAAATCAACTGACCGATGACGCGGCCATCCAACTGAAGGCGGCGCGCAACGATAAAGCTGACACCGGCCACCAGTAAAATCGGAGCGATGTTATCGAAGAAGATCTGAAAAAGCTGGAGCAATGGAATCTCTCTGGTTCGAGGGAAGACAGGCAAGCCCTGAGTTTACCCCCTGCCTTATCACTTCTACCAGCGCCATTTGGAATCAAAAAGCGCCTGCTTATTTCAGGCGCTTTTTCGTTGGCGTTACAGCCGCAGTCTAATTGAAATCCTGAAGGTCGATATCAGCAAACAGATCGCCACCCGCCATGCTGGCATTGCCGATGGCATCCTCAATCGCGCTGATGAGATCTTCGTCTTCATTCTCTTCGGCGAGTTCCTGCACTGCACGCAGAATGCGGAGCGCTTCACGGCCTCCGATTTCACCCAGTGACCAGATCGCCATATCCTGAATTTCTGCATCAGCTTCTGTGACAATCCGTCCCAGTTTCGGAACAGCCGCCCCTAACTGAAGCTCACCGGCAGCCCGGACAGCTTCAAAGCGCATTTCATCATCGGTGCTGTCGAGTTCATCGATGATGATGGCCTCCCAGCGATCATCACAGGTTCGCCCCATTGCATATACCGCGCCCAGCTTCATGATGCGTTCACTGGTGCGATATGCGGTCTGGATCGCGCCGGGGACTACTTCATGACTGCAATTCGCAATTGCTTCAAGCGCACGACGGCGGATCTCGACGGCCTCATGTTCCGCGTTCAGCATCGAGACCGCGATCTGCTGTGCGCGGATGGTCTCGATTTCGGGAAGTTCGCCCAACTCACCTTTCAGGATGAAGCGTTCCAGTGATTTGAGTGCTGCTTCTCTCACACTGGTGCTCTGATCATTGGCGGCCAGTTCGATGAACCGGTCCATGACTTCAATCGTCTCATCTTCCCACAGGATGTCGATTGCGGCTTCACGAACCAATGGGTTGGAGTCATAGGTACTGAACAGGCCGACGGCATGATAATCAAGCTCATAATTCGTTTCAGTGGCTTCTGCCAGCCGACGAACCAGCTTGAGGCGGTAATCTTCATCCAGCGTCTGCCATTCCTGTGCCAGATGCTCGATTTCGGCCTTTCCCAGACCGGACAGGCCATAAAATGCGAGTGCCTTTGTCGAACCGGTCTTCGCGCCAGCCTGTATATTCTGGATAGTGGTCATCAGATCCGGCTTTTCCACGTGCTTATACTGCTGGATCTGCCGCTGTATCACTTGGCGGAGTTGTACATGTTCGTTATTCATGTTGTCTGAATGGCCGTTTGAATCTGAAAAAGCCATGTAGTGTGTCACCTCTTATGGAAGTATGTTGGTGATTGGATTCAGGATGTCGTTCAGGATGAAAATGATCCCGATGGAGAGTAGGAAGGCTAACCCGATCAGATGGATCACGCCTTCGCGCTCCGGGGCCATGGGCTTTCCGCGAATCATCTCGATAATCACGAAGAGGATGCGTCCACCGTCCAGCGCCGGGATCGGAAACAGATTGGTCATACCAAGGGCGATACTGATGAGCGCCATAAAGTTCAGGATCATGATTGGCCGCTCTTCCGTGATGCTTTCCTGAAGGAATACGCCACCCAGTTGACTGACCCCTACAATGCTGATAATGCGGTTTTCTTCCGGCTGCGTCTGACGATTCAGCAGGCGTACCGGGAATTCGGCAATCGTCCGCAGGATCTCACCTGTGCGTTCAAGCCCATAGCTCACCGACTCTCCGAAAGGCAGCGGCAGATACTCGTACTGATCCGGGCCTTCTCTGTATTCAATACCAGCGGTGGAGTCGACAAAGTGAGGGTTGAGTCCGATCCCGATACGGCCCTGGCCTTCGGGTGGATCTACGCGTGGTGTAAGCTCAAGCGAGATGCGGTTCCCATTCCGCAGCACCACAATACTGACGGCAGTTCCCTGGTATTCCTTACTGATTTCCTGCAATCTTGTGAACGGCATTTCTTCCTGTGTCAGATCAACATTGTGGATCTCCACGATATTGTCTGCAAGCTGGATACCGGCTAATGCACCGGGTGATCCTTCCTGTATGGATTCAACCAGCAGCGCGCCGTCGGCAGTGGTCAATCCGGATACCACCACGTCATCAGGCGTAAACGATACCATGACCGTTTCAAGCCCACCGTTCGCGCTTTCGCGCTGGACCGTCACTTCAACTTCTGTGCCTGCCAATGCCTCTAAACGGCGGAAGAATTCGCGGCTGTTCGGGAATTTCTCACCGTTCAGGGTTTCGATAAAATCGCCCGTCTGGAAGCCAACTGCCGCCAACGGTGAATTCAGCGGGACTTCGGTCAGGAAAACACGCGCACCATCCACCTGCGGGACACCGATTAACCCGATCAGGATGAAGATCAGCACGGCAGAGATGAAATTCGCCAGCGCACCCGCCGCCATGAAGAAGATCCGTGCCAGTGGGCCGACTTCATTCACAGCGCGGATATTTTTTACGCCGCGTGCTTCCAGCTCCGCTCGCTCACTGGAATAAACCGGTTCGGAAGGTGCGAAATCCCGTTCAGCATCGCGCGGTGGATTTTCAGCAGTCTGATCGAAGAGTCTGGCGCGTTCTTTAGCGGTTTCCTCTTCACTGAGCGGGCGAACCATATCTTCACCGAATGGGCGGACAAATCCACCCAGCGGCAGCAGGTTAAGCGTAAATTCTGTCTCACCCCAGCGGAACATCCTGAACAGACGCGGCGGAAAGCCGATCCCAAATTCCAGCACGGTGATCCCAACCGCCTTTGCTGCCAGCAGGTGTCCGAGTTCGTGGATGATAACCGCAGGGATCAGAACGATGATGAAAGCAACAATCGAAGACCAGAAGTCATTGTTGACGAGAAAATCGAGCATACAGATAGCCTATCTCATGACCCTTCCAATAAACCATATCACCCATTTATTGGTTTACTGAATGGAAGAAACGAT
This sequence comes from uncultured Anaerolineaceae bacterium, assembly GCA_964395665.1. Lineage (GTDB taxonomy): Bacteria > Chloroflexota > Anaerolineae > Aggregatilineales > Phototrophicaceae > JAEZAF01. Next base: position 33,772 of record CAYNDH010000009.1, read on the forward strand.
ATACCGCCAATTGATGGCAGCGGAATATACCACGCAAACCATACCATCATAGTATAGTAATCTTTGATTTTCGTAGATAACCCGAAAAGATTTCTCAAACAGGAGTTATCAGATTCTTATCTGATGAGTCCCGGATCATCCCCGGTCGGAATAATCGATCACTGCCCCACCGCCCACCGGCGCGGTACGGACATCGATCACACCTGCGATCTGCCGCAGTGACTGTTCCACCTGCTGGCTGTGATCTGCTGTGCACAGGCAGTGGACATTGGGGCCAGCATCAAGGGTATAACACACGCGCAGTCCATCCTGACGACGCTGGCGTACATTCTCCATCACGGTCAGGCTGGCTGGCTGCCAGTAGAACAGCGGCGGCTGGCTGGTCATCATCACGGCATGCATCAGATTGCTATCCAGCTCGACGACGTGAGCAAATGTCTCGAAATCACGATCAAGTACGGCCTGCCTGCACTGGTTCACCCGGTCGGCTGCTCCGGCCACACGTGCAGCCTGCAAATCACTGGTATGCGCGGTAGTATGCCCCTGTTTGGAGCCGACTTCCTTGTGCCCACTGTCGACAATTGCAATCACATCAACCAGATCCCAATACTCGGCAGGTGCGAAACTCTCTGCAAACGAACTCTCATGCGAGTCCCCTTCATACCACTCAACATAGCCTGATGGCACTGATCGGGACGCAGACCCCGATCCCAATCGGGCGAGCGTGGTCAGTTCGCGCTCTGATGCCGTCAGGTGTGCGGCTTCTACCGCTGCAACCGTCAGTGCGGCGAAGGATGATGCCGACGAGGCAATCCCCGCCCCCATTGGAAAGTTATTTTCCGACTCCACGTGGGCAAAGGATGTCAGGCCAAAGCGCTGGCGCAGTATCGACAGGTGATCGGAGACGCGTTGCAATGCTCCTGCATCTGCACCCCGACCGTTCAGAATCAGTTGATCAGTGCGCAGATTAGCATCCCATGTCACACGGGTTCGGGTGTAAACACCTGCCAGATTCATGCTGAGGGACGGGTTTTGTGGCAAGCGAAGGCGCTCGTCGTGGTTGCCCCAGTATTTGATAAATGCGATGTTCGAGTTCGCGCGGGCTTCAGCCTGCATGCAGACACACTCCTGAAAGGTTACAGCAAGAGAAACGGATAGAAATACAGCGTCAGTACAGCATTCAGCACCTCATCCGGCGAGTGTATCGAATGTTACCTGCCGGAATAAGCAGCATTGTACAGCATGATGGTTGGATTATAATGGGTCGGCAATCCTTATCTTAGCCTAAAGAAGCGAGAGTGCCCGATTGCGTGCATTACGCGGACTTCTCCTCACAATGCGTCCGAAACAATGGACGAAAAATCTGCTCTTTGTATTTCCAGCCATTATCTTTGACGGTAAGCTGTTTGACTCTGATGCCTTTCTGCGGGTGTTCGCCAGTTTCGCGCTGCTGTGTCTGATTTCTGGCGCTGTTTACATTATCAACGATCTGGTGGACATCGAAAGCGATCGCCAGCACCCGCGCAAGCGCTTCCGTCCGCTGCCATCCGGGACGCTGCCCATTCCGCTGGCCCGCACAGCGGCAGTCCTGTTCCCTTTGCTGGGGCTTGCACTCGCATGGCTGCTGACGCCCAAACTGACGCTGATCCTGCTTGCCTATCTCATCCTTCAGCTTCTTTACTCCTTCTGGCTGAAGCACGTCGTCATCCTTGATGTGATGGTTATCACCGCCGGTTTTGTGATGCGGGTGGCCGCTGGTGTGGTCGTCATAGAGGTGACGCAGTTTTCGCCGTGGCTGTATGTCTGCACCGGGCTGCTGGCGCTCTTCCTTGCCATCAGCAAGCGCCGCCAGGAACTGATCCTGCTGGGCGACCGGGCGGATCAGGTGCGTAGGATCTACCGCGAATATAATCTGCCGCTGCTCGATGAAATGCTGCGGATCACCACCACCAGCACATTAATCACCTATACCGTCTACACAATTGAGACGTCTGCCCCCATCCTGGCGAATACCAATCTGGCACTGGTCACGGTGCCGTTTGTGATGTACGGACTGTTCCGTTATCTGTATCTGATCTATGTGAAGGGTGAAAGCAGCCCGCCGGATGAAGTGCTGTTGAAAGATCGGCCATTGCAGCTTGATATCCTTGGATTCGCACTGACAGCGGTGGTGATCCTGTATTTAATCCCGAATGCAGGTGTAATCTGATGACACAGACAGCAAGCGCAGCAAGGACAGCAAGTGCACCGGCAAAGGTCATCCTGTTTGGCGAACATGCAGTTGTTTATAAGCAGCCCGCACTGGCCGTGCCGGTATCGAGCCTGCGAGTGACAGCAATCGTCACAGCGCATGATCGTTTTCAGATGATCGCCTCAGATATTCAGCAGGAAATCACCTCGGAAACACTGGAAACCCAGTTCGATAATGCACTCACCCGGATGACGCGACTGGTACTGAATCACTTTGGGGCCAATCCCCCTGCTGTCAGAATCGAACTGCAATCACAGATCCCGATTGCCAGCGGACTGGGCAGCGGGGCAGCAGTGTCAACGGCATTAGGGCGTGCAATTGCCCTTGCGCTTGATGAAAACCTTGCAAATGAAGACCTCAATCGGATGGTCTATGAAGTCGAGCAGGGGCATCACACCTATCCCAGCGGTGTCGATAACACGGTGATTGTGTATGAACAGCCTGTGTATTTTATCCGTGATACAACGCTGCAAACCTTTCAGGTCAATCATCCAGTCAGGCTGTTGATTGCCGATACCGGCATTGCAGCGCCGACGGCAGCCGCAGTGGAAGATGTACGAAGGCTGTTCAATCATGCACCACAGGCTACCCAGTTCATTTTTGACTCTATCGGAAACATCGTACAGCGTGCGAAATCTGCGCTGGAAAGATCCGACATCAGCGAACTCGGACAGCTTGCGCTGCTCAATCACGAATTACTTCAAAAGCTGACCGTATCATCACCGGCGCTGGATCGTCTGGTAGAAGCAGCGGTTGCAGCAGGCGCAGCAGGGGCCAAGATGTCCGGCGGTGGACGCGGTGGCAACATGATCGCCTTCGCCCATCAGGACCGGATGCAGCCGGTATATGATGCGCTGCTTGCGGCTGGCGCACACCGCGTGATCGAAACCACAATCCAATAACCGATTAACCAACCGGTAACCGAATATCAGACCATTGCCAGACGATCACAGACAGGGATAACGGGAAACGAATGAACGCGGTCACTCTGATCAAAATCGGGGGATCTCTGATCACCGATAAGCGTGTTGAGAGCAGCTATCGGGCTGAGGTCGCCCAGCGCATCGCGGCTGAAATCGCAGCGGTGTATCATGCCGCTCCTCAAGCTGTCTTTCCAGTGATCATCGGGCATGGCAGCGGTTCATTCGGCCATTTTGCCGCAAAACGCCATCAGACCATGCAGGGTGTCAAAACGCCGGAACAATGGCGCGGTTTTGCAGAGGTTGCAGCAGCAGCAGCGGATCTGAATGCGCTTTTTACCGCGACGCTGCGGGCGGCTGATCTGCCGGTCCTGCGTGTGCAGCCTTCCGCTTCGGTGCAATGTCGAAACGGCGCCGTGATCTCAATGGCACTGGCCCCGATTGAGCAGGCACTGGAACACGGGCTGATCCCGCTGGTGTATGGCGATGTGGCATTTGATCAGGTCACAGGCGGGACGATTGCCTCAACCGAGACGATCTTCACATATATGGTCCAGAAGCTGGAGACGGCCCGCATCATTCTCGTCGGCGAAGTGCCGGGTGTATATGACAGCCAGCAGCAGGTGATCCCGGAAATCACGCCTTCGAATTTCGAGCAGTATCGCAGCTTTCTCGGCGGATCTGCGGGGACAGATGTCACGGGTGGGATGCTGACTAAAGTAAGTGATATGCTGGCGCTGGTCACGCAGCACGCCGGTCTGAGGGTTCAGATCATTGATGGATCTCAGCCAGGGATTTTACAGGCAGTCTTGAGCGATCCTGATCAGACAAGATACGGGACACTTATCCGGGCAGACTAGCAGATGCCGCTCTGTTACTGGCGAATTTGTCAGCGGTGGCATTGGCGATCATCACCAGCAGCATCAGCGCGAAACCGGGTGCAAGGCTCACCCAGATCGCTTCGCGATACACTTCACGCCCCTCATTCAGCATCCTGCCCCACTCCGGCAGTTCCAGTTGTCCAATCAGCCCCAGATAACCAAATCCCGCGACATTCAGCAGACAGTAGACAAACGTCACGCTGGCATACGCCATGATTGCGGGCATTACATTGGGCAGGATGGTCCGCAGCAGCAGATAGCGCTTCGACGCGCCCAGCGCCAGTGTCGCGGTGAGATAAGGCTCCGAACGGATACTACGTACCGTCGTCCGCACCAACTGCGCGACCGGTGCACATTGTGATAATCCAATCGCCAGCCCCACAGAGGCTGGTGTCTGCCCCGACAGTGTGATGATAATCAGCGCGAACAGCAGTCCCGGCACAGCCAGCACGGTATTGATCATGATCAGGATAAGGGAATCAATCCATCCACCGGTATAACCGGCAGTGATACCCAGTGGGATGCCCAGCATAAGCGCGATACACAGGCTGAGCAGGGTTAAGGTAAGCGTGCGCTGTCCGCCATGCAGGAAACGACTGAGGACATCACGGCCAAGCGCGTCTGTCCCGAAGAGATGCTGCGTTGACGGGCTTTGCAGGGCGGCTGAATAATCGATTGTCTGCGGATTATGTGGCGCAAACAGCGGGAGCAGCAGAATGACGGCGCTCAACCCTGCTACAAGAAGAATCCATTGTGATCTGGTCATGGATACTCACTCACCCGTGGATCAATCCAGATCTGCACCAGATCCAGCATCAGGTTGATAGTTATGTACACCACGCTTGAAAGCACGACAACGGCCTGAACGACCGGATAATCACGACTGAGGACGGCATCATACAGAATACGACCAATACCGGGACGGGCAAAGATGATCTCAATGATCACTGTCCCGCTGAGCAGGAAACCAGCCTGTAAGCCAATTGCGGTGAGGATGGGCGGCAGCGCCAGCCTGAACACATGCCGAAAGAAGATCCGCCTTTCAGAAAGACCTTTTGCTCGGGCTGTGCGTATCGCATCCAGATGAGCTACCTGCCGCAGGGCGCTCTGTGTCACTCTGGCGATACCACCGGCACTACTCAATCCAAGGGCGAGCACGGGTAGTTGTGTCTCATAAACCGACCGCTGTGTCTGTGGATCAAATGAGATCAGCAGGCCAGCAGCGATCATCAGCAGTGTTGCCGTCCAGTAGACCGGCATCCCCTGTATAACGGCAATCAACAGCCCCGTAAAGCGTGACACCAAACCACGCGGCCTGGCGGCCAGAATCCCCAGACCGACTCCAATCAGCACGGCCAGCCCCAGCGATGCTATCGCCAGCGAAAAGGTAAACTGGAGTGCGCCGCTCAACAGCAGCGAAACCGGCACCAGTCTGGCAAAGGAGATCCCCGGATCACCTGCAATGAACTGCCGGATATTTTGCAGATACTGGATCACCAGCGGCTGATCAAGGCCAAGCTGCTCTCGATAACGCTGCGCCAGTTCCGGGCTGAGCGTCCCCTGTGCGATCTGACTGACAAAATAATCCCCTGGCAGCATCCGCAGCAGGAAAAACACCAGTGTAAAGGCGAGAAATACTGTGAGAAGGCGAAAAACCAGCGTCCGCATGTTCCCTGATCCGTCTATCAGTCATGCTGCCGACGGCAACCGTGCGCTCCACGACGCCTTAACCGGCAGATGCGGTCAAACGCGCGTTATACATCAGCGGAAACCATCCAAACGAGTCAAACTGCACATTTTCAAGCTGATTGCTCACCCCATTCAGGTTGACATATTCCCGGACGGGAAGGATCAGTGCATTTTCCATAATGATCTGCTGGGCCTGTGTATAAAGCTGGCTGCGGATACCGGAATCAAGCTGGCGGGTTGCTTCAATCAGCACCTGATCAAGATCAGCACTGGCAAAACCTGTCCAGTTGCGGCTGCCCTGAGAGGTGAAAAAGGCATTCAGCAGTGAAGGATCGACGCCGAAGCTGTAGAAAGCAACAAGGTGATATTCGCCTTCCTGCACGCGGCTTACCAATGTAGAAAGATCGGGCACAGAGATGAGGTTCACCCTTATTTTCAGGCCGGACCACTGTGTTTGCAGTGTCTGTGCGACCTGCGGCACCATCCCCCATGGCGGCACCAGAATATCCACGCTGAGGTCGCCGCCACCCGGCACGTCAAGGAAGCCGTTATTGTCAGCGTCAGCGTAACCCAGTGATGCGAGCATCTGCTGGGCATGAGCGGCATTATACGGGTAATATCCGGTCACGCCGGGATTATAGAATTGGGTGGTAGAGGTAATTGGCCCATAGGCTGCTGGTGAGAAACCCTGAAAGACCAGATCAACAATGGCATCGCGATTAGTGCCATACAGCAGCGCCTGACGGAATGCAAGGTTATCCGTCGGCGCTCGCCGGGTATTAAACATGAACTGAAGCGGCTGGCCCGGAATACTGGCTGGCATAATCCGGATACGGCTGTTGCTGGCCTGAGCGCGTGCTGTCAGCGGCGGGATCTCCCCCATGAGCTGCGCCAGCCCCTGATCCAGTTTTTCGAAGCGTGTCGCGCTGTCGCTGTAGAAGCGGTATTCGATCTCGTCGATGCTCTGTGCCGACGGACTCTGATAGAATTCCGGCCCCCAGGTGTAATCTGGGTTGCGTTTCAGGATCAGGTAATTATCGAGCAGCAGGCGGTCCAGCATATAAGGCCCTGTACCCACCTGATGAAACTGGTAGGTTTCGGGTGTGTTCTGGTGTTGGCGAAAGGCGGCGGGGCTTGCCATCCCCAGATAAACCTGACTTAGTCCATCCAGCAGCGGGCTGTAAGGCTCAGAGAGCCTGATGGAGATGCTGTACTCGTTGTGAATTTCGTAACCGGCATAAGGGCCGAGCAGCGTCAGGGCTTTGGTAGACTGTGTTTCCGGCGCGACAATGCGGTCGAAATTCGCGCCGACGGCTTCGGCGTTGAACGGAGTCCCATCATGAAAGGTGACTCCCTGTTTCAGGTTGAAGGTGTAGGTCATCCGATCTTCGGAGATCTGGGGGATCTCTGACAAACCGGCGACAAACCGGCCATTTTCCGGATGACGATAGATCAGGGTATCGTAAACCTGACGCATGGGGATGCCGAGTTCCGATGACTCACCCCGGTGCGGGTCAAATCCAGACGGTGACAGGGTTAAACCGTATACAATCCGATTGGCGCTGACGGTCGGCTGGCTTGCTGGAGTACATCCCGCCAGCAGAACGAGCAGGAAAAGCAGCACATGACTGACGAATGCGCGCTCAGTACGAAGACGCATTTTTACCTTCCAAGTTATACAAGTGTAAGCTACGATTTAGGGAAGTTCGCAGGAATCACGGTGTAATTCAGAGAGTCTACCATAACCATAAGCGAGAAAACATCCTTTGGCTGCATTTAACTCCAGACTGCTGACGCCGCCCAGTGAAGAAGAGGAAGTCCAGCTTTACCGGGACCCGTGGCGCAGCATTATCCGGGAAATGATTGCGCTGACTTCAGTGACGGTCATTCTATTTGTGCTGGTAAATTACATCGGGCTTCGCATCCCGGAACAATGGGCAGGCCCGGCAAATCTGGCGATTGTGCTGTTTCCGGTCGCGTCATGGGGCTTTTTTTCACTGATGACCGAAGCACGCGTCCCACAGCCACGGCGCGCACTGCTGGCAGTGTTTATTGTCACTGCTCTTGCCGCCAATGCGATCGCCTACCCGTTCATCGAACAGTATCTTGATGTCGATCGCTGGCTGTCACTGGCGAGCGCTATCCAGCGGATTATCGGCTATACCTTCACCATCGGCATCATTCAGGAAGTGCTGAAGTATCTGATCGTCCGCTGGATGACATGGGATGAGCATCTTCGCACCCGCGCTGATGCCTTTGCCTATGCAACAACCAGTGCGCTGGCGTATGCTACGGTCTTCAACCTGCATTTTATCGGCACCGGGACGCCGACTGTCGATGTTACAGCGGCGATGGTCTTCGGAACCATCACCGGACATCTGGTGGCCAGCAGCATCGTCAGTTATGGGCTGGCGGAGTCAAAGCTGAGTGATGCCAACATGTTTGTGCTGCCGGTGAGCCTTGGGGTCGCGGCGTTTGTCATCGGCGCATCACTGCCAGTGCGTGCTGGTCTGGTCAATGCTTCAATTTCACTGCAAAATCTTGCGTTTACCGTCCCGCGTCCCCTGTTTGGCCTTGTGTTTTCTATCGTGCTCGTGGTCGTGGGCCTGAGCATGGTTGCTTTCTTCTATCGGACGGCAGAGCTGCGTGAGCAGTACATGGCGCTTGAGTAGAGATTAAAGAGGTCGTCATACGCCATGGTTGCAAATGTACTTCGTCAATTCGGCAGCAGAGAACCGGGTACACGAAATCAGCGTCTTGGGCATTTTCTGACACTGCTGCTTGCCACGTCGGGGCTTTTTATCGGCCTCAATCTGCGCGACAGCCTGCTTTATGAAACGGTTGAGTATTTCGATCCGGCGGCTGGTATTCGGATTCAGTACCCGGTCGGCTGGCTGATTGATACGAACCGGTCAGAGTATCTTTTCCGGGCGCAGGATGTCTCAAGTATTGGATATCGCACCACGCTGCAAGTGGCAACCACACCGATTAGCTCTGATATGAGCGCACGCAATGTTCTGGACAATCTGTCCTACAGACGCAGTATCGAGCAGTCCCAGTATCAGCAGCATTTTATCGACACCGATTACACACTGCCGAATGGTGAAGCGGCGACACTGATGGAATATGTGTTTGTCGTCAGCGAAAACAACCCGTTCCAGCGTTCGCTTCCCGAAACCGTCATTGGGCGCGACCTGCTCGTGATCCGCCGTGGTCAGGGCATTCTGATCACCTTTATCGCTGCGGCAGATACCTATGAATCTGATCTGGCGATTTTCGACCGTTTTCTAGGTACATTGACCTTCTGATGACTAAAATCCTGAAACTTCGACTTCAGCTCTGGCTGTCGCTCATCCTGCTGGCCGTGGTATTGGCCCCCGCCATTATCGCGCAGACTGATGCACCCATACAGCAGACTCCCCCATTCGATGTGAATCGCATTCGGCGGGCAACCGTTTATATCTCACAGGTCAGTCTGTCTGGCCCGACACCGGTGATCCACTGTCAGAGTACCGGCACGCTGATCAGCCGCGATGGTTTGATTCTGACGAACGCGCACAGCATCATCCCCAGTACCGACTGTGCTGGCGAAACGCTGCTGATCGCCCTCAGTACACAGGAAGGTCAGCCGCCTATTACCGCTTATCAGGCCCAGGTTGTGCAGGCTGATCCCGGGCTGGACCTTGCGATTTTGCAGATTAATCGTGAATTCGATGGCCGCTTCATCGGTACAGACAGTCTGGCGCTGCCATTCGTTGAACTGGCCGATTCGAATACGGTCGGGCTGGATGATACGATCTGGGTGGTGGGTTATCCCGGGATTGCGGACGATCCCGTGACTGAGATACGCGCTTCAATACTGGGCTTTATGGGTGAACCACGCGGCGGTGGGAAATCGTGGTTCAAGATCGAAGTTGACCCCAATGCCGTTGAGGGTGAGATCAGCGGGACGATGAGCGGCGGCGGCGCATATAATCGCGACGGTGAGTTGATCGGTATTCCCACGACGGCCCCGATCACCCGTCAGAATGCCGTAACCGAATGCCGCCTGATTCAGGACACCAACAACGACGGGTTGATCAACCCGAATGATCTCTGCGTCCCGCTGGGCGGCACGATCAATGTGCTGCGGCCTTCGAACTTCGCACGGCCCTTGTTTCAGAGCGCTTCACTGAGCTTGCGCCTTCAGCAGTATACCAATCTGGGGACTACCTCACTGGTCATCGAAGAACCCGTATTCGAGAATCTCTTTTTCGCCTCTTCGATTTCAAATGATCTGCCGACGACGGTGATAAACAACCTGCCTGCGGGCAGCAGCAGCCTGTACCTGTTCTTTGACTACCGCAATCTGACACCTGAAACCGTGTACGAGCTTCGGGTCAATCTTCAGGGCGTCCCTGCGGCGCAGTTTGAGCTGTCACCGGTGCGCTGGAGCGGCGGACAGAACGGCCTTTGGTATATCGGAACTGAAGGCCAGTCACTGCCCAATGGCATTTACGATTTCACCCTCTACATTAACGGATTACAGGCCGCTGAACCGGCTGTGATCTCGGTGGGTGGCACTGGCAGTGAAGCACCCTCATTCCGCAGCCCTGAATTCGCGCTGTTCGAGCGCAATCAGGCTTTTGGTGAAGGCTATATCCTTGGCGTTGGATCGACCATCAGTGCACGTTTTATCTATAACAACATGGCGAACGGCATACAGTGGACGCAGGAATGGCTCTATAACGGCGTACGCGTCACCGAACCGGTGACACTCCCCTGGGCAGAGGATGGGGCGAATGGCTCAAAAACCGTTTCGATCAGTTTGCCGAATAACACACCCTTCCCAGCCGGCCCTTATCGACTGCGTCTCTATATTGAGGGTCAACTGGCAGCACTGTCTGATTTTGTTGTGGCTGGCGCCAGAGAAGGTGCATTTCCACGTGTGTTCAGCAATACCCGCTTCGCCATTGCGGACTCGCCATTAGAGGCGGTGAATGCCCGCTCGATTTCGACGTTCAGCAACCCGACAGATCGAATCTATGCGTTGTTTGACTGGGAACAGATCACGCCGGGGACGTTATGGGAAATGCGCTGGTCGATTGACAATGTCCCCTTTTATAATCAGGTGATGCCATGGATTGGCGCTTCTGAGGGTCAGAACTTCCTGGTCGAAGTCAGCACAATTGGCGATCTGCCGGATGGTCGATACCGTCTTGACTTACTGATCAACAATGTGATTTTGCAAAGCAGAGAACTGACGCTTGGTATCGGCCAGCTTCCGATTGACCCGTTCACTGAAGCAGAAGGTGTTCAGCTTCGCGGGCAGGTGGTGGATGCGGCTACTGGTCAGGGGATTGCAGATCTGACACTGGTGATCATCAGTGATCAGTACTCGATTGAGGATTATGTCGCTCAGCGAGAGCAGGTTTATGCGCTGGCGACGACCGACCGCCACGGCTTCTTTCAGTTGGACCGTCCACTTCAGTATGATTTGCCTTACAGTTTTCTGATCGCCTCTGACGGCTATTTGCCGATTCCTGCAGATGGCATCACAGTCACACGTGAAACACCCAATCCACTTGATATGTATATCGCACTCACACGGGGCTAGAACGCCATGGCAGCGAAAATTCGCATCGACGTTGCAGTTCATCAGAGCGGACTTGCGCCAAGCCGGGAAAAGGCGCGCGCCATGATCATGGCCGGAGAGGTATCTGCAAACGGCCAGCGCATCGACAAGCCCGGTATGAAGATCGACGCGGACGCCGTACTGGAAGTGCGCAGTCGGCCACGGTTTGTCAGCCGGGGTGGTGAAAAGCTGGCGGCGGCGCTGGATGCCTATCAGTTCGATGTCACCGGCAAAACCTGTGCCGATGTCGGGGCCAGTACTGGCGGCTTTACCGACTGCCTGCTTCAGTATGGCGCTGCGAAAGTGTATGCCATTGATGTCGGCTACGGTCAGTTGGATTACCAGCTTCAGCAGGACCCACGTGTGACGGTCATGGATCGCACCAATGCCCGTTATCTCACATCCCTGCCGGAAATTATGTCACTGGTCGTTGTGGATGCGTCGTTTATCTCACTGCGCCTGCTCTTGTCCGTCTTTCGCAACTGGTTCGATCGGCGCGGAGACGTGATTGCCCTCATCAAGCCGCAATTTGAGGCCGGGCGTGGCGATGTCGGTAAAGGCGGCGTCGTGCGCGACCCACGCATTCACAAGCGCGTGCTTCAGGAAACACTGGTGTTTGCCGGTGAAGCTGGCTTTCACATCACCGGTCTGATCCCCTCCCCACTTAAAGGTCCGGCTGGCAATACGGAGTTTCTGGTGTGGCTGACATGGGGCTATCAGGCTTATGATCCTCTGCCATCTCCTGATGAACTGATCGAAAGCGCTCTTCAGTCTCAGATCAGCCCCGATCCGGCTGATAGTGACAGTACTGAAGGCGAGAGTGAGTGATCAGTACGTTTGCATCGCTCTCAGCATATCTTTAACAGAAATCTTCAGTCCTGTACCGGAGTCTGGTATACTGAAGCTTAACTCCTCATCTCTATAGAAAGACTATTGAGCATCCATGGGTATGGATAAAAGTCGTATTCGAAACTTTTGCATTATTGCGCATGTCGATCACGGGAAAAGCACCCTCGCCGATCGGCTGCTTCAGCTTACACATACGGTCGAAGATCGTCAGATGCAGGAACAGCTTCTCGACAGTATGGACCTTGAGCGCGAACGTGGCGTGACGATCAAGGCATCGGCGGTTCGTATGCGCTACACGGCCAGCGATGGTGAGGAGTATACAGTCAATCTGATTGATACCCCCGGACATGTGGACTTCACCTATGAGGTCAGTCGTGCGCTTCAGGCCTGTGAGGGCGCGATTCTGGTGGTTGATGCCAGCCAGGGGATTGAAGCCCAGACACTCTCCAATGTCTATCTGGCACTCGAACAGAATCTGGAGCTGATCCCTGTCATCAACAAGATCGACCTGCCTGCCGCCCGTCCTGATGAAATCGCGCAGGAAGTTGAAGACCTGCTCGGGATTTCAGCAGAAGACATGATCCAGATCTCAGCGAAGAGCGGGATCGGTATTCAGGATGTCATGGAACAGGTGATCCGGTCCATTCCGCCGCCTGCTGGTAATCCTGATGCCCCGCTGCGCGCACTGGTTTTTGACTCGCATTATGATGTTTACAAAGGCGTTGTCGCGTATGTACGTGTTATTGATGGCAGGCTGACGCGTCGCGATGCACTGCGCCTTATCGCTACAGATGCCCGATTTGAACCGGTTGAGCTTGGCGTTTTCTCTCCGGCGATGCAGCCGATCGAAGCATTGGGTGCGGGGGAAGTCGGTTATATTGCGACCGGCCTGAAGACCGTGCAGGAGTGCCGGGTCGGTGACACGATCACGCTGGCGGTTCACGGCTCGCAGGAGCCGCTGCCGGGATATAAACAGATCAAGCCGATGGTTTTCGCCGGTATCTATCCGACCAATAATGACGACTACAGTGATCTGCGCGATGCACTGGAAAAACTCCAGCTTAATGACGCTTCGCTGGTTTATCAGCCGGAAAGCTCGCAGGCGCTAAACTTCGGTTTTCGCGTTGGTTTTCTGGGTCTGTTCCACATGGAGATTATCCAGGAACGACTTGAGCGTGAATATGATCTCGATATTCTGGCAACCGCCCCAAGCGTGGAATATCGTGTGCAGCTTCGTACTGGTGAGATGATCACCATCGACAGCCCGGCGCATCTGCCGGATGAAAGCACGATTGACGAAATTCAGGAACCGTGGATGAAGATCCAGATCTATACGCCGCAGGAATTCATCGGCACGATCATGGAAATGGTCATCAAAAAGCGGGCTGAATACATCACGACGGAATATCTGGACGCGAATCGCGTTATCCTGCACTATCATATCCCGCTGTCTGAACTGATCGTGGACTTTTACGACCGTCTCAAGAGTGTATCTCGCGGTTATGCAAGCCTCGATTACCAGTTCAGCGAATATCGAACCGGCGATCTGGTGAAGATGGATGTGCTGGTCAACAGTGAGCCGGTTGACGCGCTGGCCCTGATCGTGCATCGCGATGATGCCTATCACAAAGGCCAGCGGCTGGTCACAAGACTGAAAGAACTGATCCCCCGGCAGATGTTCGTCGTACCGATTCAGGCGGCAGTCGGCAAGAAGATCCTGTCACGTGCGAATGTCAGCGCGATCCGCAAGGATGTTCTTGCCAAATGTTACGGTGGTGACATTACCCGTAAGAAGAAACTGCTCGAAAAGCAGAAAAAAGGCAAGAAGCGCATGAAGATGATCGGATCAGTCGAAGTGCCGCAGGAAGCATTTATGGCGCTGCTCAGCCTGGATGATGAGTAATCATCGGTAATGACCGGCGCATCCGGCTTTACCTGTCAGTTTGAATTTTCACCTGCTGCATCCAGCGCTGGATGGCACTTCCCTGAGGTTGTGTAATCCAGCGCTGACTCACCCACCGGCGGATCAGTGCCGCATCAATCCATGTCAGACAATGTATCGCAGCGTCATCGGCAGCTCCAGCGGGCACATTTTCGGCCAGCCCCATGATATAAAGCTCCGAGATAATGTTCAGGCCTACACGGGCAGCGTGGGTCTTGAGGGCGTCTGTTTTCGTCCGTGTCTCCGGTCGATACAGGTCACCGATCAGGACGGTTGGATGCCCGACATCATATGCCCCGACCAGTTGATAACTTCCGGCAGATGTTTGTCTTGTATAAACCAGCGGGATACCCGTCTGCAGGCATACACAGACAGCCGCTGCCAGACTGTCCTGATCACATACCAGCCGCTGGACGTTCCGGAGTGCCGGATGCACCGCCATAATACTGCCGGTCCGATCCAGAAGCCCCGGATAAGCAGGCAGCAGATCAAAGTTAAACCGGATGGGTGATCCTTCAGCCTGATCTGGCGTATCCAGCCAGTAACCGAATTGTAGAAGCCCTGCCTTGATGAAATCTTCGAGCAGTGTGTCTATAATTTCTGAACTCAGTATCTCAGCCATTACCAGCCCTGCTGAACTCTCTCAGGGTTGTTGCTGCGACTTCGGCAAAATTTTCACCCATGCCAGCCTGTGTCACTTCAGCCCCTGCAATCCTGAGCCGGACGGAACGCCCATCATCTGATCTGACCACGATTTCATGATCAGCAGCAGAGAACGTGCTGTAGCCCGTATCGGGTAAATCCTCACCTGTGACCAGCAGCCGTGATCGCAGTTCTGACGGCTGGGCATCAATCAGATGATGCTGGCCCAAGGTGATGCTATCCACATTCATCGGCAGATAGGGCATCGAGATAATGGCTGGCGTGACAAACGTACCGTGTAAAACCGTTACCAGATCCGACGGTACATAGCTGATCGTTCGCTCAAGGGCGATAATGCCAGCCGCGCCGGGGACCAGATAGGCTTCCAGATCAAATACATATCCGGCCACCAGATCGCGTGTCGCCGCAATCAGATCTTTACCAAATGGCAAAAACGGCTCGTCGTAGCGCTGCATGGGAAGCGGCATTTTTTCAAATGATGGGGATAGCAAAAGCAGCGTGGTCGTCTTGCTGGATTGCACGGTGCTTTGCAGCTTTTCAAAAAATGAATCAGGCATGTGGCACGGCCTTATCTGCAGGAAGGCTGGCAGACTGCTCTCTGAGCATTCTCCAGACAGAGGATAAAGACCATGTGCGTACCCATTCACGTGAGTATCCCGATTTGCCGCCAAAGCCGTAACCACGCACACGGGTCTGGCTTCCAACACGGGTGAGGACCACAGTCATCTCGTTTGTGTCCTCGTTTTCGTCGGTTTCAGGCGTGCTGACGATGATAATCAGTGCATCGCTGTCACGCAGCCCTTCCAGATGCTGGGATGCCAGTTCACATAGCTCCCGGAGGGTTACATTAGAGGATATCTCCGAATCATGGCTCAGTACTTCTCGCAGACTGTCGGCATCGGCGAAATGGGTGATCTCCGTCACAACATCTCCAGCTTCGCTAAATACAGGGCTGACCGCCCCTTCCAGCCCAGCCTCACAGATACCGATTTTCAGGCCCTGTTCGCGCAGATCCCTGATCAGAACCGTTTCAATCCGATCCTGATCATAGCCAAAGATATAATCACCCACCCGCTGTTTCAGGACAGCTTCAGTACTGGCGATCATCTCATCAGCCGCGTCTACAGTGTCAGCCTTTGCCGTAATGCGGACATCAATATAACCATTATGCGCAGCCAGTCCGATAGTAGGATTTGAGGCATTCAGAAGCTCACTCCCGATGTGTTCATCAAGCTGGCTTTCCCCGATGCCAGCCGTTTTCAGTATCCGCGCCTTGATAATACCAAGCTGATACCGCTTGCGAAGATACGGAATTACAGCATGTTCCATGAGATACTTCATCTCACGCGGGACACCGGGCAGACTGATCACGACTTTGCCCTCATGCTCGACGATAAAGGAAGGCGCGGTGCCAACCGGATTCTCGATCACAATGGCGCCTTCAGGGATAAACGCCTGACGCCGGTTATTCTCTGACATGGTGATATTGAAGCGGGAAAAACGTGCGGTGATCTGCTCCATCAGGTCCGGGCTGAACTCCAGTGGCCGCTGTGTGGCTTCCGCAACTGCCTGCCGCGTGATATCATCGACGGTCGGCCCCAGACCGCCGCAGGTGATAATCAGATCAGCACGGGAAAGCCCCAGTTGGATTGTACTGCTGATACGCTGCTGGTTATCCCCGACTGAGGCCATAAAAAAGAGATTGATGCCGATATTACGAAGCTGCTGGGCGATGTAAACTGAATTTGTATCCGTCAGCTCACCCAGCAGCAGTTCGGTCCCGATGCTGATCGTTTCAGCCGTGATATTGTCGTGCATTCACTAATCCTGATAAATTGTTAAAATCTCGATAAAAGAGGGACGAGTTTTTGCAAATTTGGTGTTGCTCATTATAATCTCTGAAGTTGAAGAGTGACTTATAGTGAAATGCAAATACCTTGTGCAATTTCACTAAATAGGTCCGATAAAAGAAGTTCAATGGAGGACTGTTGTGGCAGGTGTAACCTTTGAGCATGTTTATAAACGATTTGGGAATTTGACGGTCGTAGAAGATTTGAATATTGCTGTCAAAGATAAAGAATTTTTGGTGTTCGTAGGTCCGTCCGGGTGCGGTAAGACCACCAGTCTGCGTATGCTCGCTGGGCTTGAAGAGATCAGCGAAGGTCGCATTCTCATCGGTGATCGTGTTGTCAATAATGTTGCCCCCAAGGACCGCGACGTCGCAATGGTGTTCCAGAGCTATGCGCTTTACCCGCATATGACCGTGTATGATAACATGGCATTCGGTCTGAAGCTGCGTAAAACACCAAAGCAGATTATCGACCAGCGCGTCCGTGAAGCAGCGCAGAGTCTGGGTATTGCTCAGCTTCTGGATCGTCGCCCCCGCCAGCTTTCAGGTGGTCAGCGTCAGCGTGTTGCAGTCGGACGTGCGATCGTCCGTGAACCCGCTGTCTTCCTCATGGATGAGCCGCTTTCCAACCTTGACGCCAAACTGCGTGTAGAAGCGCGTTCGTTCATCAGCAAGCTGCATCAGCGTCTGGAAACGACGTTCATTTACGTGACCCATGACCAGGTTGAAGCCATGACCATGGGCACCCGTATCTGCGTTCTGAACGCCGGTAAGCTCCAGCAGATCGACACACCGTTCAATCTGTACAACAATCCCCGTAACGTGTTTGTGGCTGGCTTCATCGGCAGCCCTTCCATGAACTTCTTCGATGCGACCCTGCGTGAAAATGACGGTAATCTCGTTGTTGACACCGGTGTCTTCCAGCTTAACATCCCGGCCAGCCGCGCTCAGGCTTACCGCAGCCATGTTGGCAAGAAGGTCACGCTGGGTATTCGTCCTGAAGATATTCACGATATGGAATTCCAGCCACCCGGTATCACACCGGCACAGATCGAAGCCAATGTCGATGTGATCGAGCAGATGGGTAATGAAATGATTATCTACCTTGAAGAAGGTGGCAAGACATTCATCGCCCGTACCGATCCGCGTACATCAGCCCGTATCGGTGGCCGTATGGGTGTGGCAGTCAACATGGATAACCTGCACCTCTTCGATGTCGACACCGAGCTGTCGCTGATCTATGATCATAAACAGCACGAAAAGCGCGAACTCGCCTGATCGCACAGCAAGCCGTGTGATACCATAAGCATTGTAAATAAAACAGAGACCACGCATTCGGTGGTCTCTGTTTTTTGATTGATAAATCCGTGAATTTCGCGTCAGCGCAGCTATGCACGCTTTAAGACGGGACGGAATTTATATCCGTAGACGATCATCCCACGTTCGGCCTCAGTCATCAGCTTGCGGGTGACCATTTCCACCGCATCACCAATCTGCACTTCGCCATCAATATCCGTAAGCTGTCCGAGGACCAGTGGCCCTTCGTCGAGCTGAATAATCGCAAGATATAACGGCGCCTGTTCTTCGAACTCGGCGGGGACTTCCTGCAGGACCGTATAGCTGTATACAGTCCCCTTGCCGGAAAAGACGTAGGGCTGAATGGCCTCAGCGGATTGTTGAATCGAGACAACCAAGATCTGAATCTCCGTAGTTACCGGTTAGAAAGCAGCCTGACAGATCTAAGCGGCGAATGCTGGATCAGTCTTGCGTGCGGAATCTTCTGTGCTGGCAGGCTTCTCGCTGTATACAACATCCTGCGTGCTGTTCTGATCACTCTGTGGGCGCTTCTGAAGGCTGACAGAACCATCGTTATACTGCACGCCTTCCAAACGATAGCGAATTGCATTTAAGCGCCAGTGTCTTGATATCTGCATCAGATTACACCTTCTAATTTACCGTCTCAACGATACGGTCATTCTAGGTTCGCGCCGCTATCAAAATCTCTCAGCAGGCAGTCAAACCCTCACTCATTGCCTAAAAAACTCTCAGAACATGCGTAACAGCGGTCGCCCCTGCTCCACCCACTGATTGGATTGCAGCGATCCGGGCGCCCTCAATCTGATTATCGCCAGCCTGATGTTTCAACTGCTGAACGGCTTCAACGGCCTGATAAATCCCTGTCGCGCCAGCAGGATTACCACGGCTTTTCAGGCCGCCCATGGTCGAGACAGGAAGCCGTCCCGTCACGCTGATGTCCTCACCCTGATTGGCCGCCAGTGTCCAGCCCTGTCCGCGCTCTGTGGCGCCAATGGCCTCAAGCGCCAGCGTGGTAATGATCGTATAGGCATCGTGCAGCTCAAGCAGATCAAGATCATCAAGCGTGATACCCGCCTGTGCCAGCGCCTTCTGTGTAGATGCTGCGACTGCCGTGAGATACAAAGGATCTGTCCGCTCATGGACGGTAAAGCGATCGGTAGCAACCGCGCTTCCAGTGATATGCACCGGGCGATCCGTCATATCCTGTGCGAGTTCCGGTGTTGTCAGCAGCACGGCGGCGGCACCGTCACCATCTGGTGCGCCATCAAACAGATTGAGCGGCTCCGCGACCATACCCGCACGGAGATATGCACCCGGCTTCAGGTTATTTCTGAACATCGCGCCGGGATTGCGACTGCCATTACGATGCGCATTGATACTAAAGCCTTCAAAGGCCGAGAGTTCCACACCATGTTCATACATATAGCGGCGCATCAGCATGGCACAGATCGCTGTCAGTGTTGCGCCATGGACGGCTTCGAAGTCGGCATCCACACTGACACTCCGAGCGCTCATTCGGGCACTGCCGATGCTGTCTGTTGATTTCTCGACCCCCAACACCAGCACACGATCAGCGGCACCGGATGCAACAGCCAGATAACCCATCCGCAGTGCCGCCCCACCAGATGCATCCCCGGCTTCGACAGTCAGCGCTTCGATTGAACCCAGCCCCGTATAATCCGCGATCAGCGCTCCCAGTTGAGACTGACTGCTGAATGAACTTCCATAGGCATTTCCGACATACAGTGCATCAATCGAGCGTACTCCGGACGAATGCAGCGTACTCTGTACCGCTTCCGCAGCCAGCATCCGCAGGCTGCTTTCCCAGAATTCTCCGACCGGTGTTGCACCAATCCCTGCAATTGCGACGTTTCTCATGTTTCGTCTGTCCTTAATTCTTCAGCTTGCCACGATAACGAGCGTAGGTGGCGTAGTCAATCTCGGTGCGGCGAGCGATATAATCATGTGTGCGTGGCGCAAGATCACGGATTTCATTGATGCGATCTGTAACCAGCAGGTCAAATGCGTCGGACCCTGCCCCACTGCCATAGCTCACCATCAGGATGCGATCACCCGGTTGAGCGATGTCGAGAATTGCCGTCAGGCCGACCATGCACGAGCCGGAATAGACATTGCCGATCCGACCAGCTAACAGTCCTGTCTCGATCTGTCCGCTGTTAAAGCCCAGCATCTGCGCCGCACGAGATGGGAATTTGACATTGGGCTGATGGAATACCGCATAGGTGTAATCCGATGCCGTGGTGTTCATCATCTCCATCAGTGTCCGGCCAGCAGACAGTGTGTGGTTGAAATAAGCCGGTTCACCGGTAAACCGATCCCCATGGCTGGGATAGGTTTCACTGGAACGTCGCCAGAAGTCCGGCGTATCAGTCACAAAGCTGTAGCTGCCCTGATAAACTGCACAGGCTGCTTCCGCGACCCCCAGTATGAATGCAGCGCCACCTGATGCTGCGGTGTATTCCAGTGCATCGCCGGGCCTCCCCTGTGCAGTATCCATACCGATACTCAGGGTATACGCGCTCATCCCACTGCCGACCATGCCGATCGAAGCCTGAACTGCCTCTGTGCCAGCCTTACACGCAAATTCCCAGTCTGCCGCCTGAATATTTGGTGATGCGCCGATGCTCTCCGCCACAATCGTACTGGTAGGCTTGACCGCATACGGATGGCTTTCACTGCCCACCCAGACAGCACGCAGTTCACGGGGATCGATTCTGGCTCGTGCCAACGCATTGCGCGCCGCTTCAATTGACATGGTGGTGACATCTTCATCCAGGCCGGCAACCGCCTTTTCCTGAATCGGACTGCCACCCAGACTATTCGTCCACACACGGGAAACTTCAGTCCCTGGAAGACGATACCGGGGGATGTAGGCTCCATATCCGATGATGCCGACCTGACGCTGCGGTCTCATCAGATAGGACTCTTCGATCTTCAGACCATTCATGCTCATTCGTTTGACTCCTGCAATTCCATCACAATCACTTTTGCATTTTCCAGCCGGATATTCTTCTCGTGGATCAGGCGCTCTACCACGCTGGCGATCATCTCACCTGTTGCACCGGCAGCAAGCGCAAGCTGCTTGGCGTGCATCCGCATATGTCCCTGCTGAATGCCTTCCATCGCCAGCGCACGGATCGCAGCAAAATTCTGCGCCAGTCCCACGCAGGCCATCACTTCGGAGAGTTCCTGTGCGGTTTCCACGCCGAGAAGCTTCAGCGCCAGTTGTGCGGTCGGATGCGAGCGTGTCGCACCGCCGACAATCCCAACGGCCAGCGGCAGTTCTATGCGCCCGAAGAGGTCGCCGGCGTCGTTTTTTCTCCATGTAGTCAGGCTGCCATAAGAGCCATCACGTGCAACATAGGCGTGTGCTCCAGCTTCCACTGCACGCCAGTCATTTCCAGTTGCGATCACCACAGCATCAATACCGTTCATTACGCCTTTGTTGTGCGTGGTGGCTCTGTAGGGATCAGTTTCAGCGAATACACTGGCTTCGACAATAGACTGAATGACATCAGAACCTGACATGGTAGCAGTGGAGAGGCTATGACTGGGGATAGTACACTCAGCATATGCTTTACGCAGATCAGAGAGATTACTCAGGATCTTGAGGTGTACCCGTCCACCAGAGATCTCTTCTACCAGAGGAGCAATCCGTTCAACAGCAGTGTTAATGGCATTAGCACCCATCGCATCACGGACATCATAGATCAGATGTAGTACAAGCATGTTTCCAATCGGAGTATCTCTGAATACACGTACTTCGATGTCTCTTGCTCCACCACCCCGCTTGATAATACTGCCACCGACTTCATTAGCAGCAGTCAGCAGTTGCTCTCGATGAGTGTGCAGATTGTTCACAGATTGATGGACATCTGGACAATCCAGTATCTGTATCTGACCAATCATCAGAGGTTCATCACTACTGGCAGTGAACCCACCACCCTGACGAATCAGTTTTGCAGCAAAACTTGCAGCAGCTACAACCGACGGTTCTTCAATTACCATCGGTATGAGATAATCTGTTCCATTGATGAGGAAGTTGGTTGCAATGGCAAACGGCAATCCATAGACATCAACTACATTCTCAATCATGTGGTCAGCATAAGAAGTATCGATTCCCTGATCCCAGACAATACCATCTGGAAACTGTTGAGAAATGACCTCTCGACGTTCTGCAATTGTCTTTTTGTAGAATTCAGTGAGTTGAGATTTTCTCTGTATGTTCATAAGGTCAATGTATTTTGAAGTGTCACTCAAATCCTATCTGGTTCATGACTATGCGAACCAATAAACTCTCAATTTGTCGCTTCCTGTACATAAAACGGCTCTGGACAGCCATCTGTACCATCCTGTTGTTCATAACCGTCATGCCACTGATCTCTCAACAGTCCGCAGAATCAGAACTCTCATCGGAAACCACAATCAGTGATGGTACGCTGCGTCGTATCTATGTACCTGTCCTGATGTATCACTATGTCGGAACGCTGCCTGAAGATCCTGATCCTTATCGAATCGAGTTAACGGTTTCTGCCCAGCGTTTTCGGGAACACATCGAATATCTTGTCTCACAGGGATATTCGTCTGTATCACTATACGAAGTCAACGAGGCACTTCTGAATGGCACACCGCTGCCACCGAAACCGATTGTACTGACCTTTGATGATGGCTATCTTGACCATTACACCAATGTCTTTCCGATTCTGCGGCAGCATAGCTTCACTGGGACTTTCTTTATCATCACCGGCTATGCCGATCAGGGATTGCCGCAGTATCTGTCATGGCCTCAGATTCAGGAAATGGCGCGTCAAGGCATGTCCATTGAGCCGCATACAAAATCACACATCGACCTGCGTCAGCGCCCGCGTGAGCAGCTTATCTATGAAATTGTCGGCAGCATAGAGAGTATTCAGGCCCACACCGGGCAGCGCGGCACGGTATTCGCCTATCCGGGGGGCCGTTATGATCAGCAGACACTGTCCGTCATTCGGGAAACACCCGTCCAGCTTGCCGTCACGACCACGCATGGCGCATATCTCACAACAGATAATCGTTATGAACTGCCCAGGCTCCGTATCAGCGGCGAGATGAGTGTCACCGCGCTCGCCCAGCTTCTGCGTTCAGGATAGAGTCCTCACCAGTTGGCAGGCCCCATTAGCCACATCAAAACAAAAAACCCGTACAGTGATCTGTACGGGTTTAAAAATTCACAAAATAAACAAAGGAACTAGTCCGGCCAGATACGGGTATCGACAAACCGATCCAGCCAGGTGACCAGAATCAGGCCAATCGGAATCACCGTTGTGATGAAGTAAACACGCCCATACTGGTCAATCGTGACAGGTTGTGCGTTCGGGTCAGGGCTTAACGCTGGCAGAATAAAGGTGATAATCAGCCAGCCAATAAGCGTTGCCAGTGCCATCGAGCCGATCCACACGATTAACCGGCGGATTGTCAATGCAGACATTCAGTATACTCCTTAAAACTTGATCCCAGATTATGCCCAATTTTAGTAGGCACATACTGTAATCGCAAGTAACAGCTTTCACAAGCATGACTTCAAGCATGATTTACAGCATGGCTTATTCATCAGAGTGCATTTACGCTTTATATTCTGCAAGGCTTGTAAACTACTTAAATTGCAGATAAATCGAATCATGACCTGACACACCGGATCTCGTCACATCCAAGCGGTGCTTTTCGTGTTATATTGTTTGGTCATTGTTGAATGAGTTGTAATGCATATTTATCAGAGGTCAACCGGTCACCCCCGTCCATCAGTTTAGGAGTAAATCGTGTCCGACTTATTCCATAAAGTCAGCACATTCACCCAGGCAAAAGAAGCGATCGAAATGGGGATTTATCCCTATTTCCGTGCATTGAGCGATTCCGAAGGCACTACAGCAGTCTTTGAAGATCATGATGTCGTTATGCTTGGCTCAAATAATTATCTTGGTCTCACGACTGATCCACGAGTACGTCAGGCAGCAATCGATGCCATCCACCGCTACGGGACCAGTGTAACAGGCTCCCGTTTTTTAAACGGCACGCTTGAACTTCATCTCGAGCTTGATCGTCGGCTGGCGAAATTCGTCGGGAAGGAAGCAGCGCTCGTCTTTTCAACCGGCTATCAGTCCAATGTCGGTGCGATCACGGCCATCCTCTCGAAGGGTGATTACGTCATTATCGACAAGGATGCTCATGCGTCCATCGTCGATGCCTGTATGATGAGCCGTGGCGAGATGAAGCGCTTCCGCCATAACGACATCTCCAGCCTTGAAGCGGTCCTCAGCCGCCTGCCTGAAGAAGGTGGCCGACTTGTGATTATCGATGGCGTTTACAGCATGGGCGGGGATATCGCCCCGCTGCCTGAAATCGTCGATGTCTGCAAGCGCTACGGGGCACGTATTCTGGTGGATGATGCCCACGGCATCGGCGTAACCGGCCAGGGACGCGGTACAGCAGCACATTTCGGCCTCACCGATGAAGTAGACCTGATTATGGGGACTTTCAGCAAGAGCTTCGCCGGGATTGGCGGTTTTATCGCTGGTAATGCTGATGTCATGCATTACATCCAGCATCACGCACGTTCTCTGATCTTCTCGGCAGCGCTTCCGGCCCCTAATGTCGCAGCGGTTCTGCAGGCACTGGATATTATCGAAGCCGAACCCGAACGCATTCAGAGGCTGTGGGAAAACGCGGGCTACATGCGCGAGAAGCTCAAGGAAATGGGCTACGATACTTCGCACAGCAACACCCCGATTATCCCAATCATGATCCGCGATGAGATCCGAACCGTGCTGGCATGGAAGGCACTGATCGAAGAAGGCGTCTACACCAATCCGGTGGTCCC
>CAYNDH010000010.1:0-7535 GCA_964395665.1 uncultured Anaerolineaceae bacterium
GGGATACGCTTCAGCGTGTCCGGTGTTTCTATAAAATCAAGAATCGTTTTCTGAATATTCAAACAGTCTCTAGACTGGCGGAAACAAGGTTCGCCACAGCAGGAAGAAGATCATCCCGGCGATAATCGTCGGCAGCAGCTTACGTGTGAAGGCGGCCACGGCAATCGAGAAAATCCCGGCGACCAGATAGGCATTGGCCGGCGTGAGCGCAATCACATTATCAGGCGCGATCAGGTTGGGGATGATGATCGCACTCAGTACGGCGGTCGGTACATAGCGCAGGGCACGCATCATGCGGTCAGGCAGCGAGACACGCCCCAGAATCGCCAGCACCGGGTAACGGACGGCAAATGTCACCAGCGCCATACCGAAAATCAGCAAAAATTGGTCTGTAGGAGTCATAAAGTCAGCTTCAGGTTGTCAGTCAGGGACCCGGAGACTCGGCTTCCGGCACGGCGGTCAGATTTGCCGGTTCGGTTGATCCAGATGATCCGGCTGCGTTCGGATCGGGTGATGGATACACGCTTTCGAGCGTATAACCGACGATGATCCCAGCCAGCGCACCTGCCATCAGGCCGAGATTGTAGGGAAGATCGCGTGCGACCAGCGCCACCAGCCCAGCGGTGATGGCACAGGCCAGCATCGGGCGGGTGACGAGCATCGGCACGACGATCCCGATGAACGTGACCAGCATGGCGAAATCCAGCCCCCATGACTGCGCATCCTGGATCTGCTGGCCGGCGATGATGCCGAAGATCGTCCACAACTGCCAGTTGATGTACATCGCGGCAGACGAGCCGAAATGATACCAGTGTTTATAGGGTGAGCCGTCGTCCTGCGGATAGCGCCGGATGACGACAGCATAGGTTTCGTCCGTCAGCCAGAAGCCGAGCGGTAACAGCCACTTCTGCGACAGATGTTTCATCATGGGGGCCAGTGATGCCGAGTACAGCATGTGCCGCAGATTGACGACAAATGTCGTGATGATAATCACCGGGATCGTGGCGGCCTGTGCCAGCAGCCCGACCGCGATGAACTGTGACGAACCGGCGAAGACGAACAGCGACATGCCGAGCGTCGCGGCAGGCGACAGGCCGCCGGTAATCGCCAGCGCAGCGAAGATCAGGCCAAAGGGCGCTGCACCGAGCATCAGCGGCAGGGTATCTTTGGCCCCGGCGATGAATTCAGAACGTCGAGTGTGGGTTAAGGTTGCGGTCATGTGGTCATTGTACGCGCATCAGGCTGACAGCGGAACGGTCAGCCTTTACAGGTCTGTGGAACTGATCTTACTTTACTTTCTTCCCCCGAAATGCCCGATCTGCGCCCACAATCCTGAGAGCCTGTGGGGGGTGGATGACCGCTGCTTCAGCCGACGTTCCATCGTGCGGATCAGCATCGACCCGACCAGTGTCAGGGTCAGGTAGATGAAGGCGGTTGTCATATAGGTCTCGGTATAACGGAACGAGCGCCCCGATGAAACGCGGGCGATCTGTGTCACCTCACGGATGCCGAGCACCGATGCCAGTGAAGAGTCCTTGATCATGGCGATGGCGTCATTTCCCAGCGTGGGCAGCACACGCCGTATGGCCTGCGGCAGGATGATCAGCCGCATGGCCTGAAAAAAGTTCATGCCGAGCGAGCGCGCTGCTTCCATCTGACCGGGTTCTACCGACTGGATACCGGCGCGAATCGTCTCGGACGTGAAAGCCCCATACGCCATGCCGAGACCGACAATTGCGGGGACTGGCGAGCCTGCCCCGGTATTGGCGCGCACCCATTCAGAGCCGAAGATCGGGTTCAGCAGCTTGTCACGGATCTCCGGCAAGATGATAAACGCCCCGACCAGCAGGACGATCAGAATCGGCAGGCCGCGCATGATCTCGACGTACATCGTCGCGAGGTGATAAAGCACCAGATGGATGCCGCTGAGGATGGAGCCATACCAGCCCTTGGCCGGTTTGGGCGGGAAAGCGCGTATCAGCCCGATGATCAGGCCGATGCTGAGTGCCAGCAGATAGCCAAAGACGGCGATCCGCAGCGTCATCGAGACGCCTTCCTGAAGCTGAGAGTAGATATTGCTATAAATCTCGTTATCGCGAATTGCAAAGGCGACGAACAGCCAGCCCGCGCCGATCAGCGCTGCCCAGATGGGAAGGCCGTAAATAAATCCCCAGAAGGACGCGCGATGCCGAGAGGCCATGTACTGTTCGCGCAGATCATCATTCTCAAATTCTAAGTCGTCATTTTTACGTTTACGGTGCGGCATGTCTGCCATTCGATATCCTAGCAATTTACCTGAAGTACAATCACAGGGCGATCAAAAGATCGCCCCGTGCGTCAACCATGTTCTATTCGGGTTAAAATCTGAATCTAGGATTCAGTGTCTTCGCCTTCAGCAGCTTCTTCACCACCGCTTGCGGGGAACCACTTGCTGTTGATTTCTTCCAGCTTGCCATCATTCATCATGCTGATGAGCGCGATATCGACGGCGCGGGTGAGTTCGGAGTCTTTCGCGAAGATGAAGCCAAGGTAATCGGAGACAATCGGTTCGCCGGTGATCCTGACACGGTCGGCGTTGATACCGACATAACCCTGACCGGCGGTGTCGTCCATGAAGACGGCGTCCACATCCCCGGCGATCAGTGACTGTACCGCGACACCGAAGGTGTCATAGGCGACGAGACGGCTTTCATCGCCGAGCATTTCCGCTGCCAGCTCGTAGTTGGTGGTACCGGGCTGCGAACCGATCAGCAGGGTCTCATCAGCCAGCAGTTCTTCGACATTGGCGAAGCGCTCTTCATCGACACGCACCAGCAGCACCTGATCGGTGCGGATGTAGCCAATTGAGAAATCGACGACTTCGGCGCGCTCGTCGGTGATGGTGATGCCGTCACCGGCCATATCATATTCACCATTGGAGACGGCGAGGATCATGCCATCCCATGCGGTTTCGACGTATTCGGGCACGCAGTTGAGGCGGGCGCAGATTTCATTCACGGCGTCATAGTCCCAGCCTGCGCCTTCACCGGTTTCTTCGTCGATGTAGTTAAAAGGCGGGTAGGCGTTTTCGGTTGCCACGGTGATCGTCTGGCCGCCGAGATCGGGCATGGCAGGCGGGAACCACTTGGCATTGATCACCTCAAGCGTGCGATCTTCGCGCATACTGGCAAGGGCGGCATTGAATGCGGCGACCAGTTCCGAGTCTTTCTGGAAGATGAAGCCGAGCTGATCCGATGTGAGCGGCTCGCCGGTGATCCTGACGCTCTCGGCATTGATGCCGACATAACCCTGACCGGCGGTGTCATCCATGAAGACCGCATCGACATCCCCGGCGATCAGCGCCTGCACTGCGACACCGAAGGTGTCATAGGCGACGAGACGGCTTTCATCGCCGAGCATTTCCGCTGCCAGCTCGTAGTTGGTGGTACCGGGCTGCGAACCGATCAGCAGGGTCTCATCAGCCAGCAGTTCTTCGACATTGGCGAAGCGCTCTTCATCGACACGCACCAGCAGCACCTGATCGGTGCGGATGTAGCCAATTGAGAAATCGACGACTTCGGCGCGCTCGTCGGTGATGGTGATGCCGTCACCGGCCATATCATATTCACCATTGGAGACGGCGAGGATCATGCCATCCCATGCGGTTTCGACGTATTCGGGCACGCAGTTCAGGCGGGCGCAGATTTCGTTCACGGCGTCATAGTCCCAGCCTGCGCCTTCACCGGTTTCTTCGTCGATGAAGTTGAAGGGCGGGTAGGCATTTTCGGTTGCCACGGTGATCGTGCGGCCTTCGAGGTCGGGCAGTTCGCTGTCCTGTGCCGAGAGGCTGGCAATGCTCATGACGGCGATGAGGCCGACCATCAGCACTCTGAAAAGAAAGCGTGTATGTTTCATTTATGAACTCCTGATGTATTTGCAACAACTACTGAGGTGTCGAGCACATTATAACGATTTCGGTTTGGCATGCCACATTGAGGCATGACTGCATTTTTCGTCGATTTTCACAATTTACAGTTCATACCGCTTTAAACGGGCAGGGTCAGGCTTTCGAGGTCACGTGGATAGTAGGTCAGCATCTCGACGCCGTTTTCACGCACAACCACCGTGTCCGAATGACGGAAGCCGCCTAATCCCGCCTGATACAGCCCCGGCTCGACCGTGAAGACCATCCCCGGCTGAATGACGGTGTCGTCCCCGATGTCGAGAAACGGTGCTTCATGGTAGCGCAGGCCGATGCAGTGGCCGGTGTGATGCTTCCAGTAATCCATCAGGTCATGCTGACGGAAATACGCCTGCACATCCTGATCGACTTCCGAGCAGAGGCGACCGGGGCGGATGGCATCCATTGCCAGCGTCTGAAGCTCCAGCATGTGATCGAACAAGCGGCGCTGATCGTCGGTGGGCTGGCCGAGGAACATGGTGCGTTCCAGTTCGCCGACATAGCCCCAAACCGGTGCGCTGGCCCCGGTCACCAGCACATCCCCGGCCTGAAAGGTGATGTTATTCGCCAGCGCGTGCGGGATCGCACCGTTGCGCCCGATCTGGCCGCGATAGAGGGCAATTGCGCCGTTGTAGTAGATGCTTTGTCCGCGATAGATCTCGCCGATGGTATCGAGCATGGCGCGGGTGGCTTCATCGCTGGCGCGCTGCGTGACTTCGGTTTCAGTCAGGCCGGGGCGGGTGTAACGCTGAAGCAGACGGTGCGCCAGATTTGCCCAGACACAGCTCTGGCGCAGCAGAGCGATCTCGGCTTCGGATTTGATCATCATCTGATCTTCGACCTGTGCGCGGACGGGCTGGACGTCGAGTGTCGCCGCAACAGACAGCTTCTCGCCACGATAGCCAAACACCCACGGATAGCCGTCTTCATCGGCGCCAACGGTGCCGGTGATGTTCATCTCGGCCAGTAGTCCGACCAGTGCATGGATCGGATGACGTTTGCCGGGATATTCGGCGTAATCCTTCACATAATCGACCAGTGCGTTCATCTGCGCGTGTTCGCGTTCCAGCCGTGGGACGAACAGGCCGCGCTCTCCGCTGGCATTCATTACAAAGGCCATTGGGCGCTCGGTCATGGTGAAGGCGAAGCCGGTGTAATACTTGACATAGTCGGCGTCGAACAGCACGACACCGCTGTAATCCGCCTGCTGGATCACGTTCAGCAGATGGTCACAGCGGGCGCGGAATTCATCATCAGCGATTCGAAGCTGCGTGGGTTGAATGGGCATCGTCAGGGCTTCCTCTGGGTGCTTGTGTGAGTAAGGGCAGGATCTTCAAGCATACCCACTGCACGGCTGACGATGCAAAAGGGGAGAGGCGGGTTTTATAAACGGGGCGGACACGGCAGTGATGTGTAATGCGTAGCGTGGATCATGTTGGGCCGGAAGAAACCGGCCCACGGTTGTAATGTGTCTTCTAGGGCATGGGGGACTGCTGGTTGACCTGCTCTGGCTGTGGAGACAGGAAGAAGCGGATCATCTGCGGGAAGCGGCGCGCCCATGCGGACTCGTGGTGGACGCCTTCCGGATCGGTGATATAGATAATCTCACTGTTGGGCTGATAACCCTTGATGACCAGCGCTTCATACACCTGCTCGACGGTGCTGGTGAGCTGCTGGGCGCTGTCTTTGCTGCGGCGTGATGAGATCTCCTGTTCGCCGATGTCCAGATAGATGCGACCGGGGATATAGGCGGTTTCCTCAATATCCCTGACGATGCGCTGCTTGACCAGCCAGAATGACGGACTCATCGCGCCCACCCAGCCGAATACCTGCGGACAGCGCAGGAAGGCATACATGCTGATCAGCCCGCCCATGGATGAACCCGCTACGCCGGTGGTGGAGCGTCCCGGCAGCGTGCGAAAACTGGCGTCGATCAGCGGCTTGACCGTCTCTGTAATGAAGGCCAGATACTGCGCCGCCTTACTCCTGCCCCAGCGGGTATCATAGGGGCTGTATTCCAGCATACGCTCTTCACCGATGCTGGGGATGCCGACGATGATCGCTTCATAGCCTTCAGACTGGGCGATTTCCTCCAGGGTTTCATCGACGCGCCATTCACCCACAAAGCTGGTGACCTCATCGAACAGGTTCTGGCCGTCGTGCATATAGATGACGGGATAGTACTTCTCGCTGACATGATAGGACGGCGGAAGATAGACGAGAATGTCGCGGTGATTTCCTAACTGCGGGCTGTGCAGATGTGATGCGATACGCACTGAACCGACGACGGTATGTTCGCCCGGTGATTTATCGTAGGTGTAGACCTGCCAGATTGTGTTAGACAAATTTCCTCTCCTGAACAGCGGACCAACAGAGCAGGGCGCTGCATACTTCTGGCGCTGTGATTGCTTGAATTTCTGGTTGCAGATTGCTGATGCAGCGTTCGTACAACATGAGACCGGCGCAGTTGTCCAGAGACGTGCGCCGGTCTGTCTTCTATTTTAACCGGTTGTACGGTGTATGGAATATACGTTCTGCTGACTCTCACCAGAAGTTTAGCTCGCAGCCGATGCGCCATCAGGCAGATGAGGACCGCATTATGCGAAGGGTGCGACATCCAGCGGCTGATAGAGGATATTTTCCTTACTGACGAACAGATCGCCGCTGCTGGCACGCCACTGCTGGAAATGTTCGCTTTCGCGGTGGGCTTGCTGTGCGGCTTCATCCTGATAAATCTCGACCAGTATGAAGGTATGCGGGTCGTCTTTCTTCTGGATGACATCGAAGCGGATGCATCCCGGCTCGTTACGGCTGGCGGCGGCGTTAGCCTGTATCGCCGTTATAAAATCGTCCAGCTTATCCGGTTTGACAGTGACGTAGACATTCATGATCAGCATGGGGATTGTCTCCTTGAAAGTGATAAGTCTAGCGCTTTTTCGCCCCTTTTGGGGGCCAGTTAGAATTACTTGGTTTAATATTAATCAGTGGAGGGATAGCCTCACCTTCTGAGTTAACACACACACGCTCAAATACTGAGAGGAAATGTTTCCAATCCTCATGATCTAAATTTGCGTCGTCTGCTGCTTTTTTTAGGCCGGCTCGAAGCCAACCTCTACTGTGTTTCCTGTTGGAGCCGGGGATGGTATGAGCACGCGATAACCCGAATGAGTTGTTGTATTGTATCCGCCACTTGCGTGTGCCAAGCGCGTGAGGAGAAACGCTTTTTATGTCTTCGTGAAAGGTTGGAACTACAAAGGATCTGTGTCCAATTTTGTACTTACCCAGAATACACGCTGAAAGTGTACGGACTGCCTGAATCAGTTCATTACAATCCTCATCACTTGTCCCATCTGGAACATAGAATGTTGAGGTGTAAGGATAGGTGCGCAGCCAATCATAGTAGGTCATTGTAATTGGTACAGCACGTTTTAATTCGAAGCCAATCGATTGTGGTGTCACGGAAATTTCCTTGTTGATCTATGGTATAGTGATATTTTACCCTACAAAGCAGATGTGTTGGCCTTAACTTAAGGATGGCATCGTGACGAAGATTCTGATTCTCACCAGCGGAACACGTGGTGATGTGCAGCCGTTT
>CAYNDH010000010.1:7635-24289 GCA_964395665.1 uncultured Anaerolineaceae bacterium
CGTGACGAAGATTCTGATTCTCACCAGCGGAACACGTGGTGATGTGCAGCCGTTTTTAGCCTTGAGTCTTGGACTGAAGGGTGCCGGTTATGAGGTCGTGCTGGCTGGCCCGGCGATGTTTGAGGGCTTTGTCAGCGAACATGGCGTGCCGTTTATCCCCATTAATGATGATGTGCTGAAACTTAAGGACACCGCCGCCGGGAAGAAAGTGTTTGAGCAGCGCGGCGCGGGACTGGCGATGATCCGTCAGGTGATGCCGATGCTGCGGCGGCTGCTGGATGATTCGTGGCAGGCGGCGCAGCACGTCCAGCCTGATGCCATTGTCTATCATCCCAAAGGGCTGGCGGGCAGTCATCTGGCAGAAGCGCTGAAGATCCCGGCGTTTTTCAGCCTGCCATTGCCAATGTACAGCCCGACACGCGAATTCCCGATGCCGATTGCCCCCGCCTTGCCATTCGGTGGCGCTTATAACCGGCTGACGTATGCCGCGCTGCCCCTGCTGACCGCGCCGTATGCTGGCATCATCAATCAGTGGCGGAAGGAACACGGGCTGCCATCTGTCGGGCGGTTCTTCGGCGAACAGCGTGCGGGGATGCCGACGATTCCGACGCTGTACAGCTTCAGTCGCCATGTCGTGCCGCCGCCTGCGGACTGGGATGCAGAAACCCATGTCACGGGTTACTGGTTTTTGCCGCCGGATGCGGGGTGGAGTCCCCCGGTGGAGCTGGCGCGATTTCTGGAAAGCGGCGAGCCGCCGGTATACGTCGGCTTCGGCAGTATGATGAGCAGTGATCCGCAGGGCATGGCGCAAAAGGTGATTGAAGCCCTGACGCGCACCGGCCAGCGTGGGCTTCTGGCGAAAGGGTGGGGCGGGCTTGAAACGTCCAGTGTGCCGGAAACGATCCACCTGATTGATGAAGTGCCGCACGACTGGCTGTTCCCGCAGACAGCGGCGGTGGTGCATCACGGCGGGGCGGGGACGACGGCTGCCGCGCTGCGAGCCGGTAAGCCGAATATCATTGTCCCGTTTATCGCCGATCAACCGTTCTGGGGACGGCGGGTGGAAGCACTGAACGCTGGCCCGGCGGCGATCCCACAGAAGAAGCTGACCGCTGAGAATCTGAGTGAGGCTATCCGTCGGGCCGTCAGTGATCCGACGATCCGACTGAGCGCACAGACGCTGGGCGAGAAGATCCAGAGTGAAGACGGGATTGCCAATGCCGTCGCGCTGATTGGGCGTGGTGTCTGACGCTGGAAACTGCTGCAATCGAGGCGATTTCGAATAGCAAATGGCCCGCAGGAATGCGGACCCTACGCCGATGACGTTTTAAGTCATTTACGGATCAAGGATTGAAGCATAGCTAGGCTCTGTTGATGTTTCGATTATCATACGACTCTGCAAGCTTGTTTGTGTAGGGGCGGACCTGTGTGTCCGCCCGCAGCGCCCTATAACCAGCGGGCGATGACGGCGATCGATCGCGGCATCGCCCCTACAAGTGAGCGATTTTTGCAGAATGTCAACACAACCTAGATCACGCGCACCGGTGTGCCGACCTGGGCGAAATTGAAGAACCACTGGGCTTCTGCGGTGGGCAGATTGACGCAGCCGTGGCTCATTGGGCGGCCAAAGGCGTTATGCCAGTAGGTGCCGTGGATGGCGTATCCCTGATGGTAGTACATCGTATACGGGACCTGCGGCATGAAATAATCGGGGCCGCTCATATCGTCTGCTTCCAGCTTGATATAGACCTTGTAATCGCCCTTCAGGGTCGGTGTGGCGGGCAGGCCGGTTGAAACCAGATGTGAGCGCACGAGCTGACCATTTTCATAGGCATAGATGCGCTGGGCATCGAGCGAGACCACAATCGAGCGCCCGCTGCTGGTGGGGGCTGGCGGGGCTTCCTGTTGGGTCGGCTCATAGACACCCGCCGCCGGGATGATCAGCACCTGCCCGACATAAAGCAGATCGGGATTTTCAAGATTGTTGGCCCGTACGATGTCTTCAACCGAGACGTTGAATTTTCTGGCAATCAGGCCGAGTTCTTCGCCGGGTTCGACGGTGTATTCAAGTGGCACGCCGGTATAGTCGGCATTGGTGTCAAAGCTTCCGGCCACGTCGATCATATTCAGATCCAGCAGGCCGTCGGCGATCTCGTTATTGAGGTCAAGGCGCAGGCGATCCATGACAAACGGGATGTCGAGCGAGCGGCCATCCTGCGGCGGATTGCCGTCAATGGCCGGGACATTGATGTCAACGCTCATCGAGAGCAGTCTGGCCTGTGTCTGCTGGAAATCGATCGCATAAATCGGCTGGATGACCGCATTCCGCGCTGCATTTTCGGCTGCGTTCAGTGTAGCGGCGGCATTGAGTGTGATGCCGAGTTCAGCCATCGGGACATCCCAACTGCGATCCCCATCAGTCAGCGTCAGGGTCTGGCTGGCGAAGGCGCTGTTCAGCCGTTCTTCGGCCTGATCGAGTGTCTGGCCGCCGATATTGATCCCAGCGACATGGACGCCAGTAGGAATGCGCGGCTGTGTCAGAAAGCTCAGGGCAATCAGCCCGAACATGCCCACACACGACAGGACGACGAACGTGGTAATCCCACCGGCAGCCCACAGGAGCCGACGATCCGCCTGCTGGACATCACTCCAGAGCGCTTCGGCCCAGACCGGCAGACGTCGCGCTGTCCGTGGTGGGACAGGGGGGAGTGGACGGCGGTTCTGCGGTGGCGTGGGTGAGTTGATTGGCGGCTGCGGTGGAAACTGGTTTCCGGGCTGCTGCATTTCTTTCCCTCTGAAATAGATGCTGAGACTGACGCCGGTAAGTGAGCGTCAGAACGCATCAGAACGTGCTGTGGGTGCTGCTGCTGCTGATACTATTGCGGCAATATAAACAGTATACGAGCCTTCCGTCAGAATTTTTTAAGAATCGGCTGCTGACTTGCCTACGTTTTCCCTGTGACATGCAGAATGATGCGATAAATGGATCACCATAACATCCGATAGAAGGGTGCGCAGCGTTTAGTCTTTTAACCGAATTGTGCCATACTTGAAGCAGATGTTTGAGGGTTATCGGCGTGGGGCGGAGCCTGTTATGTAGCGGGTTGAGTTAGAGGAGTCCCCTCGCATGGGCCGGAAGAATCCGGCCCTACGTAAGAATATAACCGGAAGGATGGACTCATAGGCCATACGGTGTCATTGCTGTCTCATAGAAAGGTTTATGGAGATATTTTATGAATAAGTCCGACCGTAAAATACAGAGTCATCTTCTCGTGATGTGCAGCCTGCTGACGATTTGTGCGGCGGCGCTGATCATCCAGTTTTCGCTGCCGAATCCGAGCGCTGCCGCGGCTACACTGCCGTCTGGCTTCACTGAAACGCCGATTGTGAGTGGCTTATCAAAGCCGACAACCTTCCGTTTTGCGCCGGATGGCCGATTGTTCATTGCCCTTCAGGAAGGCGAACTGCGGATCATGCTGCCGGGTGGGACGCTGCTGCCGGACCCTGCAATTGATCTCACGGTCGATGCGACGCTGGAACGCGGGCTGATCGGGCTGGCCTTTGACCCGGATTTCGCCTCTAACAATTACATTTACCTGCATTACACCGTCCCCGGCTCACCGCCGCATAACCGTGTCAGCCGGTTTACGATGAATGGCGATGTCGTCGTGAATGGCAGTGAAGTGGCGGTCCTTGATATTGATGATCTGAACTTTAATAACAATCACAACGGCGGTGCGCTGGGATTTGGCGCGGATGGCAAGCTGTACATCGCCGTCGGGGATAATGCCGTGAGCAGCAATTCGCAGGTTCTGACGAATCTGAAGGGCAAGATGCTGCGAATCAACAAGGATGGCACAATCCCGACTGATAACCCGTTTTATGCACAGCAGAGCGGCAAGAATCGGGCGATCTGGGCGTATGGCCTGCGGAATCCGTTCAACTTTGCCGTGCAGCCCGGTACTGGACGGATCGTCATCAACGATGTCGGCCAGAGCAGTTGGGAAGAGATCAACGACGGGCTGGCCGGGGCGAATTACGGCTGGCCGGATACCGAAGGCGAAACCAGCAATCCGACATTTACCAGCCCACTATATGCGTATGCGAACGACAGCGGTAACTGCTCGATTGTCGGTGGGGCGTTCTACAATCCGCCCACGCAGCAGTTCCCGGATGCGTATGTCGGGGATTATTTCTTTGGAGATCT
The DNA here is from genome assembly GCA_964395665.1 of uncultured Anaerolineaceae bacterium. Lineage (GTDB taxonomy): Bacteria > Chloroflexota > Anaerolineae > Aggregatilineales > Phototrophicaceae > JAEZAF01. The sequence continues at coordinate 11,843 of CAYNDH010000010.1, forward strand.
GTGCGGAAAATGGATTCGGCATTACGACTTCGCGACAGATAAGGCGAACGACTTCGCATCGAATACTGCTGCAAGTCTGGTCGATATTCAGATCGCCAGTGATGGATCGCTGTATTATCTGGCACGCGGCGATGGCGGCGGCGTCTACCGTATCAGCTATACCGCGCCACCGACCACTGATGTTCCACATACCCACACCCCGACAGCCACTTCGACACCGCAGGCTGGCGCGGTTGAATTGATCACGAACGGCGGCTTCGAAACGCCTTCGAGCAGTGATCCCAAACAGCCCGCGTCATGGAATGTCAAGAACCCGACCGGGGATAAGCTCAAGTGCAATAAGCCGGAAAAGGTGATCGCGCACAGCGGCCTGTGCGCCTTCAAATTCAAAGGGAAGCCGGGCGAACAGGCGCGCCTGAAGCAGCTTGCGGCGGCATCTGAGGTGCAGCCGGGTGAGACGCTGTCACTTTCGGCTTTTGTCTGGGCGAAGAACACACAGCCGGGCCTGAATCGGATTAAGGTGGTCGTGGTGTATCCGACCGCGCCGAAGGAAAAACTGCTGCTGAAGGTGGAGCAGAACGGCACCGATTACGAAGCGCTGACGGCATCCACCACTGCGCCGGAGACACCGGATAAGATCAAGGTGATTGTCAGAAGCCGCAGTGAGACCGGGCGCACGCTGATTGATGATCTGTCACTGATCGCTGATGCGGCATCGGCGCTTCCGCTGCCGTAAGACCTCACCCCTAAATCCCCTCTCGGCAGCGCAGTCCTGTCGCGCCGAGAGGGGATTTATTTTCCCTTTGACAATGCGTTTTGTTTAATGGTGTTGATGGCTGCCAAAGCCTGACGTCAATGGCCTGGGGCCGCCGGAAGATAGAGTGTGCTGCCAGACGGCATATCTGAGCTTTGCAGGCAGTTGCTGTTCGTCAGCATTGAGAGGCTGATGCCAGTGCGCCGGGCGATCTCCGGTAAGGAGTCGTCGGGCTGGATGGGATAGGAAACCCAGTCCGTGCGCGGGACACAGGCTTGAGTCAGTTCCGTATTCTGCAAGGCGGCATTCGCAGTATCCAGCATCTCGCTGCGTGCGCTGGTGTCTGCGGTCTGACCGGTCAGCACGAGTGCCCCCAGATAGGGTGGGATCAACAGCAGCAGCACGAGAATCAGCACCACAAGCCCGGAGAACTGGATGAGTGTGAGCCGCATTTCAGGACGCATGGATTCGCCTGACCATTCGATGGAACGGGTTTTGACCAGCGGTAATTCACCGGACTGTGAGGTTGAAAGGCATTCCGCATCCATACGAGTTACTCCTGATAAACTCCTGCTTGCGACTTTCTGTTTGCGATTTTCTGTTTGCGATCTGGTTGCGAGCGTGGGCCGGAAGAATCCGGCCCCTGCGTCTGTCTGAACCTGCTGGCGTCTGCTGAAAACTTTCTTAAACCATTATAACCCATTTCTGACCTTTTAGACGCTTCGCCACTGCGAAAAGTTCCCTATAAGCCCGTTATTCGTGCCAGCGGCGTTCGCGGCGTTGGCGCTGACCTGAATCCAGTTCAGTTCCAGTGAAAGCAGGTTTTGCGCGGTCTGCGCGTTCAGGATGTCAACTCTGAACCACTGACTCGCAGGGTCCGATGTGTTGTTTCGGCTGAGAACAGATCCCCTGACCTGTACCTGCTGCGGAGGCATGAGCGCCCACCCGAGTGCGGTCTGATAGAACGCGGCGACATCAGCACCTGGCGCATGGAAACCGGAAGGTGGGCTGGCAGTCGGGATGGGCTGACCGGCTGCCCCGGTTGTCACGGTGCCGTTATTCCATAATACGATTCCTTCACCTAAATCGTTGCGCCGGATGATCCAGCCATTTTCGAAGCGCTGTACGGTGGCGGTGAACTGCGTCCCGGCGGCATCCGGACAGCGGCTGCCATATAGCAGATAGATATAAGGGCACTGTACCGCTGCGCTGACTCGTTCGGTGACGGATGTCGTCATGTTCATTAACGTGGTCGCGCCAGTCGATGAGTCGGCGGTCTCCGGGCTGATCTCAGATGTGAGCTGGTCCGCGTCCATGTGTTGGATCAGGCGAAGCTCGAAGCTGATCTGATCGCGGATGTCGGTTGGCACGGTATAGGACAGGCTGTCGGTGGAGACATCGCTGGAATGCACCCGCCGATAGACGCCGCTGCCGGTCGTATCGACGGCGATTTCGATCCAATCCGCGCCGGATGTCTGCCAATGTACGGTGACGGTCTGACCGGGCTGCACGGTATTCGGGACGACGCTAAAACGCTGCACGACAGGATCGGTCTCCGACAGCGGGTTATTTCGCGTGGAGTCGGTGTCTTCCGTGTTACGGGTGATATTCCGGGTGGCGGTCGGCCCGGTTGTGAACGGCTGGATGACATCTGTTCCCGCTTCCGCGATGTCTGGTGGTGGGATGGTGGTCTGCGGCTGGCCGGTCCCCAGACTGATGATTGTCTCTGCCGGTGCCGGCGGCGTAATGGTAAAGGTCGGTGTGGCGGACTGCGGGATAGGCATGACGGTATTCCACGGTGTGGCCGTCAGTCCGATCGATTCCGCAGCTTCATCCGAAGTCAGCGAGATCGTCTCCTGTGTTGCATCGATCACACCGGCGACGAGCGACGAAACCGGCGTCATGGTGGCGGTGATTTGCCCGGCCACCTGCGGATGGTCGGTCGCGATCTCGTCGGTGGTCAGCAGGCGCTGGCGAGTCAGGGTGATGACCAGTCCGGCGGCAAAGACCAGTACCAGCACGGCGGCAGTCTGCATCAGCCAGAAGGATGTGCGGCGGCGGGTGCCACGGGTATCCGTCCGACGGGTGACGGGCATCATCGGCGCGGCTGCTTCCAGCGGTGGGGGCGGTGCAGCATGACGCGGCATGACCGTCAGGCGGGGCATGGGGGCGGCATATGATGACGGAGCCTGCCGTTGTGTCTGACGCGCTCTGCTGTCCTGCTGAATCTGCTGGCGAAAGGCGGCTGACAGCGGCGGAAGCTGCTGTGCGCGTTCGGTCGCGAGATGGTGGGTGGCATTGGCAATCGCACGCCACTCTTCGAGTGCAGTGCGGCAGGCGCTGCATGTCATGAGATGGGCTGTCAGTGCCTGTGCCTGCTGTTCGGGCAGGGTGTAGGCCAGATAGAACGGCATCATGGCTTCCCACATGCCATGATCTTCTGGCGGCTGGTGCGAAGGCTGGTGTGAAGGGATGAAATCAGACATCGAGGCCACCCTTCGTCAGATTCAGGGTGCGCCGGAGTGCTTCCTTGGCGCGGTGCAGGCGGCTTTTAACCGTCCCTTCACTGATCCCAAGTACGGCGGCAATCTCCGCTCCGGAGAGTTGTTGGTAGAACACGAGCGTTAGTATCTCCTGATGTGCGGCGGGTAACTGCTGGATGGCCTGCCGCAGTATTTCATAATTGGCGTTACGGTGTGCCTGTTCGAGAGGGCTGGTGTCGTCATCGCTGGTGATGCTGTGTTCATCCAGTTCGACCAGATGCAGCCGACGCCGACGCTGGGCATTGATGGCGCGGTTGCGGGCGATCACCAGCAGCCATGTGCGCACTTTGCTCTCCTGTCGAAATCGGGGGGCGTTCTGCCATGCAGCCAGCATCACATCCTGAAGCACTTCTTCTGCAAGGATGGTGTTATCGTTCAGATGGGCCATCAGAAAGCTGAAAATGCCGCGACCATGCCGTTCGTAAAGGGCATCAAGGGCGGCGGTATCACCGGCGGCCATGGCCTGAATCAACGGTAAATCAGGGTCAGCTTCGATGACATTCATCCTACGCTCCGATGAGTGGGCTTCCGCAGGGCTGGCATGTGCTGTATGCGGGTCCGGCGGCGGGGGTGATGCAGTTGATGTGGATAAAGCAGAACGAACCATGCGCATCTCCTCTCTGATGTATCAGACAGCAGCAGGGGCGTGCAGGTTCCAGATGTATTTTAAACCGGAATTTGGAAGGATTACAGCGGATGCGGCGGATGCGCGGCGGACATGTGGCGGACATGTGGCGGACGCGCTGAAGCGCATCCCTGCAATCGACTCGGCGTTGAGGTGCATCTTCCAGCCGTATTTTACGCGGGATAAGCAGGATTAACCTATGAATGCGGCACAGGCTAATCCTGCGTCATGCAGCGTCATGCAATACCTATCCCTGAAAGTAAGCTGATGCCGGATCGCTGTCAGTCCGCGCTGGGCAGGGATTGGCCGGCGGCGGCGTCGATGTAGAAGGCCAGTTCGCCGTCCGTCGGCTGGATAAGCTGTGAAGGTAGTTCGTGCGGCTGCTGCTCTCCATGCAGAACTCGGCGCAGAATGTCTGCCTTGGAGTCGCCACTGAGCAGGAACAGGACGCGGCGGGCGGCATTGATCAGCGGGACGGTGAAGGTCAGCCGCCATGTTTGCAGCTTCTCGACCTTATTGGCGACCGCAAGGCGTTCGCGTTCATCAAGGGCGGCGGTATGCGGGAACAGTGATGCTGTGTGGCCGTCTTCGCCCATGCCCAACAGGATGAGGTCAAAGCGCGGCACAGCTTCTCCGGGGAAGATGGCGCGGATGATCTGCTCGTATTCGGCAGCGGCGGCCTGCGGATCGGCTTCCCCGCGCAGGCGGTACGCGCTATAGGGGATGTTGAGGCCGGAAAGCAGCGTGCTGAACGCCATGCCGTAATTGCTCTCGTCATGATCCGCCGGAACGGTGCGTTCATCGCCCCAGAACAGCAGCACGCGTGACCAGTCAAGCTGATCCTGACGCTCGGCCAGCAGGCGATAGACCGGCTTCGGCGCACTCCCGCCGGACAGCGCCAGTGTAAAGCGTCCGCGTTCACGGATGGCCCGCTGGCCGTGGTCGATGATGGCCTGTGCGGTCGCATCAGACAGCGCGTGGGCGTCCGGGTACTGATAGATGTTGGGTTTGGTTTTCATGGCGTCCTCATCGGGTTTCAAGGTATCTCAATCGTGCAAACAGCCGTGACGCCATTCGCGCTGATCGGCGTGCAGAAATTCGTCGGCTTCGCGTGGGCCGGTGCTGCCCTTATCGTAGAGATACAGCGGCGGCGCATCATCGGATTCCCAGCCCTGAATGATCGGGTCCATGATCTGCCATGCGGCTTCCACTTCGTCACTGCGATTGAAGAGCGCGGCGTCCCCGTTCAGCGCATCCAGCAGCAGACGTTCATAGGCTTCGGGGATCTCCTGCCCACGGAAGCTGGTCTGATAGTGGAATTCGAGATCGACCGGCAGCATGGCGACCGAGTCGGGTTCCTTGGCCTGAAATTGCAGGTGAATGCCTTCATCAGGCTGGATGCAGATCGAGAGGATGTTCGGCTCCATGCGTGAACCGGGTTCCGAACTGAACATGAGATGCGGGGCGCGTTTGAACTCGATCATGATCTCGGTGGTTTTAGCATCCAGCGCCTTGCCGGATCGCAGATAGAAAGGCACACCCTGCCAGCGCCAGTTGTCGATATAGAGCTTCATGGCGGCATAGGTCGCCGTCGGCGAGTCGGTTTTGACGCCTTCTGTCTCGCGATAGCCCTGGTACTGTCCGCGCAGGGTGTCGCCCAGCCGGATTTTGCGGATGGCACGCAGCACTTTCACCTTCTCGTTTCGCAGCGATTCGGCGTCGAGTGCGTTGGGTGGTTCGAGTGCGATCAGCGTCAGAAGCTGGAGCAGGTGATTCTGAAACATGTCGCGCAGCACGCCGGAGTCATCGTAATAGCCACCGCGCTGGCCGATGTCTACGGATTCCGCGACGGTGATCTGGATATTGTCGATGTAATTGCGATTCCAGATCGGTTCGAAGATGGCATTGGCGAAGCGGAAGAACAGGATATTCTGTGCGGTTTCCTTGCCCAGAAAGTGATCAATGCGGTAGATCTGGTCTTCATTGAAGACGGCATGAAGCTCGTCATTGAGCTGGTGTGCGCTGTCGAGATCGGTGCCGAACGGTTTCTCAACGATGATGCGCCGCCAGCCGCCGTTCTCGGCCTGCATGTCATGCTGATGCAGGTTGTTGACAATCGTCTTGTAGAGCGTCGGCGCGACGGAAAGATAATAGACACGGTTGACGCTGGCATCGCCTTCGAGTGCTTGCAGCATGTCTTTCAGCTTCTGCATCCCGTCGGGTTTGGTGGCGTCGGCGGCCACATACGAGACGCTTCCGGCAAAATCATTCCATTTGTTATCTTCGTAGTTCTGTGCGCTTTCCTTCTCACAGTGGATCTGCACCTTTTGGCGGAATTCATCATCACCGAAATCGGAGCGTGCCACGCCGACGATGTTGAACGAATCCGGCATACGGCCCTTCAGGTAATTATTGAACAGGGCCGGGATCAGCTTGCGCTGCGTCAGGTCACCGGATGCGCCGAAGATGACAAGGGTGGTGGGGCTGGTGTGATTTTGGTGGTTCGTGTTCTGTTTACTCATTGCCCGGCTCTTCTTTGATAATCGCGTGGCCGCCAAAGGCATTACGCATCATCGACAGCAGTTTTTCGGTATAGCCGTCTTCACGAGAACGAATCCGCCGTTCCAGTGCGGTGGTGATGACCGGGGCGGAGACGTTCAGGTCGATCGCTTCGAAGACCGTCCAGCGGCCTTCACCGGAGTCCATCACATATGGGGCGATGCCGGTCAGTTCCTCATCGACTTCCAGCGCTTCCTTAATCAGATCCAGCAGCCACGAGCGAATGACGCTGCCGTGCTGCCAGATGCGTGCGACTTCGGAAAGATCGAACTCGAATTCCGATTTCGCCCGCATAATGGCGAAGCCTTCGGCAAAGGCCTGCATCATGCCGTACTCGATGCCGTTGTGGATCATCTTGGCGAAATGGCCTGCCCCTGACGGCCCGACACGCCCCCAGCCGGTTTCCGGAGATGGGGCCAGTGTCTCGAAGATCGGGCGCAGATGTTCGACTGCTGTTTCGCTGCCACCGATCATCATGCTGTAGCCTTCGGCCAGCCCCCAGACACCGCCACTGGTGCCGACATCGACCATCTGAAGTTCTTTCTGACGCAGTTCATCGGCGCGGCGCATTGAATCCTTGTAATTGGAGTTTCCGCCGTCGATGATGATGTCGCCGGGGGAAAGCTCGGATGCAAGCTGGCTGATGACGCTCTCGGTGGCACGGCCTGCCGGGACCATCACCCATACGGCGCGGGGCGCGTCCAACTGGGCGACGAGTTCGGTGACATCTGCCGCGCCTTTTGCACCGTCTGCGACCGACAGCGCGATCGCTTCTTCGCTCAGATCGGTAACGTGAAGGGTATGTCCACCCTGTAAAAGGCGCGTGGTCATATTTGCGCCCATTTTGCCTAAGCCGACCATTCCAAGCTGCATGAACTGATCCTTTCAAAATCCTATGGCTGATGATGGCGAAACGCTGATGGTTGTGTATGAATGGAACCGATTCTGACGGCTCGATGCTGATAGCCCTATGTATAAAATCGTGTGATAAGGATTACGTTAAATCACTGATCCTGCAAAAAACGGGTGTGTTACAGAACTGACATCTACCCCTGTCACGCCGGGATGGAACTGTGATACCCAGTCAGTATGCATCCGTCGGATGCTGCATAAACACGCTGCCATGACTGATTCCACTGAAGATAGCGTTATCGTGTACAGGATACGTGTACCATCTGAAAGACGGGTATCATTCAGGTGATCTTTCCCTGAATATCAGAAATGGCCTCTAAGCAGCGGAAATGGACGGGACACGATGCCGACGACTGGCAGCAGTCACTCACGGTATTGGGGACGACGATGACGGCATGTGAGCGCTTTCTGCGTTACTGGTCGTGATGATCTGGCTGGCGCAGAGGGTTCGGGGATGCAACCGAATGGCTGTCAGCGCACGGGCTGATCCCATCAGATGAAAACCACATCACGCTGTGTTTGACAGTTGTTTATCCGTTCTATACACTTAAGACATACTCGAAAACTGTTGTTAATCTCTTGAACGATCAAAACCCAGACCATACACCCGAACTCACCCTGACTCGCGCCGAACGGCGTGCGCTTCCGATTGAGCTGACACCTGAACAAGCGGCGCTGGCTGACGAAGTATTTACGGCGCTGGCAGAAGAAGCGCCCAGCGCCCAGCAGCAGATCCGCGCTGTGATTAAACGCTGCGGCATGGAAGTAGTGCGCGAGACGCTTGACGAGACACTGAAGATTCAGGCCGGCGGCGGGATGCCGGTCAAATCCGGGAAGCGCGCCCGCACGCCGGGCGGCGTCTTCTTCCATTTGCTGGTGCAGCGGCTTTCGCCTGAAGACCGGCGCGAAACGCTGCTGCTGTATCAGGTGAAAAAGAAGAATCCGAACAGCGGTCAGGCAAAGCCGACGAAAGCGAAGCCGGGGCTTCCGTGGGAATTGTATACCCGTTATCGTTCGGTACTGAATTCGTCTGTTGGAAAGGCCACAACCGTGAAAATCACTCTGGTGGGGCGTCCGGGAAAAGTGAAGATCAACGGCGACACGGTGATGACGATGGTCGAACACAGTGTTCGAACGGCCTCACTGCCCAAGGGTGTGCCCACGCCGCCTAAAACACCCACCCCCTATGTCATTTATATCAGCCTGAAGCAGTGGCGGCGGATTGAAAGCGCGCTGCAAGATGCGGATGATATGCTGATCGTTGAGGGTGTCTGTACCTATGATCCCGAACAGCAGGGCATGGTGGTCTTTGCGACCAGTGCGCTGAGTAAAATGCAGGAAATGGCAAAGCGTGAAGCGAAGGCTGGGCAGATTCCATCTCCGGCGGCACAGATGCCTGGCGCGGCGAAGCCGGTCAAGGCCAGCAATCCAGCCGATGAGGTGCCGACCGTGCAGACAGAGGTCGAAATGCCCCCACTTCCGCAGGACCTGTCGCGTTATCCGATCCCGAAAAATGCCCCGCTGCATATCGCATCCAAGCTATATGATCTGTATTCTGCGGCAGAACAGTTTCGCCATAAACTGCGGGTGATGGATGAACAGCCGCCAGAGAAACGTCTGGGATATGCCCTGACTGAGCGCCTGCTGCGGAGTACGGAAGAGCAGATCGCCAGTATTGAGAAGCCGTATCAGAGCTGAGGCAAGCGAAACGGCTGAGACGGCAGGGCTGTGTACAAAAGACAGCCTTTATACGAAAAAGCAGAAAACCCACTCATCGACACTGACAGAAATTGCATACTGCATTATCGCAGCATTACACTATAATATGGTTAGGTGGGCTAAATAATCAGGGTGTCGGCATAACCATAGGAGTAAATCTTCTGTCCGGGATCAGTACTGAGGAGATTGCAAGGCGCACACTTGAGATCATCCCCCTTGTGATGCAGGTGGTCGCGGCAGAGATGCGCGGGATTGAAGGCGGCATCGTGATCAGTCATGTGCCGGTGCTGGGGACGCTGCGTATCTGTTCGCGCACGTTAAGCGATCTGGCGGATCGGCATCAGGTCAGCGCACCGACGATGTCGAATACCGTCACCGCACTGGAAGAACGCGGTTGGGTGCGGCGGGTGCGGTCGGAGCAGGACCGGCGTGTGGTGTGGATTGAAATCACCGATGATGGGCTGGCGATGCTGAATCAGATCGAGCTTCAGGTGATGGGTCGCATCGTACGTTTTCTTAAAGATCTCTCTCCAGAGGAGAGTCAGATGATGGCGAATGGGCTGACGGTGCTGCGCGATACATTTGCACGCGGTGTCAGCGAAGATCCGACGCTTTGATATTACCCGCTGGAGCGATCTGAAAACCTGTGATGGGCGTGGACAGGGCGCGATTGCAAGTAATACGGCTCTGTCCCTCACTTCCCTCCAGGACACCAGCCGGTTGATTCGGCTGATTGGCTGATCACACCAACAGCCAACAGACCAGGATTCAAATCCTTTAGCCATCGGGTGTGTTAGAATAAGCAGCAGAGTGTCGGCGTCAATCAGGGCCTCAGGCTGGCCGTGAGCGGCTGGTTGGCTGGCTGCCTGCCTGGGGCTGCCTGATCGCTGGTGGCACTTTCAAGATCGTGAAGACCACGTGCCAGGACACCGATGTCTATACCTGAACTCCATCCCACTTCTGTTGCAAAAACGAGACCGCTGCCGGGTATCGGTCGGATAGGACGCGATACGATTCTGCGTGTCTCATCTGCCGTGATCCTGATGCCGGTGGTCGTGATCGCTGTACTGAACGGCGGTTGGCTGTTTTCGGTCGTTGTCAGCGCGTTCTTCGCCGTTGGCGTGGTCGAGCTGATCACAATCTTCAACCGTGGCGAGACCGATCTGACGACATGGGTGGGGGCGGCACTGGCGCTGCTGATTGCGCTGTCGTTCGCCTACGGGTCGCGTCCGCTGTGGCTGGCGACGCTGGCCGGGAGCGGTGTGATCCTGTTTGTGCTGCATCGCATCATGACGCCGAATATCCCCGTGCGCGGCAGTCTGCTGCTGATGGCTTCAACGCTGGCCTTCGCCCATGTTGGCGGTTATGCCATGCTGCTGCGCAATCAGGATGCGGGCCTGTTGTGGTGGTTCCTGATCCTGATCGGGACGTGGACCACGGACACACTGGCCTTTGCTGGCGGACGTGCCTACGGTAAAACGCCGCTGCTGCCGAGCTGGTCCCCGAAGAAAACCGTCGAAGGCAGCCTGACGGGTGTGGTTGGCGCTGTTGGCCTTGGATTGTGCCTGCTGTGGTATGGTCAGGCCCTGTATCCGCCGCTGATCGCGATTGTGATCGGTGCGCCGTTCGCCGCCGTGATCGGTGATCTGCTGGAATCCCGCCTCAAGCGGGCCTACGACATCAAGGACTCCTACGTCAAAGGGCTGAATATTATCCCCGGACACGGCGGTATTCTGGATCGTATCGACAGCCTGTCTGCGGTCATTGTGTTTGTATTCGTGATCGTGCGGCTGTTTGTCCCCTGATTTGCAGCATCCGTGAGTATCCGCGTTCAGTAACATCCATTTTGTAACGCTTCTACCCGCTTTTCGACTCTGCGGTTGGCGGTAATCTGTTCTCGAAGCCTGCAGGTGTAAAAAATCGTGGTGATAGATAATGAACCTTCTTACTCAATAATGCCCTCTGCCGCCACATCGCAACGCCCATCGCCCATCACACTTGAAACGCTCGACTCCCTCTCCGACACCGAACTGATGCTCGCGGCGCAGGGTGATCCGACACTTTTTGCGGAGATCTATCGGCGTTTCTTCCGGCGAATCTATGCCTACTGTCTGCGTAATGTCGGTAATCCGGTAGAGGCAGAGGATCTTGCCAGTCAGGTTTTTGTGCAGTCCTTCCGCAGTCTGGCTCAGTATCGGGGTGGTTCTGTTGCGTCGTGGCTGTTTCGCATCGCTTATGGCACCGTCGTCAATTATTACCGACAGTCACGGCCAACGGTTGCCATTGATGACACGTATCATGAGATTTACAGTGATGCCCCCGAACCGCTGGAAGTGATCATGCATGATGAGCAGCGGGTTCGTCTCCGAAAAGTGCTGGATCAACTTACGAGCGAAGAGCGTCAACTGCTGGCCCTGAAGATCGAAAGTGGAATGTCGTCTGCCGAGATCGGTGACATACTGAGCCTCAAACCCGGTGCGATCCGAACACGCCTTCACCGCATTATCAAGCGCGTTCGTTTGCTGTACGAGCAAAGTGAGAACTAGTGAGGAATGTAAATCTGTATGTCGCTTTTCCAGCACAATAATGAGGAAGTGGAGCGTTTTATCGAAGCGCTGCGCTGTAATCCTCATGCCGTGCCCCCCAGGCACCTTGACGATGAGACGATTCGTGTCATCCGTCAGCTTGTCGATCACTATTCGCCCCCATTTGCCGCCGGAAACGACTGCTCATCATCTGATGGTGAAGCGCTGAGTGAGGAGTCGATGGCTGCGGCGGAACAGCGTGTCTGGGATCGGGTGGTCTTTGCCACATTTGCCCCGCCGGATGTCCATCCGAGCTATCTGTCACGCTCGGCACAGCCGACGTTTACGCTGATGGAGCCGGATGCGGGGGCAGAGGCCGATCATGATGCAGAAGCGGCGTATAGAGCGGCCCGCGCTGCGGTGCTGCCGGTGCTGTCATCGCTGCCGGTGGTTTATCACCGCCAGAAACCGGATCTCTCGTTTGTCGCGGTGATGGTGCTGGCCGTCTTCTTCTTCACCGGCCTGCTGCTTCAGCAGGATACACTTCAGAATGATCAGCGGCACTATGGGTCACCCTCAAAAGCTGAGATGAGTGCCCCCGAACTGGATGCCGTATGGACGGGAGCAAACCCGGCGCTCTTTATCCGTTATCAGCCTGTGGCAACGCTGTCTGAGCGCCTGCCGCAGTATCGTGCGCCGGAAGAGGACAACGTCAACACCCGGACTTCGCCCCGTATCCCGATTTCACATAACAGGCATTACCCTGAATAACGCGCCGGTGTAGATAGTTCCTGAAACAAAACAGGGCGG
>CAYNDH010000010.1:24389-45562 GCA_964395665.1 uncultured Anaerolineaceae bacterium
GCTGTTAGCTATAGAGATTACGGCTGCGGTAGTGACATCAGTACGGCCTGCGTGATGGTGGTCTGGCGCAGGCTGGCGCTGTCCAGATACAGCTTGCCGCCCGGAGATTTGTCGATCAGGATCACCTTGATTTTCTTCACATCACCGCTGGCAAGGATCAGGCTGTCGCTGCGCGGGATATAGCCGCTGGTCGGCCCCAGATCAAACTTGATCTTGGTCGATGGCAGGGACGGATCGTTATAGCTGGCGACCACCTTCACCTTCCCCTTGGCGGCGCTGTTGGGCGCATTGACCATCACGCTGAAATCGAGCTGGTCACCCAGATAGAATGTCCCGTCGGTGATCTCCTGCTTGAGCTTGCTGCTGTCCGGGCCGCCCTTGAAGCGGAAGGCACAGTTGCCAGCATGGGCGAAGAACTTCGATTTTTCCGGCTTGTTGCATTTGATCCTGTCGCCGGATTCCTTCTTCAGAACCCATGGCTTGAGCTTTGGTTTGCCATTCTTTTTGACGGTTTCGAAATCACCGTTGACCAGCAGTTCTATGCTGTCCGGGGCCTGTGGAGTCTCGGTCGGCGGCACGGGCGTATCCGGCGTCGGCGTGATGACGACATCGCTGACGACTTCGCCCTTGAAGTAATCCCATGTCGCGTTGAACGGCTGGCCGGAACTGCCAGAGGATGCCATCAGGGTGAGCGCCAGCCCGGTTCCGTCGTTGGGATCAAGCCATGCTGCCGGAATTGCCACCGGCGCGCCCAGTTTGATCCAGTCTCCGGCATTGAGGCGGACACGCGGCTGGACATATCCGAGCACTGGATCGACAACGAAGCCCAGATCCATGTATGACGTGTCGAGCGGGTTCTCCGCTAAGACGGCAGGGCCGTATACGGCGTTGACGAGGGGGCTGTCCCCGACTTCCTGATAAACCCACAAGCCGCCGTTACCGCTGTTGGGGACCGCCGCGATCATCAGGAAGTTGGACTGATCGCCGGTGCCGATGCTGATGCCGTGGAATTGTCCATCGACCGGAGCCGCTGAAAAATACGCACCTTCAAGCCGGGATTCCAGCGCGAAACGGGGTGAAAGGCTGCTGACATTGATACCCATCTGGAAGGCGTTGTTCTGGTTATTGCCAGCGCCAACGGCTGATCCGCTGTCGGTATTATCGACGGTGAAACGGCCTGTGGCCCCGCCGGGAGTGAGGTTATCCGGGTCGAACTGGTTGAGATAATCGATGCTGCCATTGACCATCAGGCCGGTGAAGCCCATGCCATAAAAGCCGGTGCCGGGGTCTTCATTGAAGAACGGATAGTCAAAAGGCAGATTGACCGTCTGGCCGTTTGCTGCGTCAATCGCGAAGGCGTCCACGACATCGAGCCGGCCATCATTATCATCATCGGTATCGACCAGATCGGAGATATTATCCTGATCGAAATCATTGGGGCGGCTGCCAGCAGAGCAGGGATTGGTCCCGTTGGCGATCTCGTCAGCGTTGGTGTAGCCGTCGAGATCTTCGTCCTGATCGGTATTCGCGCCGGTACATTCGACAAAGTCAGTCGGCTCGAAGGCGACGATGTTGTTGCTCTGGAAGTTTGCCACCCAGACCGTGCCGGGGAAGATGCCGAAATCATCCTGCGCGGTGACATCCAGCGGGATCTGGCCGAAGCCGGACAGCAGCGTTGTCTCGCTCATGACCTGTGTGCCTGTCGCGTTCAGCTCCATATGACGGATGCTGTAACCGGCATAGGTGGCGACGAGCAGATCGCCTTTCATCACGTTGCCGAAATTGCTGGCGCGGTATTCCACCATGCCGTTGGATGAGCCGTTGATCTGGTAGATCGAGCCGTCGTCGATGCCCGCTGGGGCTTCAACATCAGCCGGTGCGCGGAAGTCGCACTCAATCGGGTTCTTCAGATGGAAGGGGACCGGTGTCCAGTCTGATGTGAAGTCATAGACCGCATCCGGCGGCGGATTAGTGGTGTAGGGGACATCCAGATAACGGTACAGCCCTGCGCCGTCCGGGTTGCCGCGCACCGGATTCGGGTGGCCGCCGTAATGCCCCTCTGTCACGAGATGCAGGTTGTCGTTATAACTTGGGGTGTTGTCATCGTTGGCCTGGGCGGTGCAGTTGCCCTGCGGTCCCTCATTCTGAAGCAGGCCGCCCCACGCATTATTTGGGCCGTTGTCGAAGGTGTAGAGGTTGCCGGTGTACTGCGAGAGCACCACATCATACGGGTTGCGGTAGCCGGGGGAATAGACCTGCACCGGGCCACCGGGGACAAGCAGCGCCTGATTCAGCCCGTCATTGCCGCCGAAGGGATCGCCGGGATCGGGCTGGCCGGGAATGCCACGGGTGGGATCGTCCAGCGTCGGCAGGTCGTACAGATAGCGCTGCCCGCTGCCGTCGGTTTTGATCGGCATGGCGTTGATCATGTTCAGGTCAATGCGCAGGATGGCGGCGGAAAGGGCATATTCAGCGGTAAAGGCGAAGTTCTTGCCCGGTGCGCCGCGATTGGTGTGGCCGCCCTGTGCGACATACAGCACATTTTCCACCGGGTCCAGCACGACGCCGTTGGTCGAATGGAATTCTTCCGACCGGGGCAGGCCGCGCACCAGATGCACGACATCCCATTCGTTGTCGATCTTCGTCATACGGGTGATCGTCCCGGAATTGGTATCGAGATCGACATCATAGCCGGTGTTGGTGGGGATATGGTGGCCGCTGCGCGGATCGGATGAGGTGACATAGATCACCGGCTGATCGTAAGTGCCGACCACCTGAAATCCGGTGACCTGACGTGCGCCGATTGCCTCTGGCTCGGTGGTCGGTGTGCCGTCATCGTCATAGTTCGGGATATTCCTGATCTGCGTCAGCAGTTCCACAGCCGTCACACGATAGCTGTCGGTGTTGTTATTACGCTCGACGGTCAGCGCATACAGATTACCGAGCTTTTCGCTGACGTAGAGGCGGTCATCCGGGCCGAACTGGAGCGATGTCGGGTTGATGAAGTTCACCAGACCGTTTGTGTTCAGGTAGCGCGGTGATGAAAAGCCGACGGCACGCGGGGCGTAAGTCCGTCCCTGTACGGGCTGCGATGGCAGCGGCAGCGGTGGCGGGATCTGCTGTGCGCTGGTGAACTGCCACGGATTCAGGCTGAGGATGGTGAACAGCAGCAGGGCGGGGAGACTGCGATAAAGGACTCGTAATAAAAACGGGTGGGCAGTGCCCATTTAAGCTACCTCCAAACAGGACTTGACTGAAAGATTTGAGAGAAATATTTACAGGCCGATTTTCATGGTCTGCTCATGTTTGGAGTATCGTAACATGCTTCAACAGGTCGCAGGATTGAGGGTCAGCAAATTTCACCTTTTGCATGGCGATTTTACGTTTTACATTTTTCGCGCTTCTTTGATTGACGCGATCGCCGTGTTATCGCCTGTGCTATACTGACCAGAACGAATATTCGTATCATAAGTATGGTATACGATGAGTCCCTCACCTGATTCTGATCGCACCGGGCGCACAGGCCAGCCGAAGCCCCGCGTTATCCTGCATCTCGATCTCGATGCGTTCTTCTGCGCGGTCGAGATCCTGCGTGATCCCCGTCTGAAGGGAACGGCGTTTGCGGTGGGCGGGCGTCCGGATCAGCGGGGCGTGGTGGCGTCGTGTTCATATGAGGCGCGGGTGTTTGGCGTGCGGTCCGCGCTGCCGATGGCGCAGGCGGTGCGGCTGTGTCCGCAGCTTGTGATCGTGCCGCCGGATTTCAAGGCGTATCGCGCCGCATCGGAAAAAGTGATGGCGCTGCTGAATGATCTGACGCCGTTTGTCCAGCAGATCTCAATTGATGAGGCATTTCTGGATGTCAGCGTCCTGCGGCAGGCTGGGGATGCGGTGGCGCGGCGTTTGCAGGTGCAGATCGCTGATCAGCTTGGCCTGCCGAGTTCGATTGGTGTGGCATCCAATAAACTGGTCGCCAAGATCGCCAATAATATCGGCAAGTCAGGGGCACGGCTGACGGTCAGTGGGACGCCGAATGCGGTTACGGTTATCCCGCCGGGTGAGGAAGCCGCATTTCTCGCCCCGCTGCCGATTGAGGAGCTGTGGGGCGTTGGGCCGCGCACGGCGGAAAAGCTGCACCAGTTGAATATCACCACCATTGGCGATCTGGCGGGCTTTCAGCCGCGTGATTTGCAGGCATGGTTCGGCAAAAACGGGCTGGATCTGCTGGAACGCGCCCGTGGTGAAGATCATCGACCGGTCGAAGCGGAGACAGAGGCGAAATCCGTCAGCAAGGAGACGACATTCGCCAAAGATCAGGCGGATAAGGCCCTGCTGACAAGAACCCTGCGCCAGCTTTCCGAAGGCGTTGGGCGCAATCTGCGGCGGGATGGAATCGCGGGGACGACCGTCCGGCTGAAGCTGCGCTGGGCGAATTTTGAGACGATTACGCGCCAGCTTTCACTGGATCAGCCGGTGGATCAGGATGCGGAGATTTACAGCAGTGCGCTGAAGCTGTTTCAGCAGGCGTGGATTCCGGGCAGGCCGGTGCGCCTGATCGGTGTCGGTGTGACCAATCTGGATCATGCCTATCGCCAGCTTGGGCTGTGGGATGCGAAAGAGAGCGAGCAGTCACAGCGCTGGCAGCGCACGCTGGACGAACTGCGCGAGCGTTTCGGCGCTGAAGCGATCATACGCGGCAGTGATTACGAGCATGCTGATGATGAGCTTTAGAGGGTGGGCTGGAGATTGTTATGGATGATCGGTACAGGCCGGAAGAATCCGGCCCATGTATCTAGCGGCTGTAGGCGGGTGTTTTCACTGATGGATCGACCGCAGCGAGGAAGCGGAGCGCCGAACTTTCGTCGGCCTTGTCTGCGTACTGGATCTGATAGCTGTCCGTGATCAGGTGCAGCGTGCTGTGGATGGCGGAGCCGGAACGCCCACCGATGATCATCCACCAGCCGTGACGATGATGCCGCAGAAATCCCATGCGGCTAAGGGCCATGATCGGCGGTAGGGCAGTCAGTTCGCTGACATCAATCAGCAGATGGACCTGTGGCGCTGTCCCCGCCCGCAGGAAGGCCGTCATCAGCTTATCAAATCCGGCTAACTGAGCTTCTGATAAAGTCCCGTTCAGCTTCACGCTGAGGACGTGACCTTCAATATACCATGATGGATGAATACCCATTGCCTGTCGAACCTTTTCTTAAAACGCAGTTAATCTGATTAAAAGAGCGTTTAAAATTACTGTCAATTACAGATGTCTTAATTATTGTCTGTCGTAAGGCTGATTTTGCCGAAGGGCTTTTGTACGGCTACTCTATAAGCATAAGTCAGAGATGAGAAAATAACCACATTATTTCTCATGAATTTTTCGTGACATTTGTCAAATTTCTGTTTTTTCTGATCGTGATTTCATTTCCGGCCAGCCAGCGGTTATGATGGGCTGTGGGATGGGCGACAGGCGTATGCCGCTCGGCGCTGTGATCCGGATAATTTGTGCTTCACTTCAGGGCTTCTTATACTAGGGGCGGATCTGGCCGCTTCTGGCAGCCGATCTGATATTGCATAAAGGCTGGTTTTCCCGGCCATTGGGACTGAACGGAAAAGGTGTTGTTCGGCTTACAGAACTTGTCTGGTCATACACTCGGCCAGTATGAACTCAGAGATCTGCTTGGATCAGGCGGGATGGGCGCGGTCTATCTTGGCTATCAGGCGATGCTGGAGCGTCTTGTCGCGATCAAGGTCCTGAATATGACGCTGATCAATGATGCGGATTATCTGGCGCGGTTTATCCGTGAAGCCAGAACATCGGCATCGCTGGAGCATCCGCATATCGTCCCGGTTTATGATTATGGGGCAGAGAATGGCATCAGCTTTGTGGTGATGCGTTATCTGACGGGTGGATCACTGGCCGAACGGCTTGATCACAGCGCCCGTACAGGCCGACCGCTGCCTTCACTGGGTGAGACGGCCCGGATCATCGGCCAGCTTGCCAGCGCACTGGATTATGCCCATGTGCGCGGCGTGATTCACCGTGATGTCAAAACCAATAACGTGATGTTCGATAATCAGGGGACCGCGTTTCTGGTGGACTTCGGCATCGCCAAGCTGACACATGCCACCAGTGCCCTGACCGGCAGTGGTATGTGGGTGGGGACGCCGTCGTATATGGCGCCGGAACAGTGGCGCGGAGAGGATGTTACCCCGGCAGCGGATCAGTATGCGCTGGCGGTGACCGCGTATGCCATGCTGACCGGACGCCTGCCATTTGAGGCCGAGACACCGTTTGTCCTGATGCATAAGCATCTCAACGAAGAGCCGGTACCGCTGCATGTCTTCCGGTCGGATCTGCCAGCAGGTGTGAAGGATGTGCTGGCGAAGGCGCTGTCGAAAGATCCTGCCGAGCGGTATGAATCCACCAGTATATTTGCCACCGATCTCGAAGAGGCCGTACATGGCAGCGGCGGCGGATCGACGGGATTCTTCATGACACCGCTGCCACCTAAACCTAAATCGGCACTGCCTGATCATCCGACGGTGACACCGGCACCCGTTATCACACCGGCATCCGGGCCGGGAAAGACGATGGCCGAGATCCCGCCGGTGTCACTTCCCCTGCTCGATGACAGCGGCGTGACGGACCCGGCTGCGGGCAGCGTGACTGATCATACCGGGAGCGCCAATCGTGAAGATCCGCCACCACGTCAGCAGCGAGTCGGCGGCGGCCTGATGATCCTGCTGGTGCTGCTGCTGGCCGCCGGAGCAGTGGGCGCAGTGCTGCTGGCTACGCGTGAAAATAATCCGCCTGTCGATGGAACACCGCCTGTTGAGGGTACAGCGGTTGCAGATGGCGCTGGCGGCAGTGATACGCTGACATCCCCGGCGCAGATCGCAGCCGTGACAGAAGAAGTCACCAACGCGATAACGGCGACCGGCACGGACGCGGCGACCGATACAGACGCCCCGACCGAGACCGATGTGCCAACGGAGACGGCTGCGGCCACGGCGTCCCCCAGTGAGCCACCGGCGACCGAAACACCCGTATCCACCCATACACCCGCCGCAACCGAGACACAGACGGGGACGCTCGATGTACGTGGGGCAGCGCTTGCCACCCGTGATGCTTTCGGCACGGCGACCGCCATGTTCCGGGAGATTACGCCGACGCCGGATCTCCAGCAGACGCTGGCTGCCGAGCTGACCGCGCTTTATGCCGAAGATCTCACGGCGACGGCGAGCTACTGGACACCGACATTTACCCAGACATCCAGCCGGACACCCAGCCGGACACCAACCCTGACAGCGACGCCCACCGATACGGCGACGCCTACGGATACAGCAACGCCTACGGATACAGCGACCGCTACCTTTACGCCGACGTTAACCCGTACAGTGCGCCCTACGGCAACATCGACGCGCACCCTTTCGCCATCGCTCACACTGACGGCACTGGCGTCTGAGGTCACCAGTACGCCGCCGCCGGTGGCGATCTGTCCGGGGACGCGGCCTTCGCGGCTGGCGGCAGGGATGGAAGGCTATGTGCTTCAGGATGATAACCGCGCCCTGAATATCCGGCGCGGCGCAGGCACCAGTTTCTCGGTGGTCGCGCAGCTTCAGATCGGCGAGACCTTCAGGGTGCTGGAAGGGCCGCACTGTGGGCAGTCGTTCGCATGGTTCAGGATTGAGGCCCGCAGTGGCGCGGTGATTGGCTGGATGGCTGAAGGTGACGATGAAGCCTATTTTGTCGCACCGACTACGCTTAGAGATCCGCTGACGGAATTCAGCCTGCTGCCAGATTGTGAGATCGTGCTGCTGGACGATTTTGAGGCGGATACGACCTCGAATAACTGGTTTACGGCAACGACTGACCGTTATGTCGTCGGGATCTTCAACGGGGCTTATAACCTTCAGATCAACTTCCTCCGAAGCGGCGGCATTGGTGATCCACAGGGCGAAGGTGCGCCGATTTTGTGGGGCAGCCTTGGCGAACGCACCATCCGAAATGGGACAATTGAAGCGGTCATCACGGCCTCACTGTTTACGGATAATGACGGTGTTCGCAGTGGATTATGGCTCGATTATCAGGACGAGCAGAATTTCATGGCGTTTATGATCCGCAGTGATGGCGCCTACCGGATCGCACGTTATCAGGATGCGGTCTTCACCTCACTGGTGGACTGGACGCATAACGGTGCCATCCGCACAGGGGATGGCGCGACCAATACCCTGCGCGTTGACATCAACCAGGACACCTACACGCTTTATATCAACGGCCAGTATATGGCATCGGCAGAGGATGAAACGTGGCAGGAAGGGCGCGTCGCGTTCTGGGGTGCATCGCCGCGCACACCGGTCACATTTGCGCTGGATTACTTCCGCATCTGCCGGGGTTAGTCGGCTGGTTTGCCTAGCGGCCCAGTCGTGGCAGAAACCGACCGGTGCGCCGCAGGTAGTTCGCATAATCGGGATAGGTGTGCAGCAGCAGGACTTCTTCATAGCGGGATTTGCTGTAAAAGAAGATGTACAGCGCCGCGACCACCGTCCATACGATGATATGACCGTGCATCAGGGCGATGCCGAAGGCGGTAAACAGCACGCCAGCATAGATCGGATGGCGCATACGGCTGTAAATCCCCTGGGTGATGAGGCGTCCGCCCTGCTGTGGATCAGGCGGCTGAGGGCTGACGTTTGGCAGGCGGCGTGCATGGACCTGAAAGGTGATGATCGCCAGCGTGATCAGGCCGAGTCCGGCAGCGATCAGGACGGCTCCGATCACACGGGTGGATGGCGGTGATGAGGCCGGTGTCAGGATTACGGCCAGTCCGAGCAGCGCAAATAAGAGAAACTGGACCAGCACCAGCCGTTGTGAGGGGGAAATCGTGTTCATCGGTTTTCGCAGGTCCTCATAATGTGGTCAGATTTGTGTTTAAAACAAGATTGTGAAAAGCGCTTGTAAGCAGTCGCGGTTTCGTGCCGCATTTTTTACCCAGCATTTTTTGCCCAGCATTCTAGCCAATGGTTGAAGGACTTTCCACCTGATGACAGACTCGCCTGCCACAGAATTTGCCCTGACTGAAGATCCGGCGCTGATCGGCAATCTGGAGATGCAGACGTTTGACGCATGGCGACCGCTGCGCCAGAAACAGCTTGACGGCTGGCGCCTGGGCTGTGCGGATGGCTATACCCGCCGCGCCAATTCGGTTTATCCGCTGGCATACCCGGCGGATCGTGCGGCGGAAGGCGGAGATGTGATAACGGCAGTTGAAGCGTGTGAGCAGTGGTATAGCGCGCAGGGGCAGCCTACCTGTTTCAAGCTGACATCGGCCAGCCAGCCGGTCGGTCTGGATGGGATGCTGGCCGCACGCGGGTATACGCTTTTACCCGGCGCGTTTGTGCTGACCATGGCGCTGTCAGGTGACCGGCGTGTGATATGGGCGGATGGTAGCGATGACAGCGACGATGACACAGCAGCGGTTATGACTGACTTCACTGACGCATGGCTGGAGCAGCTCTGCCGGATAAATCCCGGGCAGGCCCGGTATGCCAGCATCATTCAGCAGATGCTTGCAGGAAGTGATGCCGCTGATCCTGCCGAACGGTATTTCGCGACCGGCTTCCACGAGGGGATGCCAGTGGCGGTCGGGCTGGCGGTGCGTCATGGGGCATATGTGGGGCTGTTTGACATCGTGACACATCCAGAGGCGCGGCGGCAGGGGCATGGACGGCGGCTGGTGCAGCATCTGCTGAAGGCGGCTGCACTGTCCGGGGCGCACACGGCCTATCTTCAGGTGACCGAATTCAATGCGCCAGCAATTACACTCTACAGGTCACTTGGATTTATACCGGTCTATCGCTACTGGTACCGGCAGCGGGGATAAGCGGGATCACTATGTGGACAAAAACAGGGATCAGTGCCCGGTGGAAAAACTGCGGACACTGATCCCGGTTGTGATCAACTGCTGCGGACTCTTCAGAAACGCCCTGCTGAAGCCCGTATGCAGAGATCAGCCGTACAACTAGCGATGGATGCGGACGACGGATTTCGCCTTGGCTTTACCCTTTACGCCGTCGCGTTTGCCGACAATCTGCCAGGTGTAATTGCCGTTCGCAACACCTGCATCCAGCCTGAGATCGACCGAGCAGGCAGAGGTCCCGGCGGGGCAGATCTGCCCAGCGGTAAACTTCTGCTTGGAGATGCGTACACCGCTGTTGTCCTTGATCTTCAGGACATAGTGGGTGAGGCGTGCATCTGCCTGCCAGTGGAAAGCCACAGAGGATGTATTCAGGGTCTGCTCGCTGACCGGCGAGATAACATGGATGGTCTGCGGCAGCAGGTTGTTGTTGAACGTCCATTTCTCGCTGCTGGTCAGTGCGACACCACTGACGCGGGCTTTTACGAACCAGCGGTGCGATGTATTGGCACGCGGCTTCCACTTGCTGTCAGCGGCGGGTGAGTAGCTGCACTGATTGGCGCTGCATACCTGCGCGGGATCAAGCTTGACCTTGTATTTGTATTTGCCGTCTTCGCTGTTAATTTTCAGCGTGTAACGGTCGGCACCGGCCTGCGGCTGCCATACAAATGAGGCTTCACGCGAAGGCAGCAGGCTCTGATTCGATGGGGCCACCAGACGGAACCCGGCTGGCGTGCCAGTGCGATGCGTGGCGACGAATGGGGCGGTCTCTGCAAAGACACGGGCGTTATCGGCATGGGCGCTGCCCAGCGGCCTGCCGTTATAGCGCAGATGCGGGTTCGAGAAATACGGGATGCGGGGGCAGCTACGGGCACATGTGCCCTTAATGCCGTATGCCATGATGGTTGCGAACGTGCCGCCTGGGTCCTGATAGCCGTAGGCATACGGTGTAACCCCGGGCATCTCGGTGTTATCAATATCGTGCTGTGCGCCGAGATTGTGACCGACTTCGTGGGCCAGCGTCCGACCGGCAGAGCAGGAGACATCGACAATGTTGAAGGCGAATGCCGGTGAATGGCTTTTCATGGATGTCATCAGATAGCCGACACCACACGACTGGTTGCTGGAAATCATCGTCACGACATCGGCCTGATACAGATCACGCAGGGTGTGGACTTCGTTCAGATAGCTGTCTGACATATCGGAGAGGGCATACAGGTCTTCCACGATCCCCTGTTCGCTGTAGGATACCTTCTCGGCGTGTACCAGACGCAGGCGATGCTGGACACCGCTCTGGGCATAGGCCTGATTTGCAAAGGCCACCAGACTTTCGATCACGCCGCGCATTGCATTTTCGCCGCCGATCTGCGCGACAGATTTGGGTGTGTAGACCACCATCAGATCAATCGTGGTGAGGCTATTGCGTCCGGGAAGCTCGATTGGCTGATTGCCCGCTGGCTGACTGTAAGCCGTGTTTGAAGTGGCGCTGGTCATCCATGCAGGGGGATCATCGGGCATCGGGATGGCGTCATTACCGCTGGCTTCGACCATCAGCTCCGGCGCGATCTCGATAATGTGATGTTCGCCGCTCATGCCGGGGCGAATCAGATAGCTACCGCTGGAAGAACTGACCTCTCCAGCCATCTGCTGACCATCAAAGACAAGCACGACAGATGAAAACGGATCTTCAGCCAGACGACCGCTCCAGATATAACCGGCGGCATTCAGGCGGGTTTCAAGTGAGGTATTCACCGCGGTAACGGTGAGATTATCAAACAGATTCAGCGTCAGCGGGCTGCTGGCTGTCCGGGCGGAAATCTCGGCACTTGTGATATTCATTGCACTGGGATCAACACCCACCGTGCGGCTGCGGACAGTCCCCTGATACAGCGGCGGCACTGCATGGCGGCTCTGCTGATGATCGGTGAACAGGGGGCGGAGATGAGCGCCGGAGTCCTGCGGTAAGGGAAGGGGCGCTTCGCCCTGGGCACTGGCTCCGGAAATGATTGCGAGAAGGGCTGTCAGTGTGAAGAGGGTAGCAATGATGCGGATGGTGAAACGGTTTGATTGGGCGTTCATCTAGTTACCTGGCTGTGTGACAATTCTCAATTGAGAAGCGGTTGTTACATCTGCTTCTCTTTATAGACTAAGCCCGTAAGCGTGAATGAATAGTTAAGGTAAGTCCTTTGTGCAATCCTTAATAAATGGTTTTGCGGCTTTTAGTTGTCGGTCCCAGTGGATGCAGTTGTCAGAATTGTGAAAAATGGCACAGCGAAGCCACGGCTGCCCTGAGGCTAAAATTGCCTCGAAAAGGCCAGTGAATACGGCCTGATTTTTCACGACAACAATTGAATGGATATTTGATTTATTGGGAGAAAGATGAGAAGCATTAAGATGAGGCTTGTCACACATTTTATATGACATTTTTACGGGGAGCGCTGTCACAATGCTATAAGCAGGCTGACAGCACTCCCCAGGGTCAGGCACTGTGGGGAAGGGGATTTCCCATGTAGAACCCGTTTCAGTATTGAGAGGGTGATGCGGGTTAATGCAACAGGTTAATGCAACAGGTTAATGCAAACGGAAGATGCAATCAGTAGGTCGCATAGCCCAGTGCGTTGAGGACCTGATTAATGGCTGTTTCGTAATCGAGCGCTGTCTCACCGCGTACAAAGATCGCATGGCGGCGCTGAAGGATCTCTGGCGCGTTTTCATCGATCACGCCGCCTGAATGACAGACCGAGATCACCGTGCAGCCGTACTTCTCCGCCCATTCCAGTTCCTGACGGACATATGGCGATTGCATGGTCTGTGGGCCGACCAGACAGAGGAAATAGCGGGCGCTGGCGATCTGCTGTTCAAGCTGGGTGTTCCAGACTTCGCCGGGAGTCAGATTCTTGTCGATAAACGGGTTAGGATTACCCGCCAGCCGCAGCCGTGCTTCGATCAGTAAGCCGAAAGCGCTGCTGTGTGACCGACTGTATGAGATAAAGACCGACGGCGGCGCGGCGGGCTGCGCCAGCAGATCAAAGGCTTGCTGTGTCAGGGTGTAATCAATGCGACCACGCTCTGCCCGCTGATGTTCCTGAAAGTAGCCGTATGTCGCCAGCAGCAGATGTGATGGCGCATCATCCTGCCATTTTTCTGACAACAGCTTCCTGAGGGCTTCATCCCTTTGAATACGCAGTTCCAGCCCTTTGGCATTCAGTTGATAGCCGGAGAACATATTCGGCCACAATTCCTGAATCGCCCCGTAGGCCAGATCACGGGCAAAAGCGGAGACACGTTCCAGCTTATCTTCAGGGGGTGCTATTTCAAGCGGATTTTCCATTGACAGCGTCTTTCTTCATGTAGAGTAACCATGATCTCATTGTAGCGTCATGCTGATCCACGGCAAAAAAAGACGCTGACCGGGCCAGCGCCTTTCTGCATGTGATTGGTGTTGGTTACGCTTCAGATGCCGGTGCGTTTACGCTGCTGCTGTGACGGTCGGGGCCGATAAACCTGCCCCGCGCCGCCGCTGGATCTCCGGGATCAGCAGAAGCTGGATTAACCCGTTCAGCACCACCAGCACCGTGCTGCCTTCATGCCCCAGCACGCCGAGCGGAAGCGGCAGGCTGATGAAGAATGCCCCCGCCAGCAGCATGACAATCACCAGCAGCGAGAAGCTGATATTCTGCCACACCACACGGCGTGCCTTGTGGCTCAACCGCAGGGCATGGGGGATCAGTTCCAGCTTGTCACCCATCAGCACGACATCGGCGGTTTCCAGCGCGACATCGGTCCCGGCGGCCCCCATTGCGATGCCGATATCGGCGGTCGCCAGTGCCGGGGCATCATTCACACCGTCTCCGACCATGCCGGTGGGACCGTATCTGGCCCGGACCTGCTCGATAATATGGGCCTTCTCATCCGGCATCAGTTCCGCAAAGACTGCGTCGATCCCGGTCTGACGGGCGATGGCCTGCGCGACTCGCTGGTTATCCCCGGTCAGCATGATAACGGCGACGCCGGCGTCATGCAGATCTGCGACCATCTGCCGCGCTGTTGGCCGCAGCTCGTCCATCACGGCGATGGCCCCCAGAAAGCGGTCATCCTGACGCACCAGCATGACGGTCTTACCGTCGTTTTCCAACTGCGCCCGAACCCGCTGGAGTTCGTCGGGAATATCGGTGAAGAAGGCCGGGCTGCCGATCTGGATGTGCTGACCTTCGACTGTGGCTTCGACACCGCGCCCGGCGGTCGATGTGAAATCACGCAGGGGCAGCAGGCTGACGCCGCGCGATTCGGCGGCCTGGACAATGGCCTTTGCCAGCGGATGCTGCGAGCGATCTTCAACCGATGCCGCGATTTGCAGCAGGGCAGTCTCACTGATGCCGCCGTAGGGGGTGACATCGGTCACAGCGGGCTTGCCCTTGGTCAGTGTGCCGGTTTTATCGAAGGCAATCGCCTTGAGCGCGGCAGTCCCCTCGAGATAGGCGCCACCCTTGAATAACACACCACTGCGGGCAGCAGAGGCAATCGCCGCCAGAAAGCTGGCCGGTGTGCTGATGACCAGCGCACACGGCGCTGCGACCGTCATGACGACCATGGCGCGATAGAAGTTTGCCGAGAAATCCGTGCCGAACAGCAGCGGCGGGATGACGATCATCAGACCGGTGAAGGCGAGAATGCCTTTGGCGTAGACCTGCTCGAAGCGCTCCATAAAGCGCTCGGTCGGGGCTTTGTTTTCCTGCGCGTCTTCCACCATCTGGATGATGCGTGCCAGCATCGTGTCCCTGACCGTCTGTGTGGCTTCGACATCCAGCGCACCCTGAACATTGAGCGATCCGGCGAAGACATGATCCCCGACGGCTTTGTCCACCGGGATCGATTCGCCGGTGATGGGAGATTGATCGACCGCCGACGCGCCAGAGCGTATCACGCCATCGACCGGAATCCGTTCACCCGGCTGGATGAGGACCATTTCGCCAAGGCGGATCTGGTTCAGCCTGATCATCTGTCTTTTGCCGTCACGGATCACGCGCACATCATCCGGATACAGCTTCATCAGGCTGCGGATGGCCTGACGGCTGCGGCCCATCGCGTAATCCTGAAGCACGTTGCTGAGCGAGAACAGGAACAGCAGCATCGCCCCTTCGCGCCACTGATCGATCAGGGCAGCGCCGATAGCCGCAAGGATCATCAGCGTATCGACGTCGATCTGCGGCTTGCTGTCGGCGTCATCGTCTTCAGATTTGATGATCTTCAGGCTTTCGAGCGAAGCGCGGACGCCGAAGAAGCCCCCGGCGGCATAAGAGATCAGGTTGAGGATCGTGATCAGGGTATCAGAGATACGGCCTTCGAGCGCCCAGCTCAGGGCAAGGCTCACACCCGTAATCACGACCAGCGCAATCTCCATCCGACCCTGTGAAAAGCGCAGCAGCGACTCCTGCTGCTGTTCAGATTTACGGCGGTCTTCCTGAAGGGTTTTGAGTTGATCTCCGTGTGCGGTAACCATAACTACCTGCCTTTGTAACCAACAGTTTAAACTATTTTAACCAAAGTTAAAGTAATTTTCAATAGAGCAGCATAAATGTTTTATCAGAACCGGAACACTCAATGAACCGTGCTCAATATCAAAGATTATACCCTGGTTAAAAATTGTGCAGATCAGGAGAGGATGTGACTTTTAAGGAATCGTATCAGAAACGCATAAATTTCCTTTAGAAGTTGTAACGCACGCTGAAATTCTCTTGACAGTGCGCGGCGGTCTATGCTAGGATAGAGGGCAGTCGAGCATGTTCTGAAGAAGTGGGCACCCCCCACTTTTTTCGTCTCTATCTCCTTCACAGATTTCTTTCGTTCTAAGAGCAGTTTATGTCGCCACCTCACAGGACAGCGGGCATAACCTGCGAAGTTCCCTCACCTGGGGTGTGATAAACCAAGTATGAAAAATGAGTTTGAAATAGCGTTTAACGAGATCGCGCAGGCACGCACGCTGCCGCCCGAACTTGTGCTGGATGCTTTGCAGACTGCACTGATTTCCGCTTACCGGCGTGACGCCAATGCCAGCGCTGCACAGCAGGTCGAAGCATCGATTGACCCGGCGACGGGGCGGGCGAAGATCTTTGTTGAAAAGGAAGTGGTGGACGGGGTGATTAGCCCGACCACTGAAGTTGACCTTGAAACCGCACGCTACTATGACCCTGACGCTGATTATGGCGATATGGTCATGGTGCAGGTGCAGGGGACAACGAAGAATTTTGGCCGCATCGCCGCGCAGACGGCCAAGCAGGTCATTTTGCAGCGCATCCGCGAAGCAGAACGCAACGCTCTCTATGAAGAATTCATCTCCAAAGAAGGTGAAATCATGGGGGCTGCTGTTCAGAGCGTGAATAACGGTAATGTCACGGTCTCCCTGAACAACGGTCGCGCTGAAGCTTCACTGCCGCGCAATCAGCAGATTCACGGCGAGCGCTACAAGTCGGGCGACAAGATCCGCGTTTACGTGGTTGAAGTCCGCAAGACTCCCCGTGGCCCGCATATTATCGTCAGCCGCAGCCACCGCAATATGCTCCGCCGCCTGCTGGAATTTGAAGTCCCCGAAATTTACAACGGACAGGTCGAAATCAAGAATATCGCCCGTGAAGCTGGCGGACGGTCGAAAGTGGCGGTCGCCGCGCTTCAGGAAGGTATCGACCCGGTAGGCGCATGTGTCGGGATGCGCGGTGTGCGTATCCAGAATATCGTTAAGGAACTCCACGACGAGAAGATCGACGTCATCGAGTGGAATCCCAATCAGGAAGAATTCATCAAGAAGGCGCTTAGCCCAGCCCGTGTGACGGGTGTGTATCTGGATGATGATCCGGATGCAGGCCGCACGGCGGTTGTGGTCGTCCCGGATGATCAGCTCTCGCTGGCGATTGGCCGCGAAGGGCAGAATGCACGCCTTGCCGCCAAGCTGACCGGCTGGCGTATCGACATCAAGAGCGTGACCGAAGCTGTGGCAACTGCGCTGGCACAGATCAGCACGCCGCCGCTGAACGAAATCGCTGAAAAGCGGCCCGAACTGGTCGAAGAAGTCGAGCGTATCAACCAGAAGAAATCCAACAGCCTGACAATTCAGCCGGAAGAATATAACACCCTTAGCAAATTTGCTGATCTGGCGGAACGTCGCCTGCTGGCGATGAAGCTGGAAGCGCGTCAGGCACGCCTGGCCGAAATCTACGCGGTCAAGAGCACGCTGCCGCAGCGCGCCTTCGAAATCCCGGTGACAAAGCTCGATTTGCCGGATACTATTATAGAAGCCCTTCAGCCGCTGGAAAACGCAGGCGAGATCATGCTGCGCTTCCTGATCGATGAAACGCGGCTGCGTCGTCTGCTGAGTGGGCATTCAGAGAATGCGCTGTTGCTGGTGCAGGAAGCATTGGATAAATTAGTGCTGCCGGAACTGTACGACGAAGCACCAGCAGAAGAAACCGCTGCCAGACAGCCAGCGCAGGAAGAGGCCGCTGAAGAGGCACCGAGCCCTACAGAAGCGGTGGATGAAGTACCATCCATCACGGGCAGTGATCAGGCGCTCTTTGAGACCGCCGTCATTGATGAAGATCGTGATGCACGGGGACGGGACAAGCGCGAACGATTCGAAGTCGAAGAATTCCCAGTTGAACTTGTTGAACTTGAGGAAGAGGACGACCTGGTCGAAGGCAGCAAGTCGAAGGGCAAGAAGAAGAAGGAACGTCAGCAGCGCCGTCATCTGATGTTCGACGAGACATCCGGTGAGATGGTCGTCAAGCGGCGTCGCAAGGGCAGCCGTAAAGATAGTTGGGATGAAACTGAGTAATCACTGAAGCAGATCACAAAGCGATGCGCGATCAAAAATCCAACTCACCTGCTACACAATCCCCCAATCTGGTCTGGGTGGATGACGACAACCGGATCGACTGGGATCGTAAGAGCCAGAAGAAGAAGCGGCAGAATCCGGAGACACTTCCGGATGATGGCATTGATCATTTACCGGCGGCTGACCTCGACTTTTCCGAAGTCACCCGCCAGCACAAAAAGCACAAATCAGGTAAGCGTGATAAGCGCCGCCAGCTCGTGATGGACGAAAGTTCCGGACATGTGCGGGTGAAACGGCGTCGTAAACACAATCGCAATCCCCTAGATGCGTGGCTGGAAGAGTATGAATGAGCAGCAGCGTTCGCAGAGTCTCACCCCTTCAAGAAAGCATATGCCGCAGCGGAGCTGTGTGGTGTGCCGCACGAAGGATTCCAAGCGACATCTGACGCGCCTGGTACGAACAGAGGCGGGTATCGTGGTTGACAAAACTGGCAGGCAGAATGGGCGTGGGGCATACCTATGCGACAATCCCACCTGCTGGCGGCGTGCTCAGGAAACTGACATTCTCGTAAAGGCTCTGCGGATGACGCTCAGCACCGATGATCGACGCCGCTTGCAGCAGGCAACGCCAACCTCATGAAGGGCCTGATCTTCGTGAGAGGATGGCGTACCGCTGTGGCGAGCAGCGCGATCCGAGAAAGTAATAAACATCTGATTTACAACGAGCAGTGAGGTAGCCCACGTCTGTGTGCATGGCTTCCTCCTGTTCAACTAGGAGGAACTATGGCACAGGAAAAACAGGTTGTACTCGTACCGGATTATCTAAGCGTGCGAGAACTGGCTGAACTGATCAAGGCCAGCCCCATTGAGGTCATGAAAAAGCTGATCGCCAATGGGATCATGGCCTCAATCAATCAGCAGATTGACTATGATACCGCTGCAATTGTCATTGAGGACTTTGGCTACGAAGCGCAGTCCGCCAGCGCAATTGCCGCTGAAGAAGTTGCACGCGAACGCGCCCAGAACAGCACGCAGGTCTGGCGCAAGATGTATGCCGAAGAAAAACGCGAGAATCTCGTCTCGCGCCCGCCGATTATCACCATCCTCGGCCATGTCGATCATGGCAAGACCACCCTGCTGGACACCATTCGCAAAACCAAAGTTGCTGAAGGCGAAGCTGGCGGCATTACCCAGCATATCGGCGCGTATCGTGTCGAACAGGATGGCCGCACGCTGACCTTCCTTGACACACCCGGTCACGAAGCCTTCACCGCGATGCGTGCCCGTGGTGCGCAGGGTGCGGACATCGCTGTGCTGGTGGTAGCCGCTGATGACGGTGTGATGCCCACTACGCGTGAAGCGCTGATCCATGCACAGGCCGCCAATATCCCGGTTGTGGTGGCAATCACCAAGGTTGACAAGCGCAATGCCAATGTCGAACGGGTGAAGCAGGAACTGAACGATCTCGGCCTTGCCCCGGATGACTGGGGCGGTAATGTGCTGATGATCCCGGTGGCATCCGTTAAGGGTGAGGGAATCGATGACCTGCTCGAAGCCCTGCTGCTGACGGCTGAAACCATCGACATCACCGCGAATCCGAATGCCAATTCTGCTGGTGTGATACTTGAGTCTGAAATGGACCCGCGCCAGGGCACGCTTGCCACACTGCTGATGCTGAATGGAACGCTGAACCGTGGTGATGCCATCATCGCCGGGACCAGCTACGGACGCATCCGTGCCATGTTCGACGAGACCGGACGCCAGATCAAGAGTGCGCCACCGTCGTATCCGGTGCGGGTGCTTGGACTGAACGGTGCGCCGCTGCCGGGAACCCAGTTTGAACGGGTTGCCAGTGACAAGGTCGCACGGCAGCTTGCTGAAGACCGTACGAACGAAGCGAATTCAGTGCAGGCGGGTGCGGCGCGTCCGACCGTTTCGCTGGAAGACATCTTCAGAAATGTCGCAGAAGGCAAGGCGAAGGAACTGAACCTGATCCTGAAGGTTGACGTTCAGGGATCGATTCAGCCGATCATCGACTCGCTGAATGAACTATCATCGGAGAATCAGGGCGGTGTCAAAATCCGCATTCTGCATGCTGATGTCGGTAATGTGTCTGAAGCAGATGCAATGCTGGCGACCGCTTCCGGCGCGATCATTCTCGCCTTCAATGTCGATATTGATAACCCGGCCCGCCGGACTGCCGAAGCGCAGAACGTCGAGATCCGCAGCTACAGCGTGATCTATAAACTGCTGGAAGAGATCGAACTGGCGCTGAAGGGCCTGCTGGACCCGGTCTATGAACCCAGGACCATCGGCGCGGCTGAAGTCCGTCAGGTCTTCCGCATCTCCAAGCTCGGGGCGATTGCAGGCAGCATGATCCGCGAAGGGGAAGCCCGCCGTAATGCCCATGCTCGCGTCAGACGCGGGAATCGTGTACTGATCGAAGATACCACCGTGTCTTCACTTAAGCGCTTTAATGAAGACGTGCGCGAAGTACGTACCGGCTTCGAATGCGGTATCGGCCTGAACAACTTCAATGACTTCGAAGTGGGCGATATCATCGAGTTCTTCATCATGGAACGGGTAAGCTAGGCGTTTCAGGTTCTGCCTGTATCACTGCGCTTACACTACTGAACCGCATTTTCCGCGCTTCTCCGGTGATCCTGACAGCCTGTATCGGGTCAGTGATCATCGGAGAGCGCGTCTGTGTCTCTCACTGGAAGCGAAATTACGGCCCTCATGAGTATTAAACAAAACCGCATGTCGGATCGCATCCGGCAAATCCTGAGTGAACTGCTGCTGCGCGAGATCAGCGATCCGCGTTTGCAGGGCGTCACGGTGACTGAGGTCAGGCTGGACCCGGAGCTGATGT
This sequence comes from uncultured Anaerolineaceae bacterium, assembly GCA_964395665.1. GTDB lineage: Bacteria > Chloroflexota > Anaerolineae > Aggregatilineales > Phototrophicaceae > JAEZAF01. The sequence continues at coordinate 44,997 of CAYNDH010000010.1, forward strand.
TTGCTGATATTTATGTCAACGCTCTGGGTGATGAAAGCCGCGAGAAGGAAGTCCTCTCCGGCCTGAAGCGCGCCAACGGCTTTCTGCGCCGTGAAGTCGGCAAGCGTGTGCGCCTGCGCAACACACCTGAACTGCATTTCCACTGGGATGCGACGCTGGAACGAGGCGAACGCATGAATCAGATCATCTCCAGCCTTGTGATCCCCCCGGCGGACGCTGCCGGTAACGATGCGGGTAACGATGCCAGCACGGATGATGACATCCTGAACTTCGATGATCTGGAAAATGACGATTTCTAGCCGATGACCTCTGAAACCCATCTGCCCATGACGATTGAAACTGCACAGTATCAGGCTGCTGCCGCTGCTGTGGATGCCGCCACCGCTATCCTGATCGTGACGCACATCAACCCGGACGGTGACGCGATTGGCTCGCTGCTGGGGCTGGGAAATGCCCTGCGCGAACGCTTTCCGCACAAGCAGATCGACCTTGTGGTCGATGGCGGCGTTCCGGAGTTTCTTCGGTTTCTACCGGGTGCTGAAACCGTGCTGCCGGAACTGACCGAG
>CAYNDH010000010.1:45662-47353 GCA_964395665.1 uncultured Anaerolineaceae bacterium
ACCGACCAGCAGGCGACCGGCCAGCAGCGTGCATGGGATCTGATGATCTCGGTGGACTCCAGCGACGAACTGCGTACTGGGGCTGCTGGTATTTACGGACGGGCACACAGCCAGCAGGTGATCAATCTTGATCATCACGCCACCAATACCGCTTTCGGCCAGATTCATCTGGTCAATGCGCGTGCGGTTTCGGCGACTGAAGTGGTCTATGACTGGCTGGCAGCAGTCGGTTATGGACTTTCGCAGTCGGTGGCGATCCCGCTGCTGTGCGGACTGGTGACCGACACACTCGGCTTCCGTACCAGTAATGTCTCGGTTCGCACGCTGGAAATCGCGCAGCATCTGATGAACGCCGGTGCATCCCTGACGGCGATCACGCAGCGCGCACTTGATTCGATGCCGTATGCCGTCCTGAACCTGTGGAAATCGGTCTTCAACTCGGTTGAACTGGAAAATGGGTTGATCTGGGCGGTGGTCACACAGGCTGATTTGCAGCGTGCAGGGGAAGATGCAGAGAACAGCAGCCTGTCCGGTTTTCTGGTCAAAGTCAAAGAGGCGATGATCTCGGCAGTGTTTACCGAACAGCCCGACGGTACCGTCGAATTGAGCTTCCGCAGCAAGCCCGGCTATGATGTCGCGAGCCTTGCATTGAGTCTGGGCGGCGGTGGACATCGTCAGGCATCCGGCGCGACGGTCCCCGGCCCGCTGTCTGCTGCTGTGACACGTGTGCTGCCGCTTCTGCGTCAGGCTGCGCAGGCCGGTTCACTGAATATCCGCTGACCGGATGCTACTGGACTCCTGATGCCATCGAATCACACCGATCACGCTCCTGTTGGTTTCCTGAATATCGATAAGCCGCTCGGCATGACGAGCCATGATGTCGTCGCGCAGGTGCGCCGCGCCCTGAAGACCAGGAAGGTCGGCCATGCCGGGACGCTTGATCCGCTGGCGTCGGGTGTGCTGGTGGTGTGCGTGGGCAGTGCCACCCGCCTGAGCGAATATGTGATGGATACCACCAAGCGCTATGTGGCGCGGGTGCGGCTGGGTGAGACGACGACCACCTATGATGCCGAAGGCGATGTCACTGCCCGACATGATGCCAGTCACATCACCCGCCAGCAGGTAGAAGCGGCGCTGCCGCCGTTTATCGGTGATATTTTGCAGCGTCCCCCCATCTACAGCGCCATCAAGAAGGGCGGGCGCAAACTCTATGAACTGGCACGCAAGGGTATAGAAGTCGAACTGGAGCCACGTCCGGTCCACATCGCCACGCTGACCGTGAGCAATTTTGAAGCGCCGGAATTTGATCTTGAAGTCGTTTGCGGCTCCGGTACCTATATCCGCAGTCTGGCGCATGATCTGGGAGAAGCGCTCGGCACTGGCGCACACCTGCGCGGACTGGTCCGCACCGCCAGCGGTGTATTCTCCATTGAAGATGCCGTTGCGCTGGAAACCCTCACACAATCCCCCGAACCTGCGCGTTATCTGCTGCCGCTTGAAACCGCGCTCGCTGGCTGGCCGATTGTCCAGCTTTCAGCCGAGCAGGTGCAGGATGTGCTTCAGGGGCGCTACCTGCCTGCGCCCGAAATCCCCGACGAAACCCTGTCCCATGCCCTGTCCCCGGATGGCCGCACTGTGGCGCTGCTGATTGCGACCGGTGGTCAGTGGAAGCCCCACAAAGTGCTGCGATA
>CAYNDH010000010.1:47453-48515 GCA_964395665.1 uncultured Anaerolineaceae bacterium
ATGGCGCTGCGATAATCAGAGGTCTTTCACTGTGCGCCGTCCGCAAAGTGGTATTTACTGACGGCGGAGACATCTCCATCCAATCTGGCGGTTGCGTGCAGCCTAACCCGCTCTAAAATAGGCGTCGTGCATAGCGTGCTCCCGTGCGGTATCGTATGCACCTGTTCGCTCTGTTTCATAACTGAAATCACATACTGAAAGCATACACGCATGATTCATGCCTCTGCGCTGGCTGAACTTAAGCTGGAGAAACCCTCTTTGGTCACGATTGGCGTCTTTGATGGCATCCATCTCGGCCATCAGGCGGTCATTCATGAGCTGGTGGCGGAAGCCGCTGCAACCGGTTCGACGCCGGTAGTGCTGACCTTTTTCCCGCATCCTGATCGGGTGCTGCGCGGCCTGACCGGGCCTTACTATCTGCTGACGCCCGAAGAGCGTGCAAAAGAACTGATCGCGCTCGGCGTGGAAGTCGTCGTCACGCTCACCTTTGACGATGCCCTGCGTCACATCCGCGCCCGTGATTTTGTCGAACAGATGCTGGCATCGCTCAATATGCGCGAGTTGTGGATCGGTGAGGATTTCGCGCTCGGTTACAAACGTGAGGGGAATGTCAGCTTCCTGCGTGAACTTGGGGAGGAACGGGGCTTCACTGTTCATGCCATTCGCCTTATCAAAGCGGATGAAAACGACGATGTGATCAGCAGTTCGAAGATCCGGCAGGCGCTTCAGGACGGCAATGTGGAACAGGCGGCGCTCTGGCTAGGGCGTCCGTATGCCGTGCGGGGGGAAGTGGTCCATGGACTGGCGCGGGGCCGCACCATTGGCTTTCCCACCGCGAATATCGATATCTGGGAAGAGAAGGTGCTGCCAGAATTCGGTATTTATGCCGGGTGGGCGACGCTCGAAAATGGTGAGACCTACAAGGCCGTGACGAATGTCGGTATTCGCCCTACCTTCGAAGAGCAGGGCGTGACGGTCATCTGCTGCTGCTCGCCTGGGCCGCCATGCTGCGGGGCCGGATGAACCGGGCCCGCGAGTACATGCTGCGGGCACAGGACCCCG
>CAYNDH010000010.1:48525-55607 GCA_964395665.1 uncultured Anaerolineaceae bacterium
GGATTTTGACGGTGATCTGTATGGGCAGCAGTTGGAGTTCTCGTTCGTGCATTATCTGCGCGGCGAAGAACGTTTCAGCAATCTGCCTGACCTGATCGCACAGATCCAGCGCGATGCCGAACAGGGGCGGCAGCTCCTTCAGACTCCATCGGGCACATAATCAGGCAGAAGGCAGGTATTCGCAGGGTATATCACTGATATACCTTCAGCCGTTCATCAGTTTGATTCACTGACATTCATCATCAGTTAGGTGTCGCAGTCTGAATGAAATGTTAAAGTTCAGCGTGAGGCCGTAATCTTTGTGCATTTAGCCTAACTCTCAGGGGACTATAAGTTGGGATCGCCGTGTGACAAAGCTATAATGATGCGTGGATGGCCTGCGAGTCTGGGTTTAGTAGGCGGATGCTGACCGGCTCGGTCTCTCAGGCCGACATCCCCGCTAAATCTTAGGGCGGGATGGTTTAACGATTACTCAGTGAAAGGGTAAAAAGGATGAAGCTTAATAGAGTGTTATTAACCAGCGCTCTGGCGCTTCTGCTTGCACTGACCGGTCTGCTTCCGGTCGTGGCGCAGGATAACCCGCTTGTGATCTGGGCGGACGCGGAACGTGCGCCGCTGCTCAGCGAACTCGGGCAGCAGTTTGAAGAAGAATTCGGTATCCCGGTTGAAGTTCAGCAGTATGGTCTGGGTGATGCCCGTGACCAGCTTCTGATCGCTGGCCCGGCAGGTGAAGGCCCCGACATCATGGTGACGGCGCATGACAGCATCGGCCAGTATGTCGCCAACGGCGCGATCGTCCCGATTGAGCTGGATGAAGATATGAACGAACTCTTCACCGAATCGTCGCTCGACCTGTTCACCTATCAGGGGCAGCTCTGGGGTATCCCGTATGCACAGGAAAACGTCGCGCTGATCCGCAATGTGGATCTCGTGCCGGATGCACCCCAGACCTGGCAGGAAGTGCGTGAAATCGCCGAACAGCTTCAGGAATCGGGTGATGCACAGTATGCGTTCCTCGTGCAGACGGGTAACACCTACCATAACTTCCCGATTTTCTCTGGTTTCGGTGCTTATATCTTCGGCGTCAATGAAGATGGTTCCTTCAATGTGTCTGACATCGGCCTGAACAGTGAAGGGGCGCTGGCCGCTTCCGAATGGCTGTCTGGCATGTATAACGACGGCCTGATGACGCCCGACGTGGACGACGATGTGGCCTTCGAGCTGTTCACCAGCGGGGCAGCCGCCATGATCGTGACCGGCCCCTGGTTCAGCGCCCGTATTGCAGAAGCTGCCGAAGCCGGTGGTTTCGAATACTCGGTTGACCCGATGCCCGTGGCCGAAGGCGGCAGCGAAGTCAGCCAGCCGTTCGCGGGTGGTCAGGGCTTCGTGATCAGTGCGTTCAGCGACCAGCCGCTTGAGGCTGAAACCTTCCTGCTCGATTTTGTCGCCAGTGCTGATTTCATGCAGGCGATCTTCGATCAGGGTGGTCGTCCGCCCGCATTCGTTGACGTTGATACCAGCGCCGACCCGAACGTTGAACTGTTCAACATCGCCGGTGAAAACGCCATCCCGATGCCTGCGATCCCGGAAATGGGCGCTGTCTGGGGTGCGACTGACGCCGCGCTGACCTCAATCAGCCTTGGTGAAGATCCCACAGTGGCGATGAACACCGCTGCTGAAGGTGTGATCAATGCGATCGGCCTGATGGCTTCGGATGAGCGTCTGGTGACGCTGGTCGGCAGCCTGCAGGATGAAGCTGGCTGTGCTGCGGACTGGGCACCGGATTGCGATGCTTCAGCGCTGACCGACGAAGACGGTGATGGTGTTTTTGAAGGCACCTTCGCGCTGCCTGCTGGCGAATATGAATACAAGATCGCCATCAACAAGTCATGGGCTGAAAACTACGGTGTGGACGGCGAAATGGACGGCGGCAATATCGCGCTGGTGCTGGCCGAAGATACCGAAGTCACCTTCACCTATGACGACAATACCAACCTGATCACTGACAGCGTCAATAACTAGTCACCTGCGGTCTGGTGTCTGAGACTGGCATCTGAGATTTGCAGAAAGATGGGGCTTGCGGAGGAATCTGCAAGCCCTTTTCTCTAACCAATCCCGCAAGGTAGTTTCGCAATATTGGACCTGATGCAGCAGAATATACTAGAATCATAGAAGGCTGATTTTTACAGGCTTAGTCGAAAGGAACGAGGCGCAGGCAGATGCTGATGCCGGGTAAGAGGGGTTGACCTTTCACCACCTGACGCCGGACATCAGAACACCGCGCCGCAGTCAATGGTAGCCGCAACCACACAATCGAATTCACCCACCGATACAGGTGACTCCAAACCACCTGCAGGGACCATCACCACAGTGCTGAAGTTTCTGGGGCTGATGCTCCTTGATGCTTTCGCGCTGATCCTTGTGTATGGCTTTATTTACGACGCTAATTACGGCCTGGCAGCCGTCATCACGTTTATCACCATTTTTGCCAATGTCGTATTTTTCGTCCCCAGTCTGTATCCCATACGCTGGCTTGCGCCGGGGCTGATGCTGGTTATTCTGCTGGTGATCTATCCGCTTATCTTCACCGTCTCGACGGCATTCACCAATTACGGCGATGGTAATCTGTTTGCCAAGGAACAGGCGATTCGCCTGATCCAGAATCAGGATCGCAGTTTCGTGGCAGAAGGGGCGCTGGTCTATCGCTGGGAAGCCTACCGCGATGAGAATGGGACGTATGCCCTCTGGATGACACGTGCCGCCGATGATGGCAGTACAGAAACAGTTTTTGCACAGGAAGGTGAAACGATTGCGGTGGTCGAAGGGGCGCCTGAAGATCCGCCAGAAGAGTATGACGGCTTCACCCTGCTGGACCGTGGGCAGCGTACCCGTTCACTTAGCACGCTTCAGGGTATTATCTTCGGCGATGATGAGGATACCGCAGGCATCACAGGGCGTAATACCGCCGCCCGACCGACCGTGGCGCGTTATGAGTATGATCCTGAGCGTGACGCCATTGTTGACCGGGGAACCGGCACGCTGTTTGTGGCGAATGATGAGATCGGCTTCTTTGTGCCGGAAGGCGCCAGAGGCAATCTCGAAGCCCAGTCGCTGAATCCCGGCTACCGTGTCGATGTCGGCTTTGGGAACTTCAATCGCCTGATCACGGAACCTGGCTTACGCGGCCCGTTGATTGATATTTTTATGTGGACGGTGTTCTTCGCCTTCGCATCTGTGCTGTCCACATTTGCCGTCGGTCTGGGAATGGCACTGGTGCTGAATGATCCGATTATCCCTGGACGCAAGTTGATTCGGTCGCTTCTGCTGATTCCCTACGCGATTCCCGGTGTGATCGGCATCGTCGTCTGGCGCGGGATGCTCAACCAGAATCTGGGTATTGTGAACGACATTCTGCGTGACGTTGGGCTGATTAGTGCCAACATCCCGTGGCTGCTCGATCCAATCTGGGCCAAGTTCGCCATTTTATTTGTGAACCTGTGGCTGGGATACCCGTACATGATGCTGATTTGCAGCGGTGCGCTTCAGTCGATCCCCTCTGATATTTATGAGGCGGCGTCGGTCGATGGCGCGAACCCGTGGCAGAAGTTCTGGGGGATCACACTGCCGCTGCTGCTGGTGGCGGTGGGTCCGCTGCTGATCGGTTCGTTTACGTTCAACTTCAATAATTACCTGCTGATTACAGCACTGACTAACGGTAATCCCCCCATCCCCGGATCACCTATCGCCGGGGCAGGGCAGACGGATATCCTGATCAGCTACGTGTATAAGGCAGCCTTCAGCAATCAGGCCGATTATGGGTATGCATCTGCAATTACCATCGTCATCTTCCTGCTTGTTGCATCGGTCACACTGCTGCAATATCGCTTTACGAGAACTTGGGAACAGGTAGGCGAAAATGTCTAGTACAACACAGACTCGGGGCCGCGTTGCGACCAGAGCGGTCTCAAACCGGCGGGACAAAGCCCTGGGGCTGACATTCCGCATGATCATCATCGCCATTGCCATCATTTTTGCGCTGTTCCCGATCATGTTTATCATTGCGTCGGCCTTTAACCCGTCCGGATCGCTCGTGACACGCTCGCTGATCCCGCGTAATGTGGACAATGTTGCCGCCCTGTTTACCAACTTCCGTGCGCTGATGTTCGAAGAGCTGAATCTGTTCCCGTTCTGGAACTGGATCGGCAATTCCCTCATCGTCGCGACCGTCACCACCTTTCTGAATGTCATGATTACCGCGCTGGCGGCCTATTCGTTTTCACGCTTCCGTTTTGCGGGGCGGCGGCAGCTTCTGCTCGGTATCCTGCTGATTCAGGTGTTCCCGAATCTGCTGGCGATGATTGCGCTCTTTCTGATTCTTCAGCAGGTCGGGCGGCTGGCTGTGGTCATCCCCGAAGCCCTGCCGTTCCTGGAGTTTATGGACTGGACCTGGCTGGAGATGTTTGGCCTGAACAGCCTTGGCGGTCTGATCCTTGTCTATCTGGGCGGGGCGATGGGCCTGAATACATGGCTGATGAAAGGATTCTTCGACTCCGTCCCACGTGAGATTGATGAATCGGCCATGGTGGATGGCGCCAGTCACTGGCAGACTTACTGGCTGCTGATCTTCCCGCTGGTGCGCCCTATTCTGGCGGTGGTTGCTGTGCTGACCTTTGTCGGTACATTTAACGAATTCGTGCTGGCGCGTCTGCTGCTGCGGGATAAAACCAACTGGACGCTGATGGTCGGATTGTATGAGTTTATCAATGCCGACTTCAATCGAGACTGGGGGAAATTCGCCGCCGGAGCGCTGCTTTCGGCCACGCCGGTCGTGATCGTCTATTTGCTGTTACAGGATCAGATCGTCGGCGGGCTGACACAGGGCGCGGTCAAGGGCTGACGTTCTAAAGTCTATCTGAAAATGGGTTATGGGCGCGGATACGGCAGTGCCGTGTCCCTGCGCACAGGGCGGTCATGCACCGCCCTTGTGTTTTATTGGGTTAGCAGCGAGTGCAGGTCATAAAGGGAAACCGTTGTGGATTTTATTTTCGGGACACTTGCCAATGATGATCTGAAACTGGTGCATCATCGTGTGCTGCGGCGGGGTGTCCAGCATCACCATGATATGACGCCGCTTGATCCACTGCCGGGAGAGCCGGTGACAATCACCGTCAGGGTTGGGCAGGATATCCGTGCGGACCGCGTCAGCCTGTATTACACAACGGATGGCTCATCACCTGACGGGTGGCGTGGAACGGCGAAAAACGGCCTGCATCTGACACTGGAACGCGTCGATCTGGTGTGGGACACGCTGGCATGGGCCTATCTCGCGGTGTGGCGTGGTGTGCTGCCCCCGCAGCCGGAAGGAACGACTGTACGTTATTGCATCAGCGCATGGAACAGTCAGGATGACGCGCAGGATGAGGTCTTCGCTGATTATCCGGAGTTCAAGGCCACGACGGAACGGGCGGCGGCGGCGTTCTTCCGTGGTGAACCGCTGCCCAGTGATCCGCCGTCAGCAGTTGCGAAGCCTGACACCTTTGCCTATTCTGTAGACCGCTTTCATATCCCGCAGTGGGCGCGGGATGCCGTGATTTATCAGGTCTTTGTAGACCGGTTTTATCCCGGGCATGGGCAGGAATGGCTTCAGCCGGATAACCTCAGCGGCTTCTACGGCGGGACGCTGTGGGGCGTGCGTGATCAGCTCGATTATATTGAAGCGCTGGGGGCGGACTGTATCTGGCTCAGCCCAACATTCCCCAGCCCGACGCATCACGGCTATGACATCACCGATTATCTGCATGTCGAGCCGCGCATGGGTGGAGATGAAGCCCTGCATGCACTGGTCGAAGCGGCGCATGCGCGGGGCATCCGCGTACTGCTGGATCTCGTCGGTAATCACATCTCGAATGAGCATCCGTATTTCGTCGATGCGCTCAACAGCCCGTCCAGCACTTACCGCGACTGGTTTATCTTTGACGATCAGGACCCGATCGGCTATAAGACCTTCTTCGGCGTCGCGACTATGCCGTTCATCAACCTCAATTCTCCGGCGGCCCGCACATGGATGCTGGAGATCGCCCAGTACTGGCTGCGCGAGTTCGATGTCGATGGCTACCGGCTGGATCATGCCAACGGCCCCGGCCCTGATTTCTGGGTCGATTTCCGTGCGGCGTGCCGCGCTGTGAAACCGGACAGCTTCTCGTTCGGTGAGGTGGTCGAAGCGCCGGACATCCTGCGCGCCTACATCGGACGGCTGGATGGCCTGCTCGACTTTCATATGGAAGATGCGCTGCGCCGGACCTTTGCCTATGGCTCCATGACCGAGGCCGAATTCGAAGCATTTGCCGAACGGCATTATGCCTATTTCCCGCATGACTTCCTGCTGCCGACCTTTCTCGATAATCATGATATGGATCGCTTCCTGTTTGCGGCCAACGGCGACATCGACGCGCTGAAGCGTGCCGCCACTGCCCAGATGCGCCTGCCACAGCCGCCGGTGATCTACTACGGTACCGAAGTCGGGTTGAGCCAGAAGACGGGACGCAAGGATGGCTGGGGGCTGGAAGTCAGCCGTCTGCCGATGCTGTGGGGCGATAGTCAGAATCGCGATCTGCTGGCATACTATCAGAAGCTGATCGCCGAACGCCGCCGGTGAATCCGTCATCCATTTCTGCGGCATTTGCAGGAAGTTTTAATGCATAACGTCCGGACTTTTCGCGTCCAGTCACCGGTGCGGTTTGTTGTTCCAGTGATTGTCCTCAGTGTGCTGACGCTGGGCATGATTTATGCCATATCCGATGATGATACTCGCGGGCTGTCAATGGCGCTGCTGGGCGGAACACTGCTGTTTACCTGCATCCTGGGCTACTGGCTGATGACCCGCGCTCGCCTTGACATCTCACCAGAGGGGATTACATACCACGCCATCGGGTATAAAGTCCACTCGACATGGCCGAATATCATCGGAATTGAAAAGCGAGTACATGGCGCATTTGAACCGGAGTCGCTCATCCTGCGCGAAGCCGGGCTGGAGTTCTCTCGCTGGCTGGGCGCGGGTTATAAGGCCATGCCATTCATGAATG
>CAYNDH010000011.1:0-13269 GCA_964395665.1 uncultured Anaerolineaceae bacterium
AACTCGGCGTTTGCTGTACGGATGCCCTGTGGATGTCTTCACGCCGGACGCAAGGCGGTATACGATACAGACAGCAGACAGCAAACCATAAACGCCGGTAGACACAAAGCGAAATCCCGATGCCCCGATCCCGACTCCAGCAGCTTATACAGCACATCAGACAGTGGCCGCTGCGCCGCAGGATTATTGCCGGTACGCTGATCATGCTGCTGACGGTGTTGACCGCCGGTGTGGTGTGGGTCTTTTACGATCTGCCGTCGATTGACCTGCTTCAGAACGGCATGGCGCTGCCTTCTACCCGCATCTATGACCGCAACGGCAAACTGCTGTATGAGATCCTGCCGCCGGAACAGGGACGGCATACGGTGGTCGGGCTGGAAGCTATCCCGCAGCACTGCCGCAGCGCCGTGATCGCGACTGAAGATGCCAACTTCTACCAGCATCCGGGCGTTGATCCGGTGGGGATTGTGCGTGCCGTGTGGATCAATGTCAGCGGCGGTGAGGTGATGTCCGGCGGCAGCACGATCACGCAGCAGGTGGCGCGCATTCTGCTGCTGGACCCACAGCAGCGGGCAGCACGCACGGTGCATCGCAAGCTGCGCGAGATGGCGCTGGCGGTTCAGCTTCAGAGCCGCTATTCGAAGGATGAGGTGCTGGCGCTGTATCTCAATCAGGCGTATTTTGGCAATCTGGCTTATGGCATCGAAGCGGCGGCACGGGCCTATTTCGGCAAATCGTCGGCGAGCCTGTCGCTGGCGGAATGTGCGCTGCTGGCCGGTCTGCTGCAATCGCCGGTGGCCTATGATCCGCTGACAAATCTCGAAGTGGCGCAGGATCGTCAGGATGTCGTCCTCAATCTGATGGTGCAGTACGGCGCGATTACCTCCACACAGGCGGAGCAGGCACGGAAAGACGAACTCCAGTTCGCGGCCAGTCCGTTTCCGATTCAGGCGCCGCATTTCGTGATGGCCGTCTGGACGCAGCTCGGACGCCTCTACCCGGATCGCCTGTACGGTGACGGACTCGATGTGGTGACGACGCTCGATCTCGACTGGCAGCAGGCAGCACAGGTGACGGTGCGGCGTCAGTTGGAACGGCTGAACACACGCGAAGTCCCGGCCAATGCCAGCAGTGCGGCGGTGGTCGCGATCAATCCGCTGACCGGGGAAGTGCTGACTATGCTCGGCAGCCCGGATTATTTCAATCCGATGATTGACGGCGCGGTCAATGCGGCGCTGGCATTACGTCAGCCGGGCAGTGCGCTCAAGCCCTTCACCTATGCGGCGGCGATGAATCCCACCCTGCCGGAACCGTGGACGGCGGCGACGGTGGTGCTGGATGTGAAAACGCCGTTTGTCACGCGGCGGCTGGAACCGTATCTGCCGGCCAATTACGGTTTCCGCGAACACGGCCCGGCATCGGTGCGGGAAGCGCTGGCGTCGTCGTATAACATCCCGGCGGTGGTGGCGCTGGAAAGCGTCGGTATTGAACGGATGGTGCAGCTTGCTGTCAACGCTGGCCTGACGACACTGGCGACGCATTCGCAGGTTGATCTGGCGGTGACGCTGGGCGGCGGCGAAGTGCGTCTGCTGGATCTGGTGCAGGCGTTCAGCATCTTCCCCAACGGCGGCTCTCGCATCGAGCCGGTGATGATCACCCGCGTCACCGTGCGGGACAGCGGCGAGGTGCTGTATCAGTGGCAGCCCCCGCGACCGTCGGCGCGGGTGATTGACGAGCGCATCGCCTTTCTGATTAACGACATCCTGAGCGACTCCAGCGCACGAGCAGAGGAATTCGGGCGGGTGAGCGCACTTGATCTGGCGCGTCCGGCGGCGGCCAAGACCGGCACGACCACCGATTTCCGCGATAACTGGACGGTCGGTTATACGCCTGATCTGGTGGTCGGTGTGTGGGTGGGCAATACCAATAACGCGCCGATGGTCGATGTGACCGGCATCAGCGGCGCGGCCCCGATCTGGAATGAATTTATGCGGCGGGTGCTGGTCGGACGGCCAGCAAACGGCTTCCAGCGTCCGGCGGAACTGGAGCGCGTCGAAGTGTGCGCGATCAGTGGGCTGCTGCCGACGTCAGCCTGTACGCTGCGAAAGAGCGAATGGTTTATCCCCGGCACCGCGCCGACCGAGTACGATCAGGTTTATCAGGTGATCGATGTGGATATTCAGACCGGCCTGCCTGCGGACGAGAACACGCCGCCAGAACGCCGGATGCCGCAGACCTTTGTCGCGCTGCCGCCAGAAGCACAGGATTGGGCGCGGGAAAATGGCCTGCGTCTGCTGCCACAGGGTTTCGGCACGGGTGGCGATCCGCAGACGGTGGCCGCCAACAGCCAGACCGTGCGGATTTTATCCCCTGCGCCGTATATCACCTATCAGATCGACCCGACACAGCCTGTGGATGCACAGCGCGTTCGGATGCGGGCTTCGGCTCCACCCAACGCGCTGTCGGTGACGTTTGCGCTCAATCAGCAGCCGGTCGCGACGGTCGGTGCGGCCAGCGGCCAGGTCTTCGAGCTATGGTGGCCGCTGGCGGTCGGGGAATATGAGCTGACGGCCAGCGTGGAGTTATCCGACGGCAGCACGCAGACCAGCGCGCCGGTGCTGTTCAGTGTGGTGGATTATCTGCCCCCGTCACAGCGTTTGCCGGAAGTGCTGGTGCCGTGATTTGTTGAGGCGGGTAGGGACAATGCCTGCGTTGTCCAACGGTGAATATGTTACGCGGATTGGATAGGTTTAATACAGCCACGACGGACGCCCCGTCGGGCGTGCCTACAAAATACACGTTGAGGCGTATGGTCAAAGCGCATCTACCAGCCATACAGGTACAGCCGTACAGAACCCTGCCCTCAAACGCTTCTTAACTTTAATGCTTGCATCCGATGCGGTTTTCGGGCTATGCTAACGATAAAAATCGAACAGGTTTTCGATTGGTTGTCATACCGTAAGTAACAGGTCAGCAAGTAAGAGGATATTTCGCCTTGATGGACAGCAGCACTCAATTCGATACGGTTGGCCGGGTGCTGCGTGCCAGCACACGCGGTTATACCTGCGGCACGCACAGCGCCAATATCAGCCAGCGCCATGATTTCGGCGCATTTGTAAAAGTTCAGGTTGCGAACGATGACAACCAGTGGGTAATCGGCCTGATCTACGCCGTCGAGATCCGCGACGACCTGATGATCAGCGAACTGGTGATGGCGGAAGCGGTCAACCCGACGATTCTGCGGGACCAGCGCGAAAACCGCCTGATCCCGGTCGAGATCAGTGTGCTGAATATCGGCTTTTACAACGGCCAGCGCTTTTTCCACAGCCTGCCGCCGCGCCCACCGATGAGCCTGCACGCGGTCAGCCTGTGTACAGCGGATGAAGTCTGCGCGTTTACCCATAAACCGGATTATCTGCGGCTGCTGCTTCAGGCGTCGGAAGTGCCGAGTGATGATCTGATCGCCATGACGCTGCGCTATGCCGCTTTGTGTTATGATGGGGACGAGGCACGGCGCGAATTTCTGGTCAGCAGTGGACGGCATCTGGCCCGGTTGCTGGCAAGCGATACCCGCCGCCTGTCGCATATTCTGACCCTGATCCATTAGAGGATTTTGCTTGTGACTGATAAAAACCAGCAGTTTCTCGACGAAAACGCGAAAAAAGAAGGTGTCCAGACGACGGCCAGCGGTTTACAGTACCGTATGCTGCGCGAAGGAACCGGCCCCAAACCGGGTGCTTATGATGAAGTCGAAGTGCATTACAAGGGCACACTGATCGACGGCAAGGTCTTCGACAGCTCGTATGACCGTGGCGAGCCGATCTCATTTCTGCTCGGTCAGGTGATTCAGGGCTGGCAGGAAGGCGTCCAGTTGATGCCGGTCGGCTCGAAGTACGAGCTGGTGATCCCCAGTGAGCTGGGCTATGGTCAGAGAGGTGCGCCGGGTGTGATCCCGCCGAATTCCACGCTGATCTTCGAAGTCGAACTGCTGAAGATTTATTAGGGCGGCAGCCACGGCAGACGGACACGGCATCGCCGTATCCCTGCGCGATGCCTGTAGGGGCCGGATTCTTCCGGCCCAGATAGCCGACCTGATGGGCGGGAAGAATCCCGCCCCCTGCCAAAATAGCATTTATGACCGATACCTCACCCAGTTTCAATAACCCGCATGATCTGCGGCACCTCACCGGGCAGGCCGCGCATCTGATGTGGCTGGAGCGTCAGCTTGAGGTACAGCGTAGAAACGAGAAGTCGCTACGGCTTGTGCTGATGCTGTCAGCGGTGTTCGACATCATCGCGATTACCGCCCTGTTGACTGTGCTGCGCGAGACACTGCCACTGGCAGATGCCGTGCTGCTGTTGATTATCGGTTTTCTGCTGGCTGAACTGGCGCTGCTGCTCTATCTGCTGGCGCGTGTCAGCAAACGGCGCAAAGCACTTCAGGACGAAATCGACCTCATCACCAGAGGCTATATCCGGCCCTGAACGATCCCCGACGTAACATTCTCCCCGACTGCCCCATCCAAAGACTACATTTTCCCTTACAATGTATTCACAGCTTTTACAAGGATCTGGAAGGAAACTTACTGATGATCGCTGACGATCAGTCCCGAATGCCGAATACTGCTGACACTTTCGATGCCAATGCCGAGCCGCAGATTTACGATAACATCCTCGCTACGATGGGCAATACGCCGCTGGTACGGCTTAACCGGCTGGCGCGTGGTGTACGCTGTCAGGTGGTGGGCAAGGTGGAATTTTTCAATCCCGGCGGCAGCGTCAAGGACCGCATCGGACTCGCCATTATCGAAGATGCCGAGCGCAAGGGTCAGTTAAAACCGGGTGGCACGGTGGTCGAAGCCACGTCTGGCAATACCGGTGTCGGGCTGGCGATTGCCGCCATTCTGAAGGGCTATAAGTCGGTATTTGTCGTGCCGGACAAGCAGTCGGAAGAGAAGATCAAGGTGCTGCGGGCATATGGCGCACGGGTGATCGTCACACCGACCGATGTCGAGCCGGATGATCCGCGCAGTTATTACAGTGTGGCGCAGCAGATCGCGGAAGAGACGCCGAACGCCATTCTCGCCAACCAGTACAACAACCCGATCAACCCGCAGGCGCATGTCGAGATGACCGGGCCGGAAATCTGGCGTCAGACCGCTGGAAAGATCGACATCTTCGTGACCGGCATGGGGACCGGCGGCACGATCACCGGCGTGGGGCGCTATCTGAAGCAGATGAACCCGAAGATCCAGATCGTCGGCGTCGATCCGGTCGGCTCGATCCTGTACGATTACTTTTATACCGGCAAGATGACCGAAGCCCACAGCTACAAGGTCGAAGGCATCGGTGAGGACTTCATCCCCGAAAATTACGATTTCAGCGTGATTGACGATATGGTGCGCGTCAGTGACAAGGAATCGATGCTGATGACGCGCCGTTTGACACGGGAAGAGGGCATCTTCTGCGGTGTGTCGGCGGGGGCGGCGCTGGCGGGGGCCTTGCGCTATGCGGCGGAACGCGATCTCGGCCCTGACAAACTGATGGTGGTGCTGCTGCCGGATAACGGCTCGCGCTATCTGAGCAAGGTGTTCGATGATAACTGGATGCGCGAAAACCGCTTTCTGGACAGCGCATGGACCGGTGCAACCGTCGCCAGTATCCTTGAACGGCAGCCGGATCATGAGATCATCACGGCGGATGCACAGGCATCGGTCGAGTCGGTGGTGGCACAGCTCAAGCAGGCGGATGTGTCACAGCTTCCGGTGATCGGTGAGCGCGGTCAGCTTCTGGGCATTGTGACCGAAGTCAGCGTGCTGAATTATCTGCTGTCACAGTCGGCCAGTGACGCGGCGCAGAGGTCGATCCAGCAGGCGAATGTGATCGACACGCAGGTGCAGACCGTCAGCCTGAATACGCCGGTCGAAACAGTGATGAGCGCCTTCAGCACCAGCAAGGTGGCGGTGGTGACGGAATCGCTGCCGGATGGCGAACCGGATGACCGGCAGGTGGTCGGCATCATTACGCAGATCGACGTGCTGGATTATCTGGCGAACCGGTAAACCGGCGAACCGGCAGGGCAGCGCGAGACACAGGCTGCCCTGTGTTAAAATGCTGCAAAGGCTGCAAAGTGAAAAGGCTCTAACCGATGGCAGTTCAACAAAAAGTGACAGCACAGGAATTTGAGGCATTCGTCACGCGGCCCGAAAACAGTGACCGCCTGTTTGAATTAAATGACGGAGAGATCGTTGAGAAGATGCCGACTGAAGAACACGGCTACCTTGCCGCGATACTGATCGCCAAAATCTTCAATTATCTTGAGATTAACCCTATTGGCCGGGTAGTGGTTGAAGCCCGTCACCGGATGCCAGAGGATGATCACAATTCCTATCTGCCGGACGTCGCATTTACCAGTCACGAGCGCACCGGCCCGCTGGTGACAGAGGGCGCTGTGCCCCGGATGCCGGATCTGGCGATAGAGATCAAATCACCGAATGATGTTGAACTGAAAATGCGCAAGAAGGCGCTGTATTATCTGGAAAACGGCGCACAGGTGGTCTGGCTGGTCTTCCCGCGCAAACAGGAAATTGAAGTGCATGAGGCAGAAGGGATCAGAACCCTCAACATCGACGATACGCTCGACGGTGGGACGGTGCTACCCGGCTTCAGCCTGCCGTTGAAGTCGATCTTTGCCCACTAGATTCGCCTTTGCTCAGTCTGGCGAACCGGTAAGGCGAACTCAGTTTCGAAAAGGAGCCGACATGAAGACTTTTGCGGTTTTCATGCTTTTTGCATTAGTGTTTGTCGCGGTGGTGAATGCACAGGACGACGATCAACCAGCAGAAGGTGCGCTGTTTACATTCGTCAATGAACTCGGTCCTGTTGCTGGTTTCTTTTTTATGCAGTCAGGCTGGCTGCCAGGTGGAGAGACCTTCAGCTTTCGCTACTCTATTTATTACGTTGCCTCTTTTGTCTACCATTACACGATTTCAACCGGTGAACTGCAAATACAGTATGGCTGTATTTACCGCTTTTCTGAAGATAATTCCGGTCTTCCGTATAACCTGCACTGTCTGCCTAATGTCTCGCCTGACGGTCGGTATCAGGTGACGGGCACGGGGGAAGTGATCTGTGGCGAAGTTTGCCGACCGTTACTTGTACTGTCGGATTTGAAAAATGAGCGGTCCGCTATCATCAGCAACCTGACGGACACCGGTTATATCGTGCAGTGGAGTGAGGACAGCAGCGCATTTTTGATCTTTAACAATGGATCGGCTGGCGGTCTTGGGCTAACCGCCTATGTAAAAGTCCCTTCGGATCAACAATGGCCTGCTGAAATCGCGCCTGTTCTGCTGGCGAACTATTCGATTGATCTGGCAAATTACATGGATATCAGTGATGACGGTCAGCGGGTGCTGGTGCGAGGCGTCTGGGATTCTGGCTACGCTTCAGGCCTGACTTTATGGTCGCCTGATTTGCCAGTGTCCGATGAACACTTCAGAGGCTGGGCAGAGGGCGAACCGCACCTGGAAGACAATGTTGTCGCCGGTGGAAGTTTCATACCAGATGATGACAATCGCATTCTTGTCGTGCTGGAAGAGGGAATAGCCGCGTATGATCTCATGACACACGAAATCGAGGTCATCGACGGCAACATCAACGCGAACTGGGTGATGTGGTCGTATTTTTCACCTGATCTCACGCATATCGCGGTTTATTATCGCGATCCAGAAAATACGGAAGAGATGATCAGCATCTATCCGGTGAATGCTTTTCCATAGTTTCAACATAGCTTCAACATTTTGTGCAAAAAGGGACAGAGCTGCGATGGTCGCGGCTCTGCGCGTTTACCAGCTAAAATAGGGATGCATCCTTCAAAATCAATCGTACAGGAGACGCATTGAATCCACTTTCACTGCCTTTGATCCTGATTTATACGTTCAGCCTGTGGCTTGGCGCGTATCTGATCCGTCGCGGATGGGATCATGCCGGTGTGCGCTTCGCCGGTCTGGGGCTGATGGCCTTCGATCTCGGCCTGCTGGTCGCACTCGCGCTGCCGGAGTTTAACGCCTATCCTGATGGGCATTGATCTGCTGCTGCTCGGATGGGGGATCGCCGTGCTGTATGCCGATGATCAGGGGCAGGCGCTGCTGCCGGATTGCCGGATCAGTGGAAGAGCAGCGTGCCGCGCATCTCCATTGGCTGCGCGAAGACGGTGATCGCCGCCATCATCAGCACGAACAGGATCACCGCCCACGGCATCAGGCCGAAGGGCGCATCACGCCGATAGAGGCGCATGGCGGTACGCTGCGCCAGTAACATGCTCCATGCAAAGCCGCCCACCAGCACCACCACCTGAATCAGACCGATCAGGCCGGTATCGGGGATGATGCTTGCCAGCGCCCAGTTGGGTTCACCGAGCAGCGTGATGCGGTGGTCGATCAGGAAGTTCTGAAGGACCGGAATCAGCGTCATGGCACCGATCAGGAAGTGAAAGCCATAGTGCCCGATCCAGATGGCAAGGCCGACCGGCACAAAGGACGGCGCGAAGGCCGCTGCTGTATGGCGCAGGCTGGTCTTTTTGCCGTTACGTGTCAGGTTGCGGGACAGTGTCCCCGCGCCGACCAGTGTCAGCGCTGGCAGCAGCACCGCCCCCACTGCGAAGATCAGGATCAGGGCGAAGGCGTCAACCGCTTCATTGGACCAGCCCGCCGCCCGCAGGCCGAACACCGATGCGATATTCTGCATCAGGTCATAGACGGGCGGGATCATCCCGAAGGCATTGACCAGCCCGATAAAAGCCAGTGATACCACCAGAAACGAGACATCCCACCGGCGCGGCCATGCACCGCTGTCGGGGCGCGGCTGGCTGAGTTCTGCGCCGGGGGTGCGGACGAACAGGCCGACATTATCATGCGGACAGGCGCGCACACAGTCGAGACACATCATGCAGTCCATGTTGGTCTGCATCTGTGGGACAAACAGCAGTGTGCCGCATCCGGGCGTCCCCTGCGCGTTATGGGTGATGGTGTTATCGCCGCCGGTGATCTCATTGATGCGGATCATTGGCTGCGGGCTGTAACTGCCGGTGACGCATTCCTTGCCGACGCACTGCTGGCAGATGTCCAGATTGCGCGATCCGATCTGGGTGGGGGCGGTGGTGCTGTAGACGAAGTTGAACGTCCCCAGTGGGCAGACATATTTGCAGAAGGCGGATTCGCCGAACAGGGCTTCCAGCACGAACGACGCGACGAAGTAGGCGACGATCACCCATGCGGTCAGCGCGGGGCTGGCCCACAGGTCGAGCCATTCGTACAGGAAGAAGATCAGCAGCAGGGCGGCGACCGCCAGCCATTTATTACGCAGGCGTTTAGGGAAGCGGCGCCTGACGAGACTGAAGCGTTTTGCCAGTGTGCGCGGCAGTGTGAACGGGCAGGCCATACAGAACAGGTTCCCTGCCAGCAGCAGGGCCAGCACGACAAAGCCGCGATAATGCACCCACGGCACGACGGTCGCCAGATTCTGTGCGGCGAGCTGCGGCCCGGTGAAGCCATCATAGACCAGCAGCAGGGCGATCAGCGCCATGGGGATTTGCAGCGACAGCCGCCCCCAGCGCCATTTCATCCAGCGCCCGATCAGCGGCGTCTTCAGCAGATCAACCGCGCCACGCGGACGATAAAGTTCAGTAGAAGTGCTCATTCATGGATTCCGGTAAACTCATCATCTGATTTCAAACGTGACACCCAGACCGGCATGATCGGATGCACATAACAGCGGGTCATCAGGATGCGGATCGGCGCCCAATACCTGCCAGTTCAGCGGGGACAGGGATTGATCATCGTAAAAGATGTGGTCGATCTGCACCGAAAAGCCGGGCGGGAAGTCCGCCGCGACGAGTGAGGTCGGGAAGGTGTGCGTGCCGTCGGGGATGGCATTCCGGAACTGCTGCGATAAAAGCCGGATCGTCTCCGTACCGGGGATGGTGTTCAGATCCCCGGCCAGCACCCAGTGATGCTCACCGCGCAGGGCGGCGCGTTCGCTGATCCAGCGCAACAGACGCTGCATCTGTGGCAGTCGGATGGACTCATCCGTTATCGGGAGGTGATGCAGGTGGGTATTGACGACATCGACGAAGCTGTCACCAAGGCCGAGACGGGCATACTGCGCCATGCGTCCGCTTTCCGGCAGATTGAGATGCTCATACAGCATGACCGGCAGGCGGGTGACGATGCTGATGCCTTCGACATCATAATCGCCCCACTTCGGGCAGGTCAGGACGGTATAGCGTGCGGTCCCTGGCAGGGTGTTGAGCACATCGGCCAGCATCTCGGCCTGATAAAACGGCAGCCAGACTTCCTGCATCACGAGGATGTCGGGTGCATCCCGCAGCAGGATATCGGACAGCAGCGGAAAGCGCTCGTCCCAGCGGTCGGCATTATGCCGCAGGTTATAGGTGACGAATCGGAACTGACCAGAATCAGCCGTGGTCATCGTGATCTTCGCTCTGCTCTCCCTGTTCGCTTCTCACGTCGATGCTTACCTGATCGGAGACGGTGGTCCCGTTTTCCAGTTGGGCATTGACGGTCACAATCCACTCGCCGCCCATCGTCCATGTGAACTGGACCGGATAGTTACCGAGCGAGTCTGTTTCTGGCGCTTCATAAGTGGTGATGACCGGTACCATCCCGGCGTGGTTCATATCCCCGCGCACATTGAGTTCGGCCAGCGGCTGTATCCTGCCGTCCGTATCTGTCACGCGGACAAGGATCACATCTTCCCCGACATGGGGCTGGTAATCGCTGAATTCAACGAAGATCTCGATTGAAGCACCGTCTGCTGGCGGCGGTGTGGGCTGTGCGGATTCGCGGCATCCTGCTGTGAAGAGTGAGATCGCGATCAGGGCGAGAGGTAAAAAGGCTTTGCGCTGCATGGAGGTCGTGGTGAACAGGGCGAAAACTGCAATCAAGCTGATCAGGCCCAACAGGGCGATCAGGCCAATCATGGTTATCATCTCTATCCTTTGCGTATTGTGAAAAGTCGCTGAACAATTGGTTTTCCCGACGGATCACTACTGGCAGTGTAGCCCAATCTGGCTTAGTATAATAGGGACATTCAGGGTTTAACGGTTTTACGTGGAGTATTGAACGATGCTGGATCGCGCCGCCAAGAATTTTTTCGCTGTCAGCTTACTCGTGCTGGCGCTGATGATTATCTCAAATCTGGTGATCGACGCCGAAAACTTCCCTGACTGGGGGCTTCCGGTTGCGCTGGTAGCACTGGGCGGGTCACTGGCCCTGTGGGTGCTGATGTGGCTGGAAGATCGTCAGGCCGGTGAAGCATCCCCACTGACAGGCACCGCTGCTTATCCCAGTGTCGATCCGACCGGGGCATTACAGCTTCCACAGTCTACGGCGCGTGAATGGGTGGTTTCGACAAACCAGTTCAGTGACGATAACCTGCGCGAAGTTCAGGTCCCTGTCCCGCACAGCGAAATACAGGCTGATACCTCTCGCGGGGCGGACAAACCGCCGCTGTCCGAAGAGGAAATGAACAGCGCCGATCACGATACGGCTGCCCCTTCTCGCGAAGCGCAGACCGGTGAGACCTTCGAGCCGAACGAAGATGTCGCAGCAGAGGCAGTCAACGACGACAACAGCGACGTAATCGAAGCGGCGCGTCAGGGTGATCAACTGGCGGAAGCGCAGGTTGGCGAAGCGATGGCATGGCCGCGCCCTGATCCCGATGCACAGGACAAGAATATCAGCGGCTATAACGTCGGAAACGAAGTGGACCGCGATCTGGCTGGTGGCCCCTACGACGAACAGAGCGACGTGGCCGGTGATGAGACGCCGGGTGTCCATCACGTAGATGCTGGCGATGACGCTGGCGATGCTGGTGATGACGCTGATAAAAACTGATCCTGGCGTCAGCTATCAGGTCTGCCTTATGCAGTTTTAGAATTAAATACGGAGAAACCGGGCGACCACGCAGGGTCGCCCCTACAGCGGAATCGCGCCCGAAAAATGATCTCCGTCCTGATTTGTGAAAGATCATCAGGCACAATAACAGTATCAGACGGTGTGCAAAGAAACCTCTTCGCGCACCGTTTTTGTGTCGGAACGTCTGGTGTGCTGGTCTGCCAGAGCGTATCTGAATATTCAGAAAACGGCCCCGAATCTTACGGAAACAGCGGACAACGACATGCAAGCATGTTTAGGCATTGTCCCTGCAAAATACGTCGAAGGTAGGGACAGGGCCGCATTGCTTGCAATGGCCCTGTCCGCGTCGGTAACCAATTTTCAGATAGCCTCTAGTAGTGCTGGTCTGACAGTGCTGGTCTGACAGTGCTCGTCGCCGCGTGGAACATCCGCCGGGATGGACGGAGACAGATTTCTCAAGGGTCAAACACGGTCATGCTATAGCACAATATGCAAAATCAGCTATAGTTGTAGACATTACAAATTCTGATATTTCGAGCCTCTCGACGTTAGACGATAAGTGCAGCACAAAATGATGATGCGCGATCACCTTGTCTCCATTAAAGGCGTCAAAGATGGGCTGCTGATCACCCTCAACCAAGCTGAGGACTGGCAACTTGTGCTGAACGATCTGGCGGCGCGGATTGACGAACAAAGCAGTTTTTTTACCGGGGCGCTGATTACCGTGGATATTGGTCAGCGGCCAGTCCCGAAATATGCGCTGTCCTCTCTGAAGGCGCTGCTGGAACGCCGTAATCTGGCCCTGACGCTGATCCTTAGCGAGAGCGATACCACGCTCGATGCGGCACAGGCGCTTGACCTGCGGACGGCGCTGCCCACTGCCCAGACGGGTCGGCATCTGCCAACCGATACGCTGCCGAGCATCAACCCTGAAGAAGATGGCACCCCCGGCGTGATGATCCGCCGCACCCTGCGTTCTGGCCGTGTGGTACGCAGCGCCGGGCATGTCGTCATTTATGGGGATGTGAACCCAGGCGCGGAGATTATCGCGGCGGGTGATGTGATCGTCTGGGGCGTGCTGCGGGGTTCAGTCCATGCCGGGGCCGACGGTGATGAGTCCGCTGTGGTGTGTGCGCTGGATCTGATGCCGATGCGCCTGCATATCGGCTCGTATGCCACCGAACTGGATAATGGCATCCGGCGGCGGCGCAAATCGGAGCCAGAGATCGCGATGATCCGCGATCAGAAGATTGTGATTAACACATGGGACCGCTGATCGGCTGCATTCCAGCTCATCTGACCGCCAGACGAACCCGGCGGCACGAGCCAG
>CAYNDH010000011.1:13369-16949 GCA_964395665.1 uncultured Anaerolineaceae bacterium
ATCGGCTGCATTCCAGCTCATCTGACCGCCAGACGAACCCGGCGGCACGAGCCAGGACGAACAGCGGACAGGCCAGGGTTCGAGCCAGTGATTCTACAGTCGGCTGGCGGAAGGCATTATACAGAAAGTGGCGTTCATGGCAGGTAACAGCAGTCGGACGACAACAGCACAACCGATGGCGGTCAACAGCAGGCAGGGCGCGAAAGGCAGCGGCAGAGTCGCCACCGTGACCTCTGGTAAGGGCGGCGTGGGCAAAACCACCACGACGGCTAATCTGGGCGTAGCGCTGGCGATGCTTGGCAAAAAAGTCGTGCTGATCGATGCTGACATCGGCCTGCGTAATCTCGATGTGATCATGGGGCTGGAAAACCGGATTGTGTTTGATCTGGTCGATATTATCGAAGGCCGGGCGCGTCCGCGTCAGGCGCTGGTGAAGCACAAGCAGCTTCCCGAACTCTATCTGATCCCTGCGGCGCAAAGCCGGGATAAAACTGCCATCAGCCCGGCGGATATGGTACGCTTAAGTGATGAACTGCGGCGCGATTTCGATTATATCCTGATCGACTGCCCGGCGGGGATCGAGCGCGGCTTTCGCAATGCGATTGCACCGGCGGATGATGTCCTGATCGTGACGAATCCGGAAGTGTCAGCGGTGCGCGATGCCGACCGGATCATCGGCTTGATTGAGGCCGAGAACAAAGGCCCGGCACAGCTCATCCTGAACCGCGTGCGGATTGATATGATCAAACGCGGGGAAATGCTCTCCGCTGATGATGTGACCGATATTCTGGCGATTAAAATCATCGGCATTGTGCCCGAAGATGACGGCGTGATCCCGGCTTCGAATCACGGCGTGCCGATTGCACTGAAGCAGAATTCGCGGGCTGGACAGGCATTCACCAACATCGCACGCCGCCTGACCGGTGAAGAAGTGCCATTTCTCGAACTGGAAATGCAGGAAGGCTTTCTGCAGCGGTTCTTCCGGCGCAGAAATCCGTAATATCCTTGGGATTGACCGGAACTATCGCACAAGTGAGAGTATCCCGGCAGGTCGCACGACAATGGCCGAAAAGGGGGGGATGAATGACCAGCTTTTTTGATCGCATCTTTGGGCGCAGCCGAGAAAGCAGCGCCAGCCTGGCGAAAGAGCGTCTCCAGTTCGTGCTGGTGCATGATCGTGTCAACCTTCCCCCGGAGAAGCTTCAGGAGATGAAGCAGGAGATCCTGGCGGTCATCTCGAAGTATGTCATGGTATCGGGTGATGATGTGGATATCGCCCTTCAGCAGCGCGACCGTAATAACAATCTGCTGGTGGCTGAAGTGCCATTTTCGAACCGTATTATCATTGACCCTGACGAGGATGAGGTTCCTCAGGCAAAATATCAGCCGTCTGACGATTCAGATCTCGATGACCCGGATGAGGATGATTCACACATCATCGGAGGCACGGCCTGA
Source organism: uncultured Anaerolineaceae bacterium (assembly GCA_964395665.1). Classification (GTDB taxonomy): domain Bacteria; phylum Chloroflexota; class Anaerolineae; order Aggregatilineales; family Phototrophicaceae; genus JAEZAF01. Next base: position 14,825 of record CAYNDH010000011.1, read on the forward strand.
TCACGTTGTGGCGATATGGCGGCTGCTGAAGCGATCATGTTGAAGCCGTCACGCTGAAGCATTTACGCTGAAATTGATCATGCTGGATATTTGAATATTGAAATATGATGTTTTCCGACGAGATACCCTTATTGATGCTGGCGGCTGCTCGCTGGCTGCACCCTGATAAAACTGTCTGATTTCCCCTGTGACTTTCCGCCGCTTCGTCCACTTCTCACCCGAGACGCTTCTGCTTGCCCTGATCCTGCTGCTGGCCGCTGTGCTGCGCCTGATGGATCTGGAAACCGTCCGGTATAACATCGACCATGCCTACCCGATCTGGCAGGCGCTGCTGACACTCGATACCGGCACCTTTCCGATCATCGGCCAGCCGTCATCGGTGCTGTTTGCCAACCCGCCCCTGACCGGCTATCTGTTCCTGCCGATTCTGGCGCTCACACGCTCTGTGACCGCAGTCTATGTCGTGGTGATTCTGCTGAACACGGCGGCAGTCGGCTTCGGTTATCAGATTGCGCGGGATCTTCTGCATTCGCCGCGCATCGCCCTGCTTGCCGCCTTCCTGATGGCGGTCAATCCGTGGCTGATCGAATACAGCCGCACGACGTGGGTGCAGTGTCTGCTGCCATTCGGAGTCAGCGGCCTGCTGTGGCTGCTGGTGCCGGTGCTGACGGGGACGGCATCTCATCCGGCGCGGCGGCTGCTGTTGGCGCTGGTCTGGCTGACGGCGCTGGCGCAGACCTATCTGCTGGCCTATTTCATGCTGCTGCCGGTCGGCCTGCTGCTGCTGATCTTTTATCGGCGTCTCACGGCTATCCCCGGATGGCGTGCGGCCCTGTCTGGCGGGACAGCGGTGCTGGTGGTGGTCACTGGCCTCTATGCCTATGGACTGTTCAGCGATCCACAGCTTGGATTCGGGCGTGCTGGAAATTTCACCGCACGCCCTGCACATCTCAGCGGTGAGGCGCTAAGCCATGCCGTGCGGCTGGTGACGGGCAATGGCTATGTCGGGGCGCGTGCGCCGTCCTATCTGGCGGCGGTTCCGGCGGGGGGGACTGCCGAAAACATCGTGCAGGCGGGGCTGCTGGTGCTGCTGATCGCAGGAGTCGCGCTGGCTGTATGGACGCTGATCTCGCCGCTGTTCCGATCCCGTGAGGCTGATACCGCCACCGGCATTTCAGGTCAGGCATGGACGGCGGCGGTGATCCTGCTGGTCTGGTGGGTGCTGCCGATCGTGGCGATGAGCTATACCAGCAATATGGTGCATATCTTCTATCAACTGCTGGGACTGCCCGCCGGGGCTATTCTGGCGGCATGGGCGCTGCTGCCGCTGATGGACCGCCTCTGGCCGGTGGGCGCAGTGGGCGCGGTAGATGCATCAGAGGAAAATCCAGCAGACGCCAGTGCCGGATGTGTACAGGCTGGGTGGGTGGCCGCTGCTTCGGGCGTGGGCATCGCGGCTGTACTGCTGGTCACGCTGATGACGGTGACGCATCTGCACGCGGCGGCTGATGAGATCCGGCAGGCACCCGGCGCGGGGATGCTGTATGGGATTCCGCTGGGGGATGGACTGCGGCTGGCGGCGGCCATTCAGGAAGTACAGCCTGCGCCGAATGCGCGGGTGTTCACCAATCTCGAACCGCTGCTGATGAGCGGCCTGCTGGGGCGCTGGACACCGGTCATCACCGATGCGCGTCCGCCGGATCTGTCGATCATCCCCGCAGAGGGCGGCGTTTATGTGCAGTTCACCGGGCCGAGAGATGAGGCCAGACAGCCGCTTTTCAGTGATGATCACGGACTCGTCACGCTGGCCGATGGCTATACGCTGGCCCTGTTCACCTATCCGGCGCAGCTTGCAGAGCAGTTGAATATCGGGGAATTTGGCGAAAATACCCGTTCGATTGAGGCGGTATCGCGTCACCGGCTGGCGCTGAAGCGCTATTCCCTGACGCAGAACCGCAGAGGCCGCTGGTCGCTGATCAGCTTCTGGCAGGTGGAGCAGCCGACGCCGGAACTGACGAACAGCAGTCTGGGGCTTTTTGTCCATGTCTTCAATCCGCTGACCTCTGAAAGCGACGATGTCGGTGAGCGTACCCAGATCCTGAACGGGGAAGTCGTCCCCGGCTAT
>CAYNDH010000011.1:17049-25279 GCA_964395665.1 uncultured Anaerolineaceae bacterium
CGACGATGTCGGTGAGCGTACCCAGATCCTGAACGGGGAAGTCGTCCCCGGCTATCTGTGGCAGTCAGGGGACTGGATTGTGCAGCGCGTGCGCTTTTTCACGCCGGAACCCTTCCGGCTTCAGATTGGCTTTTTCGATGTCAACCAGCAGTTCAGCCTGCTGTTTGGTGATGAGACCAGCGGCGTGAAAGCCTTTGTCCCGCTGGCCGGTGAAGAGACGCGGTGAAATCTGTAGCTGATAGCTGATAGCCGATAGCTGACGGCCTACGGATTGGCCGATCCCGCGAAGATGGGGATATAAACCAGCGCAGTGGGCACGGCGTCGATGGCGTCCTGATCGCCGGGATAGAGCAGGGCATTCGGATTGCGTTTGAGGCGGCTTTGTAACTGGTAGGCATCGCGCAGCGCCACATAATCCGGCGTGCGCCAGTGGGAAATGTGCAGCATGTCCATCAGATGCGCGATCTGCTGGCCGCCGGACTGTCCCCAGTCAGCCTGCGTGCTGGTGAGCATGTCCTGTGCCTGCTGCTGCTGTTCGGCGTTGAGCAGTTTCCCTGACATGCGATTCATCAGCTTCTGTATCTGTTTGCCGCTTAGCTTATCGGCCATGGCGCGTAGTTCGTCCGGCATACCGTCGGTTGGGATGGCGGCGATTGTGCTGCCCGGTGGCGGTGAAGTCTCCACCGATGAGGGGCTGGGTGTGATATTCGCGGGCGGCTGGTTTGGCTGGCTCGGCTGACGTTCTGACAGGGATGCGAGCGCGGCCTGCCAGTCATCTAACAGGCGGCCCTGCCTGTAAACACTGATGCGGGCCGTCTGCTGATCTTCGAGCGCTGCCACCAGACAGAGCCGATCATCCTGCGAGAGGACCTCCAGCAGTGTCTCCGGCAGCGCACTTTCCGGCGCGGTGATGATCTTCAGCCAGCGCGGGTTGGCCGCATCCGGTGGAGAGAGGAACAGCCGGACGACCTGGGCATAGGCACGTGTCACCGGCATCAGGCCGAAGGGATCATAGCGTTTGAAACCGGCGCTTTCGAGCGCGGCTGGGATCTGCTGCTGAAGCTGTTCGTAAGCGGTTGTAAGATGAGCCGGATTCGCCGGATCAGGTGGTGTGATGTAAAGATGCTGCCAGAGAGTCATCAGTGCTTTCGCTGAATTCTTTCAGATTATTCGTTTCAGCATAGCATACGACACCACCGCAGTCCACGAAGCCATAAGACTGGGAGACGGTGTGCAGCAGCACATCATCCGCAGCGAAGAACATCAGTGATACGCCGCTGTCTTGCGCCTGCTGCACGGCCTCATCCAGAAGCTGCATGGCATGAGGCAGGCTGCGCTTCTCGCGGGACAGGGCAAAGGCGCTAAGCTGGGCGCTGGTGCGGTCGGTATTCAGCGTCAGGCTGGCGACACCCACCGGAATCCCGCCGATACGCATAATCAGATCCACCTGATGGCCGCTTTGAATCCGTTCATAGGTTGATTCGATAAAACGCAGTTCGGCAGTGCGCGTGACGACATCATAGTGGGCATTGCGCCACAGATACCACCACAGCGCGACCTCTGCCCGTGACGACACACGGATAAAGGTCGGTGTCCCCTCAATGCCGGCTGGCAGGGTGCGGTCATTTCGATCCTCATCGGGGGATTGTGTGTCAATCTCCTGCGGATCGAACCGGACGGCCATCACCCGCGTCTCGGATGCGCGCTCCAGACCGATGCTGGCAATGCGATCACCGAAGGCCGGGATGAACAGCCCTTCAATAAACATCACACGCAGTGCCCGCTGATAGCCTTTCAGCACCTTCAGGCCGTTGATCACTTCCGGCATAGAGACCCACGCCGTACTTTTGCGGGGGGTGACATAATTCAGGTCAGGGTTGGCGCTGTCAGGATGATAAACCACATCCACCAGACCCACCTGTTCCTGAACGGCCCCCTGGTGCAGGTGAACATCCATCAGATGGCTTTGTACCTGGCGCAGAATCTGCCGTGTCTGTTTAACGGTGCTGTCATTCATCGGAAAACTCCCGATTATTCAGGGCTGCTGTGATGAGATCTGTGATGGCTGGTATCAGTGAATTGTGGATATTAATAACGAGTTTGTTATACCACACTGATAGCATACCACAATTTCAAACACCACTATATTTAGGTGACGTTTGTACTCGGATAGAATCCGATGAATTCCAGTAAATTTTTACAAATGCGGTGTGCGGTTCAGACTACCCAGACGCCACGACCCGTCATCTTCAATCAGTGTGGTGATCGATGTGTTGAGGATGTGTGCGCCGCCCTGTTCATCGAATTCGCGGAACAGTTTGCGCAGCAGCACGTTAATCCAGCCGCCATGCGAGACAAACGCGACATTGCCTTCGGTATTCGCCATGATCTCGAAGAATGCCTCATGCGCACGGGCCTGCACCTGAAGCCTTGATTCGCCGGTGGGGATGATGAAATCCATGCTGCCGGAGCGAAAGAGCGTCAGTTCTTCAGGGTACAGCGTCAGCAGTTCGTCCCCGGTGTAGCCCTGAAAGACTCCGACATGGGTTTCACGCAGGCGGAGATCGATGATCGGCTTGACCTGATACGGCTCGGCAATCGCATTGGCGGTGTCCAGTGCCCGCGAGAGGTCGCTGCTGTAAACGTGATGCAGGGCATGATTGAGCCGCATGTATTTCGCCAGCCGTCGGGCCTGACGCCGCCCTTCATCGTTCAGCACGCAGTCATAATGTCCCTGCCAGCGCTTAAGGACATTCCATTCGGTTTCCCCATGCCGGATGATATAGGCTTCACGCGGGGGCTGTGTCTGACTCATATTGTGAGATGACCTTTCTGAATGAGACGCTCTACAATGACATCCGATAAAATGTGCGCCCTGCTGGATGAAAGGCTTGTATGCTTGACTTCGCAGGATTCAACAGGCAGAATTTAAAGCAGATCTGGTAAGTTAACAACTGTGGAGTATGGGCGCATGGCGCACGATATAGATATTAAACAGCTCACGGAACCGCATATCGAGCCAGTCACGCACGATATCGGCCTGACACCGACCACCCTTGGGTTTTCATTTCTGGCTGGCCTTGGCATTGTGATGATGATCATCGCGCTGGGGATCGGTGTCATCGGCGGGAATACCGAGGCGGCAGCCGAGCAGTCATCCCTGATTACGGTGTTGTTTGCCGGTGGGCTGATGTTCTTCATCACGGGGGGTGTCGCATGGGTGGCTGTTGTGCAGCCGTTCCGCAACTTTGACGACATCAACATCCCGGAAGCAGATGATCACGGTCATGGTCACGACGAAACCGCGCTGGCGCTGGGTGACGAAGAAGGGCTTTCGACCCCGGCCACCAGCGGACAGGTACAGGTGATGGCACAATCGCACGGCTCGACCACCGCCCACAGCCACTAGGATGAGGACAGCACGTTGCCTGTAATCCCCGAACGCTCGCCAGTGGGTGACAGCGTACAGGGTGCGGTCATCCGCTGTGCATCTGCTGACGCGTCGCCGAATGCAACCGTATCGGATGCAATCGCGCTGGTGGCTGATGCCCAGTATGGTGTGCTGCCCACCGGATGCACGATGCTGGCGCAGGGTGCGCTGATGGTCCGTTACGGCGTGCGCTTCCTTGAGAAACCGGCTTATTCACTTGTCCCCGGCCTGCTGGCGCTGGATTATGGCGAAATGCTGACCGGTGAGGACGCATGGGATTTCCTCATTCATAAAAGCAACCTGTATCCACGGGCGGATGTGGTCGGTTATCGCAGTGACGGCGAAGATAGCATGATGCCGGTCAAACGGCTGGATCTCGCGCTGCCGTTTGAGGTGCTGGTGTATGCCGATGCACAGGCTGTGATCCCGGTTGCGCCGGTCAGCGCCCTGATTGTGCCCGAAACACTGCCTGAAGATCAGCGCATGATGCTGCCACCGCGCCTGCTTGAGGCGCTGCCGGTTCATCGCAGCATCCGCGCATGGCTTGAGACACAGCATCCGCCGGACGCAGGGGACGCCGCAGGAAATGCCGCCGATGATCCACAGCAGCCCTGATCTGTCGCCTGTGTTTCCCTCACGCATCCGCCCGATGCGCGTGCGGTATAGTCGGCCCGGATGATCGATCCTATAATACCCATCGCATAAGTCACATAAGGAAAGCAGGAGCGTTATGAAAGGTGTTATTCTGGCGGGGGGACTTGGCACCCGTCTTTATCCCCTGACGCATGTTACCAATAAGCATCTGCTGCCGGTTTACGATAAGCCGATGATCTTTTACCCGATTAACACGCTGGTCAGCGCCGGGATCACCGATATCCTGATCGTCACCAGCGGGCCGCATGTGGGGCATTTTCTCGGCACGCTGCGTAATGGCCGCGAACTGGGCGTGCGTCATCTGGAGTATGCCTATCAGGAACGGCCAGACGGCGGGATCGCGGATGCGCTGGCACTGGCGGAAGATTTCGCCGATAACGGCCCGATTGCCGTGATCCTTGGCGATAACACCACGGATGCTGACATCTCGGAGCCGGTGAAGAACTTCAATGACGGCGCACTGGTCTTTCTGAAGAAGGTCCATGATCCGCACCGCTTCGGCGTGGCCGTGTTCGATGAAAAGGACCCGCAGAAGATCGTCCAGATTGAGGAAAAGCCGCGCAATCCGCGCTCGAATTATGCTGTCACCGGTCTGTATGTCTATGATGCGACGGTGTATGACTTCATCCGGGAATGCGATCCGGGTTATGCCGGACGCAACGAACTGGAGATCACGCAGGTCAATAATTATTATCTGGATGCCGGAAAACTGCATTGGCATGAACTCGATGGCTACTGGAGTGATGCGGGGACCTTCCAGTCCCTGTTTAACGCCAGCCGCTATTGGGCAGAGCGTGCGGCTCCGGCGTCGGAAGAGGATGACGAATGATCGACCCTGAACTGGAAAGTGTGTTCGATGACGATTTTCCGGAAGATCACCGCTCCGGCATCGTGGCCGTGGTGGGACGTCCCAATGCAGGGAAATCGACGCTGATCAATGCCATTCTGGGGCAGAAGGTGGCGATTGTCTCGCCCAAGCCGCAGACCACGCGCCGCCAGCAGCTTGGCATCTATACCCAGAAGGATGCGCAGCTTCTGTTCGTCGATACCCCCGGCCTGCACAAACCGAAGCACAAGCTCGGTGAGTTCATGGTGGAAGTGGCAGAGCGTGCCCTGCATGACGCCGATGTGGTACTTTGGGTGCTTGATGCGTCGATCCCGGTGCATGTCGGCGACCGTGCGATTGCCGAAACCTTGCGGAACGTCAGAAATCCGGTGGTGCTGGCGCTGAACAAGGTCGATCTCGCGCCCGAACTGGATGTGACCGAACACACGAGTCTGGTGGAAGCCGCCGAAGTCCACCGCGTGAGTGCATTACAGGGAAACGGCGTGCCGGCGCTGCTCAACGCCCTGATCGCACGGATGCCGACTGGCCCGCGTTATTATCCGGTCGATCAGGTCAGTGAGGTCAGTATGCGCTTTATCGCGGCGGAAGCCGTGCGCGAAAAAGTCATGATGCACACTGAAGACGAGATCCCGCACGCGGTGGCCGTCGATGTGGACGAGTACCGCGAACGTGATGACGGGACGCATTACATCAGCGCCACGATCTATGTCGAACGCGATTCGCAGAAGGGCATCGTGATCGGCAAGCAGGGCGCGATGATCAAGCAGATCGGCAGTGAGGCGCGGGTCGATCTCGAACAGCAGCTTGGGTCCAAAGTATTCCTTGAACTGCATGTGCGCGTGCTGAAGAACTGGCGCAGCGATGACGCCCTGATGCAGCGCCTGGGCTACCGCGTCCCAAAGGATGACAAGCGGTAGACGGTTGGCCCATGTTCATTTTGAGGCCGAACCCCCTATCCCCGTTTTCAGGGGTAGGTATTTGCTTTTCGGTTGAGATATTTACGGCGGTGGTACACAGGGTCGGGAAGAATCCCGACCCTGCATCCATGTACGCATGGAGTAATAAAATCTAAAAGCCCCTATCACTGAACGTGGTAAGGGCTGTGAGGCCGATCACCTTTTCAGTAAGTGGCGCTCACTCCAGTGCCAGGGCAGACTGTGCCGCCTGACGGAACGGATTCATCGCCAGATGGTACGATCCCGATCCGAAGCTGATACGGGAGACTCCGAGCGCGGCCATCTCTTTCAGCGAAGGCGCATTCGGACGCACCAGAATATTCACCGGCAGCGTGACCTGTTCGCAAAGAACCCGAATCTTCTCCGCATCCACCAGTCCGGGCGCGAAGAAGCCGCTGGCCCCGGCTCCGGCATAGGCTGCTGCGCGGATAATCGCCTCTTCCAGATGGGCATCGCTGTGCGTGGCTGGATCATTCTGAAGGAAGATGTCGGTCCGCGCATTGATGAACAGCGGCACACCGGCTTTATTGGCCGCCTCACGAATCGCCTCAATCCGCGTGACCTGCTCATCCACCGGATACAGCGACCCCGCCCCGATGAGCTGATCTTCAAAGTTGATGCCAATCGCACCGGCTTCGATCACCTTCGAAACAGCGGCGCGTACATCGGCGGCAGAACGTCCATAACCGGCTTCAAAGTCCAGTGAGACTGGCAGATCAACACTGGCGATAACGCGCTGAAGATTGGCGATCACCAGATTGAGCGGGATTTTTTCGCCGTCCGCATAGCCGTGCGCGACCGCGACTGCCCAGCTTCCGGTTGCGATCGCCTTTGCGCCCACTTCCGCCATGATCTTCGCCGTTCCCGCATCCCACACGTTGAAGAGGATCAGCGGATCACCTTTCACATGTAATGCGGTGAAAGCCTGTGCGTGTTCAGTCTGTGAAGTCATTTTTCGTCCTTTGTTGATCGTCGATGAACTTTTCTGAACTCTTTTCACCTTCAAGTATCGCACATATTTGCTGATTCGCGATGGCACAATGAGTCCACCAGAGCAGAGACTGCCGTCAGGCTTCTGTGTCTGTCAGGAACCGCGACCGATAACGCTCAACGGCCAGCAGCAGCAGCAGCGCCCCCAGCGTCGCGAAGATCATGGCGAACTGATTGAAGTAATACGCCAGCACATTGACAAAGGTCAGCTCGATGATCAGCGCCAGCCGCCCGACACGAATCCCGATCACATCCCGCCGTGTCACCAGCAGCAGCATCGCGATCAGATAGAACACATCCATGATGCCGGTCATCGCCAGGTGAATCAGCAGCCACTGCACGCTGGCCTGATTCAGGAAAAATGACTCGCTGAGTACCCCGATCAGAAATTCTTCGCGGAACTGCTCATTCGTCCCGACCGAGAACAGCAGCCAGATCACGGCCAGGCTGGTAAAACTGGTGATTGCGAAGCCGATCACCAGCAGATTCCGCAGCAGCCCGCGTGAGATATACTGCTTTTCAAACTGCCGCACCCGTGCTTCGATCCGCTGAATCCGATTGGGAGCGGGCGGTTTTACGGTCGGAATCGTCTGCACCATCATCAGCAGCGCCTCTGCCATCTGCTTCTGTTCCGGCTGCTGCGGCTGGCCGATCACCCGTGTCAGCACAGTCTCGACCTCTACACGCTCGTTGAGATCAAAATCCTGATCGACGACATCCTTAAGCTGATCCAGCACCCAGTACAGGTCGGCCCGTGCATCATGTGGTCGCACACGCCGAAGCTGTAGGTAAATCAGCACGGTCAGCAGAAAAAATCCGTAGATGATCGGCGCGGCAAATGGGAAGAAGTAATCGTTGCTCTGGGTGATAAACTTGCCGACTTCGTCAATGAACAGGCCGACACCCGCGCCGCCGGTGATCGCGCCGAGTGAAAAGCTCCAGCGGTTGCCGAATGTCAGGAAGATGCACACCGCCACAAACAGCAGCAGTCCGCCCCAGAGCACATGGGCGATATGCAGCGTGCTGTTACCGATCTGCGGGTATCCTGCCGCTTCGAGATAAAGCCGCGTCCCCACCACACTGACGCCAAAGCTCACCACCATCAGTAACCAGTGACGGTCCGCATCCACACGCTGCACCGGTCGGCTGTTTGCCATTGTCACGCTCCTCTCCGCCTCTGAATATCATCACCCTGCCGGGGACGCCGCCTGTGCGATGTCCCCATGCCTGCTTAATATACCATCTGTGTCACGCGCTGGATTGATCTGGCTGCGGATGATGTGAGAGGATGCTAGAGCGTGTTGACATTTACAAAAAATCGCTATGTGTAGGGGTGATGCCGCGATCTATCGC
>CAYNDH010000011.1:25379-45443 GCA_964395665.1 uncultured Anaerolineaceae bacterium
GCCGCGATCTATCGCAGGTCCGCCCCTACACAAAACCGGCTTGCACAGACGCATTATGATCGAAACGTCAACAGAACCTACTATGTGCTATGAAGGGATCGGTTCCTTGTAAGGCAGCATTGAACGGCACTGGGGATAATTTGTGCAGCCCCAGAAGCGCTTACCGGCATGTTCACCTTTTTTCACCGTTCGCAGTGTCATCTCACCATCGCACTTCGGGCAGCGCGGCGCACTGTCGGTCTGTGTGTTCACCGGTACTGCGGGGGATTTCGCTTTCAGCGCGGCGTTCGCGACCTTCACATCAGCATGGGCTGATGCTGTCTCTGTGATCGGTGGTGCAGCATTTGCTGGCACGCTGCTTGCTGGCAGGCCGCTTGCTGGCAGGCCGCTTGCTGGCAGATAGGGTGTGAGCAAGGCTGCGATTTCACTGATGACATAGGCACGCTTTACCGGGACATGCAGCAGAGGCAGCCCTGCGGCAGCGAAGACGCCATCCACGAACTGATCGCGCTGTTTGCGGTCTTCCCGCTGATGGCTTTTATCATCCAGCTCGATTCCGAGCAGCGGCTTCATGGTCAGCGGATCGCACAGCAGGAAATCAATGTGCTTCCGGTCGATCTTGTTGGTATACGTGCGGTGTTTTGCTGCATCCGTCCGTTTCACCCAGAACAGATCCGACAGCGAGACCTTGGCACAGATCACGGCCTGATTCCCCGCCGTCTCTCGCAGCACGCTGTAAAAGCTGAATTCCGCCGCGCTAAGGAAGTCATCCCGCAGGTGATAGGGGAATGCTTCAGCAGCCGCATCCTGACTCTGCTGCACCGATACTTCATCGTCGGACTTCGAATCGCCCCGCCATAATCCCAACAGGCGCAGGATAAATTCCAGCAGTGAGAACTTCTTTTTAGTTGCCATTGTGAATCCTCTAAACGCTGACAGCACCACAGCGCGGCTCTGTCAGACAGCGGTTAATACCCTGATTCTAAGTGCAGACCTCCATCCACTGACTTAAGATGTGCCATCCACTCCCGTATTTCCATCAGGGCTTGTGAGGGGTACCTTTTTTCGATATGATTGCCCAATGTCTTTCTGATAACCCATAAACTGGCACTCATGACGATATCGTATGATCATCTTCGCCGCAGATTGCATGACGGACTTCATGTTGTGCATCTGCCCGACGAACAGCATGAAGATGTCCCCACCTCTCCAAACCCAAATACAACCCGGCTGAGTCATGCAGGTCAACACAGCGCCACTAACCAAAAAGGCAGTCCGTTAAACATGAACTATTCACGTGTGGATCGGCTGAAGGGCGCGATCATCGAAAAGGTCCTGCCTAAATTCAACCTTACCTCATATAACAATCTGACACGTGTCCGGCAGATGCTTCAGGATCAGATCCTGAGTGAACAGCAGCGCGCTGATGAACTGCATCGGCAGATGCAAACGCTTCAGACACAGCACGGCCACGCGCCACGGGGAGAACTCAACACACTTCGCAGCGAACACGATCAGGCCGAGATGAAACTCCAGCGGCTGGAACTGCAATATGAGGATGTCAACCGTCGGCTGGAGCGGATGATGCAGGAATATACTGAAAGCATCGCACAGCGCGACGAAGCGATCAGGGTGCGGGATGCTGCCGCCGCCGAACGTGATCAGCTTATCTCGCAGAATGCACAGCTTCAGGGTTATCGTGAACAAAGCGAACGGCTTTACAGTCAGGTTGCTAAAGAGCGTGATGCACTCGCCGGCCAGCACGAACAACTCACGGCGCAATGGCAGCAACTCACGCGTGAACATGATGAGAACAGCCGAAATCTTGAAAAGCTGACATCCGAAAATTCGCGATTGGCAGCCTATCATGAGCAGAGTGAGCGGCTGCATACACATATCACCGGCGAACGCAACCGGCTGGCGAATGAAGTCAATGTCCTGCTGCATATGCTGAAGGATGCACAGGGCGTCCTTACCGAGCAGTATGAGCCTGCGCCGTCCGTGCCCCCGGCCCCTGATCTGAGCGTGATTGATGTCGTCCGCCGTGTGACCGAAGAACTTCACAACCCGCGCACGCTGTACGATGTCCGCCAGACCTTGCAGGAATACTATGCGGATGATCAGGACGACAATTTCCAGTGCATCATGGAGATCTATCAGGAAGCGATTGGCAGGAATATCCCCTACTGGGATATCCGCACCGCCGTGCGTGTCGCCAGCCGCATCCTGAAGCCGACCACCTATCTTGAAGTAGGGACGCGGCGCGGCTGGTCACTGGCACAGATGCTGACTGAAGCCCCGGATGCTGTCAGTTACATCTTCGATGTCTGGCAGGAAAATTATGCAAATGCACAGGGCAGCCCCCGCTACGTGTTGAATAAAATGCAGCAGGTGACAGGTGCATCCCCCAGCATCGAATTTGTCAACGGCAGCAGCCATGACACCCTGCCGCGCTTCTTTAACAATCAGGTGGAACTCAGCTATGGGATTCCGCCGCGTGAATTTGACCTGATTACCATCGACGGTGATCACTCGCTGATCGGCGCATGGCAGGATTTACATGATGTTTTCCCTCATGTCCGTGTCGGTGGCATGATCCTGTTCGATGATCTGGAATCTGCTGGCGAGCCAGCCGAATTCCCATCCCAGTATGAACGTCCACCGCTGCCTGATAACCTGGAGACATTACGTGACGTGTGGCACAAAATGCAGGCCCTGCATCCCAATTTTGTTTTCATTGACTGCTCACGCCTGCGCTTTCAGGCTGGAATCGCAATACGGCTCAGCTAGGCTGGCCCGGCAGCGTATTCTTCCATGAAAATTGTAATCGCAACAACCTATGTCCCGTTTGTCAGGGATGAAAGCACCTTACTTGTTGACGGCCTTGCCACACAGCTTAAACAGCGCGGGGTTGAAGTGGATATTGCGTGGCTGCCCTTCTGGTCAGACTGGCAGGTGATCCCGGAACAGACACTCGCTATCCGCAGTCTGGATTTGACAGAGTCGTCGGGTAATCTCATCGACCGCGTGATTACCGTATGCTATCCGTCCTATGCCATCGTCCATCCCAATAAGGTCGCGTGGTTCATTCAGCCGCATCGCGGTGCATATGATCTGGACGGCACTGAATACCAGGATCTGCCGGATACGCCGCAGGCGCGAAAGGTCCGTCAGATGATGATCCAGTCTGACACCGCTTATCTTAAGGAACATCGCGCCATCTATGCCCAGTCGCAGACGGCGGCAAACCGCTTGCAGGAGTTCAATGGCATCAGGTCGCAGGCGGTGCTGTATCCGCCGCTGCCGCAGGGGCATGGCTTCCGCGCTGGTGAATATGGGGATTACTTCCTGTGCAGCGGCCCTCTGACTTCGCTCAACCGCCATGAACTCGTTATCCGGGCCATGTGTGATGTAAAGTCACCGTTTCGCCTGATTATTGCAGGGAATTCAGCTTCCCCTGAATATCTTTCCCGGCTGGAAAACCTGATCGAAAGCAGCGGCCTGCGTGATCGCGTTCAGGTGATCAGTCCGGTATCAGATGAAGAGAGCAGCGAACTGACGGCCAGTGCGTATGGCTGTGTGTATCTTCCATACCATGATTATTCCTGCGGTTATCCAACACAGGAAGCATTCCACAGCTTCAAGCCGGTGATCACCTGCACTGACAGCGGTGCTGTGACAGAAATGATTGCAGACGGCCAGAACGGTAAAATTGTATCCCCCACAGCACCGGCGGTTGCCGATGCCATGGAGATGCTGTGGAAGCAGCGCTCACGGATTCGCGCTATGGGTGAAAAGGCGAACGACACCCTGCGCCAGCATCGCGTGAACTGGGATACGGTCGTCGAGAACCTGATGCGTGAGAGACCATGAAAATTGTTATCCTGAATACGCAGGCGCTGTTTGTACGCGGCGGTGCCGAACATCTGGCAGACGGCCTCAAGCCGGTTCTGGAAAAATACGGACATCAGGTTGAGGTGGTGCGTATTCCATTTAAATGGACGCCGCCTGAAACGATTGTCAAACACATTCTGGCCTGCCGCATGTTCAAGCTTCAGGCCGCCGAGCCTGATCTGGTGATCGCCCTGAAGTTCCCCACCTATTATGTCCCCTTCGAGAACAAGAAGTTATGGATGCTTCACCAGTTCCGGCAGGTCTATGACATGTGGGGGACGCCGTTTCAGGGGATGCCTGACTCACCTGAAGGGCACCGCATCCGCCAGATGATTACCAATGCAGATAATCTCTATCTGCCGGAAGCAAAGGCGATCTATACCAATTCGAAGATCGTCGCGGGCCGCCTGAAGCATTTCAATAACATCGACGTCGATGAGGTCCTTTATCCGCCCGTGCCTAACCCGGAAGTGTTCCATACCGGGCCGATGGGCGATTACTTCTTTTATCCCAGCCGCATCAACGAGACCAAACGTCAGGCGCTGATTATCCAGGCGATGCGCTATGTGAAATCCCCTTTCAAACTGATACTGGCTGGCAAACCGGATACCGATGCTTACGCCGCCCAGATCGATGCACTGATCGAACGCGAAGGCGTGAAGGATCGGGTGAAACTGCTTGGGTTTATCTCGGAAGAGGAAAAGGCTTCCGTGATGGCGGGTGCGCTGGGCGTTATCTATATTCCCTATGATGAAGACTCCTATGGGTATGTCACGCTTGAGGCTTTCCACAGTCATAAACCCGTGATCACCTGCACCGACAGCGGCGGTACGGATGAGATTATCGAGCATGGCCGTAACGGGTTTATTTCGGAGCCGACGCCGCAGGCGCTGGCAGAATCAATGGAAGCGATGTGGGCTGACCGTAACCGGACACGTGAAATGGGTGAGGAAGGCTACGCGACCATCGACCGTTATAAAATCCGCTGGGATTACATTGTGGAGGCCTTAACCCGATGAGGATTGCGTGGTTTACGCCATTTGCCCAGCACAGCGCCATTGGTCACGTCGGTTCGATCATCATCCAGCAGCTTCTGGCTGAAGGGCATGAGGTGGTGGTGTATGGCGATGGCGTCAGTGAAATGCACCTGACGCATTCGACACCTGCGCCGGTCATTCTGTTACAGGCCGCTTCCATTCCAGAAGTGATCGCCCAACTGCCTGAATACCAGATGGTGATTTATAATCTGGGTAATCATCTCAATAACCACCGTTTTATTTACGAGATCTCCCAGCAGTATCCGGGCATTGTCATCATGCATGATATGGTGATGACACACTTCTTCAATGAATTCTTCCTTTCGCTGAACAACGATCCTGAAGGCTATCGTCAGGCGATGATTTATGCGCATGGCGAGCAGGGGAAGGAGTTTGCAGAACGGGCGTTTTCCGGCAGGGGGGACATCTGGAATGCCGATGTCCTGCTTGAATTTAATCTCGCCAAATTCGCGATGCGGGGCGCTTACGGCGTGATCACGCATTCCCCTTACAGTGCGGAGAAGCTCGGAGAGGTTGCGACCGCACCTGTCACCTACATCCCGTTCCCCACACCTGATCTGACCCTGCCGCCGAAATCACCCGGTACGGGTGATCGCGTCCGCCTGCTGACATTTGGGGATGTCAACCCCAACAAGATGGTCTATCAGATCATCGATACCATTGGTAAAAGCAGCCTGTTGAGCAGCCGCGTGCAGTATGATGTCATTGGTCGCATCACCCCGCAGTACACCGCTGACTTGCAGGATTTGATCGATCAGCACGGTTTACACACACAGATCAAATTCCACGGCTATCAGCCGGACGAATTCCTGCAACGCGTCCTGGCTGATGCCGACATCGTGCTGGTGCTGCGGAATCCACATCTCGGCGAATCATCATGGAGCCTGCTCGAAAGCCTGAAGCTGGGTAAAGCGACGGTCGTCTGGAATCATGGACACTATGCCACCTTCCCGGATCATGTGGTCGCTAAAGTCAGCAGTGAGGAAGAGATACGCCATGTGCTGGAACATCTGACAGGGAATCATGCAGCACGGGCGCAGCTTGAGCAGTCTGCGGCTGAACATATCGCGCAGGATTTTCCCACTGCGAATTGTGCCAGTCAGCTTCTGACGTTTATCAGAGAAACGCGGTATAATGCACCGGTCTTTCGTATATTAGATGATCTGCTTGAGGAAATGCGCGTACTCGGCGCCGACAATGATTATCCCCACCTTCAGGATCTGATCGCTCACAACCTTTACATGATTACAAAATCATGACAAGCGAGGGTCGAGCCGAGCAGGATAAACATTTCTGATTGCAGCCCAGCTTAACATCTCTATTGTATGCCTATAAACGATGGCAAGGCCGACCGGCGGGTAACAGCAAACAGCGACCAACCCACACCCGCGACGGTGTCGCCGTGCCAGATTGAATTGTCCAGTTGATCGAGTCGCTATGACGAAAAACTCGCGTAATGCCCTGTTATGGGATTTTGCTACCATCGCCCTGATCCTGATCGGCGCATCCCTGATTGCCGTCCAGTTTCGCCTGAAGATCTTCGCCGGTTCCACACTCGGCACCGAATATCAGGCGCAGACACCGATGCTCTATCTCATCCTGCTGGTATGTGCGCTGGTGGGCGCTTTTGTCCATCAGATGCTTGCCCAGCAGCATATCTTTAAACAGGCGACGAAGCGCACACGCTTTTTCATCGCCCTGCTCGTGACCGGTATCGCATTTGCGATGGTCTCGCTGCTGCTGCCGGATATCTCGCTGCTGCAGATGCTGTATTTTGTGGTCACGGCTGTGCTGCTGGCACTGGTGACGCTCTGGCTGACGCCGACTCGCATCCCCCTCAGCACCTGCCTGAAGAATATCTGGCGCAATCGCTCCCTGTTTCAGTTGTGGGTGCGCTATAACGTGCTGTCGCGTTACAGCCAGACATTTCTCGGCATCGTGTGGATTGTCATGCTGCCGCTGGCGACCTCAGTCATCCTGTCGGTGGTCTTTTCCTTCATCATGCAGGCGCGGGATATTGGCAACGCGCCTTTCATGTCCTTCTTCCTGACCGGTCTCACCTTCTGGACGATGTTCACGCAGGGTGTACAGACTGGTACCGTCAGCGTACTGCAAAAGATGGATCTGATTAACCAGATCTATTTCCCACGTGAGATTCTGGTCATCGTGAAACTGGGAGAGGCACTGGTCGATCTCAGCTTTACGTTTGTCGTGCTGCTGGCGATTAATGCGCTTAACGGCCTCTTCCCGAATGTCAATTACATCTATCTGCCGCTGGTGCTGGGGATTCAGATCGCGCTGACACTCGGCATCATGTTCTATACCAGCTTCCTGAGCGTGCTGGTCCGCGACCTGCCGCAGCTTATCGGCGTCGTATTGCAGATGATGTTCTATCTCACGCCGGTGCTGTTCCCGCTGGAACTGATGCCAGAGGGCCTGCGTGGTGTGATTACGGTTGCCAATCCGATGGCGTCGATTATCAGCGCTTACCGTGCTATCATCGTCTACAATCAGCCCCCGGATATGGTCAGCCTCTATCTGTCGCTGGTCCTCTCCGGACTGGTGCTGTACACCGGTTACATGTTTTTCAAGAATAATGAGCGCCGCCTGGCAGATTTCCGATGAACGTCATTCATAACCCTGTTCCAATCCCGGGTGAACCGATTGTCCGTGTAGAAAATGTCTCGAAACGCTACGTTTTCCAGCATTTCCGCCCCAGCCTGCGTCAGGAAGCCTTGCAGATCGCCAAACGCTGGATCGGACGTGCGCCGCAGGCCACATGGGAAAGTCAACCCTTCTGGCCGGTGAAAGATGTCAGCTTCACCCTCGACAAAGGGGATACGCTCGGCATCATCGGACATAATGGCGCGGGAAAAACCACCCTGCTGCGTCTGCTCTCCGGCATTATCGAACCGACCGAAGGCCGGATCATCGTCAACGGGCGCTTCGCCACCCTGATCGGACTCGGCGCCGGTTTCGATTACGAACGCTCCGGTCGCGAGAATATCTATCTCAACGCTGCCATTCAGGGTGTCGAGCCGGAAGAGATCGAGCAGCGGGTCGATGACATCATCAATTTTGCGGAAATCGGCGAATTCATCGACCGGCGTGTGAAGCTTTACTCCAGCGGCATGATCGCGCGTCTGGGCTTCAGCATCGCCGTCCACATCCTGCCGGATGTCGTGTTTCTCGATGAAGTGCTGTCAGTCGGGGATGCCGCTTTTCAGGAGAAATCCAGCGAACGCATCATGCAGCTTCGGGATAACAATACGACGCTGGTTTTCGTCTCGCACAGCCTGTCATCCATTGAGAAAATGTGTAGGCATACCCTCTGGCTGGATCATGGCCGCGTGATGATGCATGGCCCGACCGAGCAGGTTGTTAAAGCGTATACGGACGGCGTGAAAAAAGACGATGCACAGGCCATCATGACCGAAGCGGGTTCAGCAACCCTCAACACCGGTTAACAGAATTGAGGAGACATCATGCTCGCACTCGCACCTGATGAGGCGCTGTACTTCCTGCATATCCCTAAAACCGCAGGGATGACGCTTTCAGATCTGCTGGATGGTCATTTCGACCACGACGAGATCTTCCCGACCCATTTTACTCCTGATCTGATCCTGAACCCGGAACTGCTGCACAGTGTCGGCAACTACCGGTTTTACCGTGGGCACTTTCACCAGTATCTGTTCAGTATGGTGGGCAAACCGCTGAAGGTGATCACCGTCCTGCGGGACCCGGTCGAGCGGACGATCTCCAATATCGAATACGCCGTGCAGCTTTTACGAGATGGTGAGGAAGTGCCGTGGCCTATTCATGAAGGCATGACACTTGACGAGTTTCTTGAAGTTCAGGATCTGCATCGTCTTCAGAGGAATATTCAACGAAAGTGTCTGATCTCCGATCTTCTCTGGTTTGAGCGTGAACTGTATAATCTTGGCCTTAAGCTGCCAGACAGGGTGGAGGACGACCTGCTGCAGATCGCGCAGGCGCGACTCAGAAGTTATGCAATGGTTGGGATTCAGGAACGGTTTGATGACACACTGCTGCTGCTGTCATATGTACTTGGCCTTCCACCTCCCAGGCAGTATACCAGCCAGAACACCCATGCACGTAAAACACGCCGCGCTGATGTGCCGCCTCATACCATCGAGAAAATCCGCGAACTGAACAGCGCCGACTTCGCCATCTATGAAACGGCTGTTGAAATCTTCGAGCAGCGTTTTGCAGCGATGTGTACCCACCTTGACAGCCTGTTCCCACAGAATTCCGGTGATCTGCACACACAGCTTGAAGCCTATTTTCAGCAACGGCTCGATCAAAGTCCCGCCAGTTGGTGGACGGTTACATCACAGGACGAGTCGCTGCTGTATACCTTCGACCAGAAGCTGATCGGGACGGGATGGCATGCTCGTGAACAAGCGTCGGATGGTGTTTCCGATCACTTCAGGCGCTGGACCGGCCCCGCTAGCGAGTCGACCATGGTGCTTGCACTGCCTGCATCCCATCCGCTTCAGATCGCGATTCGTGCCATCGATATCGCGAATCCTGATGAGCGAAACAGCCTGCGTCTCTCCGTCAATCAGACCGATATCCCATTATTACTGGATGACACCTCCGGCGCGCTGCTCTATCGGGGTGTGATCCCCTATGATGCGCTGAAACCTGTGGGGAAGGCGCAGCAGTTAACCCTTAGCATGCCAGCCACTCCCCTCAGCCATCGCTATCCGGGAGATAAACGTGTGGCGGGGATGTGTGTTGAATCCATCGAATTCATCCCGATGCTGCCCATGCAGCCTGAAGCAGATGATGCGGTGCTGTCGGTTGATATGGGAACCCCGATGCTCGCGCAGAACTGGTATCCGGTAGAGTGGTTTGAAAATCAGGCTACACGCTGGACAGGCCCGGGGCAGGTCGCTGCACTACCGCTAATATTTGATCCCGAAACGGATTATGAACTCTCGCTTATGACATTGGGCTTCGTCACCGTTGAAGCACTCAACAGCTTCCATCTTCGCCTGAACGGGACTGATATCCCGCTTGCGATGGAGATACAGGACCCCTATAAGCGCTTTACAGCGCAGATTCCCAGGGAAGCACTGCGTCCGAAGCCGCATTATCAGTTGTTTGAGTTTATTGTCGCTAAACCCACACCGATCCCCACGGCAACAGGCGATGCAATTGAGCGCACACTTGGTGTTCGGCTGGTTCGTCTGTCACTGACACCGGTTAAAGCGAGAACAAAACCCGGCCTGAATTTTCTTAAATCGGAACAGCCGTAACAAACTGGAAAGCGACATTCCATGACATTTCTGGGTTTAAACCCCGATGAGGCACTCTATTTTCTGCATATCCCTAAAACAGCGGGCGGCACACTGATCTATACACTGGATAATTACTTCGATCAGAGTGAAATCTTTCCCGCGCTTGTCCTTAGCGAACTGCTGGAAACCCCACATCTGCTGGAACAGCTTAACCACTGTCGCTTCATTCGCGGGCATTTCGATGCGATCACGCTGTCCCTGATTCGGCGTCCGCTTAAGGTTTTCACCTTTCTGCGTAATCCTGTCGAACGTGCGCTGTCACAGTTTTCCCATGCCAGCCGCCATCCGGAAGTCGCATGGTGGGATGATAAGCATTATTTCAACAATAAAATCACACTGGATGATTTTCTCCACACACCAGAAGCTGACGAATTTATGGCGAATATTCAGGTCCAGTCACTGACCTCTGAATGGACCGGGATGGAAAAGCTCATCCTGTGGGATGCAAAGAGGCCGTGCTTACCGGATAATATCCGTCTTGTGCTTGCCAAACAGCGGCTGGATGCGTGTGCGGTGGTCGGCATCCAGGAACGCTTTGACGACTCGCTGCGCCTGCTGGCTTATACCTTTGGCTTTCCAATGCCGGAACAGGTCAAAAATTATAATGTCGGCACCGAACGTGTAAAATCAGACAGCCTGAATAATGCGGTAACACAGCGGTTACATGCCATGAATCATCTGGATGCTGCGCTGTATGGGTACGGGCTGGCGCGTTTCGAACGGGATTATCAGCATATGCGTCAGGCACTGGATCGCAAATTTCCACATCTGAACGGTGATCCTGATGCCCAGCTTGCTGCCGATTATGAGCAGCGGTTTCAGGAGAAAGCGACGGCTGAAAACACGACATCAGCGCGGCGGGAATGGCGCTACGATTTCGCTCACTCGATGGTGGGGACAAACTGGTATCGCCGCGAACCCTTTCAGAATCGCTTCTTCCGCTGGACCGGGCCGGACACGATCTCAACCTTAAAATATGACCTGCCACCAGATCATGTTTACCGTGTCGAGATCGAAACCCTTGGCAGCGTGAATGCCGAAGCGCTGGAAAGCTTTCGCTTTCGCATCAACAATGAAGAAATCCCCCTGCAGCGGGAAAACAGCCCGGTCGGTCCGGTCTTCAAGGGGACGATCCCGCATCATGCGCTCGGCGGCCAGAGTCAGCATACCCTGATGTTCATCGTCGATAAACCGGTGAAAGTAGAGACACGCACCCTGGGAATTAGTGTGCTTTCACTGCGATTTGTGCCTGTGACCGAGCCATCAGCTTAGTTTGATCACCGCTTCCGTGAGGCTTCGATCTCGTTAAGGCGGGCCGCGATCTGATCGGCGATGGCCTGCACACTCCATTGCTCGGCGATATCACGTCGGGCGATTGCACCGCGCTGCTGGGCTTCCTGCGGATGCTCCACGATATGCCGCATCAGGGCCGCCGCCTGATCGATATCCGGCTCGGCCCACACCTGACCTTCACCCGGCACATACACTGACTGAAGAATAGGCTGATCACGGTGATCTTCCAGTGTGATTGGCCGCAGGGTGTAACCGACTCCATAGCTGTTGGCTGCTGTCATGAAGTCTGTGTTGGCCGAATACGCCGTAGCGATCACTGGTTTGCCCAGCGCCATTGACTCGGCGATGCCCAGGCCGAAGCCTTCCGCCCGATGCAGTGACACATAGCAGTCACAGGCATTCAGCAGGTCGTTCATCTCCACCCGCGACAGATCCTTATCCAGCAGCATGACGCCTGCTGCCGCCGCTGCGGTACGCAGTCCGGGCGCAACCGCCGCATTGATCGGCTCATCGAGATGATGTGTTTTGATCACCAGCAGCGGACGTTCTGCCGCAGGTGCTGCGGAAAATGCCCGCCGGTAGGCTTCGATCAGCCCATACGGATTCTTCCGCGCCATCGATGAAGTCGGGTTAAAGGTGAAGAAGAAGATGAACCGGTCGGTGGGCAGCCCGAACTTTGCGCGTGTCTCGGATGCAGGTTGTCCGGAAGTCTGGATTTCAATCGGAATCGGCATATACACCACTGGCAGATCGGTGATTTGCTGAAGGATATCGCGGGTATAGGTGCTTGGCGTCCAGATTTCATCCAGCAGATCGAAGGTATCAGCCCATGACTCCGGCAGTTTGGGGACTTCCCACAGCCAGAAGCCGATATTATAGGTGGTCGCCAGCACATCACGGTAACGATCGACCGCAAAGCGCATCTCCGGCGGGATCAGGTGGATCAGAGAGACATCATGGCGTGCGGCTTCGTCAGCAGGCAGGGCAGTTGATGTATTGTCCCCGGTCCCGTCGCTGTTGCGATTGACCGCCGGTGTCTCGACTTCTCCATACATCACCGGCAGACCGGTCTGGGCGGACCATGCGACCAGCGACCGGTATACCATCCGTGCCGAGACGCCAAGACCGATATTCGCACGCATATCCGTGATGTACTGGATGCCATCCACCCGCACCGGCCCGGTATAACGCCGCGCACGCACCGGCTCAATCGGCGGTGTGAAACCCGCCAGCCCGATTTTCTCCGCCATCTGCGCCCGCTGATCATCACTGACCAGGCGCCGGGCCAGATTTAAGATCCCAGCCTTCCGCAGCCACGGACGCACGACGTTATAAATACGATGTGTAATACTCATGAAGAATGATCGCCTTCCCTGTTCTGAACCGTTTCCAGTCGGGCGCGGATCTGCTGGCCGACTGCTTCGATGCTCAACTGCGCGGCGATATCCTGCGCCGCGATCCTGCCGCGCTGTGCAGCTTCATCGGGATGTTCTGCCACATGCTGCATCAGCGCCGCCGCCTGATCCAGATCCGGTTCGGCCCATACCTGACCCTCCCCCGGCATATAGACACTTTGCAGCGACGGCTGAAAGGCGTGATCTTCCAGCGTGATCGGGCGCAGCGTATAACCGACTGCATAGCTGTTGGTTTCTGTCATAAAATCGGTGGTGGATGAATAGGCCGTCGCGATCACCGGCTTACCGAGCGCCATCGCCTCTGCCATCCCCAGCCCGAAGCCTTCCGCCCGATGCAGCGAGACAAAACAGTCACAGGCATTCAGCAGGCCGTTCATCTGGTCACGTGAGAGATGCTGATCAATCAGCACGCCGCCCACGTCCGTGATGCGCGTCCGCAGTTCCGCCGCGACCGCGCTGTGCATGGGATCGCTCAAATGATGCGCCTTGATCACCAGCAGCGGACGATGTGCGCTGTCATTGGCGCCGAACGCCCGCTGATACGCTTCAATCAGCCCATACGGATTCTTCCGCGCCACTGATGATCCCGGATTGAACGCGAAGAAGAAGATCACGCGGTCCGCTGGCAGCCCGAAGGCCGCCCGTACCTGCTCCGGTGATTGTGTCGGGGTCGGGGCACTGACCGGAATCGGGATGTAATGGACCGGCACATCACCGACTTTTGACAGGATCTGCTGTGTGTAGCGGCTTGCGGTCCATACTTCGTCCAGCGCATCAAACCGCGACACCCACCGCGACGGAAAGCGCGGGACTTCCCAGTGCCAGTAGCCGATGGCATAGCGCCCTGCGAATGATTTCGGATACTGCTGCACGCCGATCCGCAGTTCCGGGGGATTCAGGTGTGCCAGTGTCACGCCATAACGGGGTGTGACACTGGTCGATGCTTCCGACACGGCATGGGTACGCGGGATCAGCGGCGTGACGATTTCCTGATAATCCACCGGCAGTCCCGCTGCCAGCAGTGCCGCATAAATGCCGCGTGTCGCCTCTCCGACGCCGATGTCCGCCCGCATATCGGCGATGTAATTGATGCCATCGACCTGCACCGGCCCGCTGAACCTGTCACGCGGTGGCAGCGGCGAGATGTAATCCCCCAGGCCGGTGCGCCGCGCAATCGTCGCTCGCATATTCGGCGTGAGCACCTTATACGCCAGATCAATCACGCCGGTGCGCCGCAGAATGGGCCGAAACAGGTTGTAGAGCGTTTCTGTTGGTTTAGCCATCGCCTCTCACAGTCAGGATACGGATATTCAGGGTAGCTGCTTAAGCCAGGGGAAGCGCCTTTGTCACGTTCAGGTTTGCATCAGCCGCATCAGCACGCCTGCGCCGCAGGGCATCGCGCAGCGCCCGGATGCGTGCAGACAGCGCCCCCGCTTCGCCGCCCGGCTGTTGTGCGGACCATGCGAACCAGTGCTGCATCCCGGCATACGTCCGGCGTGGTTTGCGCCGCAGGCGGATCATCACCGGCCCCAGCAGCAGCAGACGCCGCGCCATCCGCAGGCCCAGACGCGGTGTAATCACACAGCGCACCGCCGTATGCAGCACGATGCGCGGCAGATTGACGATCAGCAGATCGCGCCAGTACGCATTCCGCAGCACGCTCAGGCTGCGATTGGTCAGCGCCTCGACGCGCAGTGCTTCCCGTGGGTGACTTCCGCGATGGGTGGCGACGGCATCCGGCACATAGAGGCACGTCCAGCCTGCCCGCTGCGCCCGCCAGTCGAGATCGGTATCTTCGTTATAGAGGAAGAAGCGCGGCTCAAACAGCATCCCCAGATCAGCCACCAGCGCCGGTTTGATCAGCACCGCCGCCCCCGGCGCACCGAAGACCTCACGCCCGGATGCAAACCGCGCATCGTCGGCTTCGCCGTAGCCGATATTGAAGGCATAACCGTCGCGCAGCATCCCATGCCCGATGCTGTAGATCGTGCGCGGTGACTCGCCGGCCTGAACATCATCTTCGCCGCCATCCTCACTGACCGGCAGCAGCAGCTTACCCGTCGCCCATCCCGCACGAGGATCACCCTCCAGCGCATGGACCAGCGCCGCGATGTATTCCGGTTCCAGCCGCGCATCCGGGTTCAGCGCCAGATAGTAAGCATCAGGCTGGCGGGCGGCGATGGCGTTGTGTCCGCGCCCATAGCCGACATTCTCCGCGCTGTGGATCACGTCCGCATCCGGTGCGTGCGCCGCTGCCCAGTCCGCGCTGCCATCGGATGACGCGTTATCCCACACCGTGACCGCAATCTGCGGATACGTCTGTCGGGCCAGGGCAGCAAAACATCCCGGCAGATCATCGCGGCTGTTATACGTCACAATCCCCACCTGCACCTGTGGCAGCGCGGTCGGATTCGTCTCGCTTGTGTCACTCATCAGGTGGGACATCGGACGGGACCTTTTCCAGTATTTTTTCCATTTTGCAGTTTATAGGTGGATGTTGCATCAGACAAGGATCACTCGCTGAAATCGCGTCGGGCATCGTTTGGTTAGAAAGCCCGGAATTTTTACGTTCTTTGGTTCAGTCTTTGTGGATCACGCTTAAAGATGTGGTATAAATAAGTGCATTGTTACAATAACGTTGTAAGGATATTTCATTATGGTTATGGTGCAGGATCAAGCACTGCAAGTCCTGATCATTGAGGACGATGATAACACTGCCGACGTCATCCGCACCTTGCTACGGGATGTAGGCTATCAGCCGGAAGCTGTGGATTCGGGCAGTGGAGCGCTCGACGCCATTGCAGCGTCCACGCCAGACCTGATTCTGCTGGATCTCAGATTGCCCGATATGCACGGTCTTGACGTTCTGCGCGCCGTCCGCGCTCATTCGTTCCTGCCGATTATCGTCCTCAGCGGCTTCGGCAAGGATGGCGACCGCGTGGCCGCACTGGAAGCCGGTGCAGATGACTATATGGCGAAACCCTTCTCGCCGGAAGAACTCATTGCACGTGTGCGCGCCCTGCTGCGCCGCGTGGAGTGGACACCCAAGCCGGAAACACGGCTGATTGTCCGCCGCCTTGAACTCGACCTGCCGCGCCGTCAGGCTATTATCCGTGGCCGCCCCATGCATCTGACTCCAATCGAGTACAGCATCCTCATTACCCTGATGCGCCGTGCGGGTAAGGTCATCACCCATGACGAGCTGTTGAACGCCGTCTGGGGGGATCAGTTCCGCTCGAATGCCGATTACTCCGTACTGCGCGTGAATATCTCCCGCCTGCGCCAGAAGCTGGAAGAGAATCCGCGCCGTCCCACGTATATCGTCACCATCCCCGGACAGGGCTACTGGATGCCGGTGGGCCGTTCCATCTGATTGCGCTGCACAATTGAATGATCATCTCAAGGGGCGCAGTGATTTGTACTGTGCTCTTTTTTTGTTCTGGATTGCAGACATGGTGCGGGAATTTACTTCCTGATTCAGGTGTTTACAAACCTGGAGGCCCCTTTCCCCATCACTCACCCAAATCGCTGGACTCATTCGGTCATTCAGGTGATGATATGCTTGTTTTACATACCTGAATTTCATATCCACCTCATCAGCATCACCCAGCGCAGGAGGCCATACCGAAATGACCACACCGACGCAGCCCTCACCCGCCAGCTACAACGCGGCCTATACCTTCTTCCAGCCAGATGGAAACCGTATCATCGCCGGACATGGGACCTTTCCGAACGTCACGGCTGTCGATTACCCGGTCAGCCTGCCGACGTGGGTGATCGGCAGCCCGGACCCGTCCAGTCATGCATGGCTGGTGACATCCGATCAGGGTGAGGTGCGCCGCGTGCGTCCCAATGGCTCAATGACTGTCGCACAGATCGCCCCACGGCAGGCGGTCGCCGGAGTGCTGACGGACAGCGGCTTTGTCCCGCTGCTGCCTGATGCCGACGAACTGCCGTTCGAGCCGTCCCCCTTCACTCATCCGATGGTGACACCGTCCGGCCTGCTGTTCGTCACCACCGATGGCGATCTGGTCCTCTGGCGTGATGGCAGCGAAATCGCCCGCCTTGCCGCCCGTCCGCTGCCGGATGCGCGTCCGGCGCTGCTGTCCATCGGGTCTGTCTCCGGACTGGCCGCCATTTATGCCGAACCGACCGACCGCTATCCGCACGGCGTTCTGGGCGATACCCTCGAAGGTGCCGCACTGCTCATCCTGCGCACCGATGACCTGAGCGTCATCACCCGGATCACCCTGCCGGAAGATGAGGTTTTTGAGGGCCTTCAGCCGCTCTGGGCGGACATTGACGGAGACGGTCAGCCCGAAGTCGTGACCACGGTCAGCACTGCCGCCAATGGCGCACGGATTCGTGTCTACCGGCTGGATGGGACGATGGCCGCACAGGGCGAAGCCTTCCATCGCGGCGGACGCCTGCGGCATCAGCTTGCATTTGGCCCCTTCGGACCAGAAGGCGAAGACGAACTGGTCGTCGTGCGGACACCGCATGTGCGCGGCGTGATCGAATATTATCGTTATCATGATGGCGAACTGCATATCGTGGCCGAGATCGAAGGCTACACCTCACACGTACTGCATACGCGCAATCTGGGGCTGGCAGTCGCCGGGGATTTCAACGGAGATGGACGGCTGGAACTGGTCATCCCCGATCAGGATCGCGAGATCCTGGCCGGGATTCAACGCGCATCCGCTGGCCCTGATGATCAGCGCGTCGAAGTCATCTGGAGTCTGGCGATTGGCGGCCTGATGGTGACGAATATCGCCGCCATGTCCATCACCGACAGCACCGGCACCACCCGGCTCGCTATCGCGCTCGGCACCAGCGAAGACCGTTTGCGCGTCTGGCGGTGAGATTGTTCACGCAATCGTCCTGTGATCCCCGGCCTTCAGGCGTTAAAATAGCAGCAGTAACTGTACGTGAGGGGATGCCGACCTGTGCGGTTCTCCGTATCGAGTAGAAGATAAAGAATCCCATGATCGCTGAAATTGGACAGGCGAGTTTACTCTTTGCACTGATCGCCGCGCTGTATGCCATCGGCGCGGTGCTGTACAGCGGACGCACCCACAGCACGCGCTGGCTCATCAGCGCCCGCAACGCCGCCCTGATGACCTTCCCGCTGATGACGATTTCGACCGGGCTGCTGCTGTATGCCCTGCTGACCGAGCAGTATCAGATCCGCTATGTGTGGTCGGTTACCGATCCCGCGACGCCGATGTTCTACCGCTTTACCGCGCTCTGGGGATCGCAGGCCGGGTCACTGCTGTTCTGGTCATGGATCATGAGCCTGTTCTCGTTCGGCGCGATTACGCTCAACTGGAAGAGCGACCGCCGTCTGATGCCGGGTGTCATCGCCTATCTGATGGCGGCGCTGGCCTTTTTCCTTGGGCTGAACCTGTTTCTGGAGAATCCGTTCACCCGTTTCTGGTTCATCGAAGGGCAGGTACAGGGGGCAGCCGGGGCCTATGCCCTCATCCCACCGGGGGCGGTCGCGCCCTCTGCCACGCTGCTGGCATCGCAGGCGCAGGGGCTGAACCCGCTGCTGCGCCACTTCGGGATGATCATTCACCCGCCGATGCTGTATCTCGGTTTCGTTGGCTTCACCATCCCGTTTGCCTTTGCGATGGCGGCACTGGCAAGCGGCGACCTCTCCACCAACTGGATTCGCGCCGTGCGCCGCTGGTCGCTGGTGGCGTGGCTGTTTTTGAGCCTTGGCCTGCTGCTCGGCGGACGCTGGGCCTATGATGTGCTGGGATGGGGCGGCTACTGGGGCTGGGACCCGGTCGAGAATGCGGCCTTCCTGCCGTGGCTGATCGGGACCGCGTTCATCCACAGCGTGATGATTCAGGAAAAGCGCGGGATGCTCAAGCTGTGGAATATGTTTCTGGTGATCGGGACGTTTTCCGCCGTCCTGTTCGGCACATTTGCCACCCGCAGCGGCCTGATCGACAGTGTCCACAGCTTCGCCCGCAGCGAGATCGGCCTGCCGATGTTCCTGTTCTGGGCGACGATGACGATCATCTCGGTCGGGCTGATCATCTGGCGCTGGCGTCGCGGTGAACTGCGCGACGAGCACGAATTCGCCGGTCTGCTTAGCCGTGAGTCGCTGTTTGTGCTGAACAATATCATCTTCGTCGCGCTGGCCGTCGCTATCTTCTGGGGCAGCTTCGGCGCGCCGATCATCTCCGAGATGTTCTACGATACCGAGATCACGATCGGCACTGATTATTATCTGCTGGTGACGCCGCCGCTGTTTCTGGCGCTGTTCCTGCTGATGGGCATCGCGCCGCTGGCGGCATGGGGCGCGACCTCCGCCCGTCGGCTCGGTCAGGCGCTGGCGATCCCACTGGTGCTGACGCTGGTGCTGGTGGCCTATATCGCGCTCTTCACGCCCACCCATGATCCGCTGGCGCTGCTCGGTTATGGCATCGTCGCGCTGTCGGGGTTCGTCGCCCTGTACGAGATCTTCCGTGGGGCGCGGGCGCGCAGCCGCACCCGTGGCGAGAATATCCTCACCGCTGCATGGACGCTGATGACGCGCAACCGTCGGCGCTACGGTGGCTATATCGTCCATCTGGGCGTGACGATGATCGGCATTGGCGTAATCGGCAGCACGGTCTTTCAGGTGCAGACCGAACAGGCGCTGATGCAGGGCGGCACCATGCAGATTGAGGATTACACCCTGCGCTTTGACCGCTTCGAAGCCGGTCCCGCCGCCGATGGCCGTCAGATCACCCGCGCTTATGTGACCGTCCTCCGCGATGGTCAGGAAGTCGCCCAGCTTGAACCGCGCATCGACTCCTTCCCCAGAAGTGAGATGACGATGATCATCGCCGGGGCGCACAGCACGCTGGAAAATGACTTCTACGTGCTGCTTAGCGGTGCTGATCTCACGACAGGCATGGGAAGTTTCTGGGTGTATATCAACCCGCTGGTGAATCTGGTCTGGTTCGGCGGCATCGTCCTGATTATTGGGACGTTCATCTCGGTCTGGCCGCGTGAAACCCTGCCCGCCAGCGTCCGCGAACGCACCGCATCCAGTTCGTTAACAGGGGCAGAGGCCGG
>CAYNDH010000011.1:45543-51944 GCA_964395665.1 uncultured Anaerolineaceae bacterium
TCTCCGCACAGGACACACCCGACGATCCTGCGGCGGGGGGCGTGACCTTCGATGATGTCAACCGTGTTGCTGCCGGGATGTACTGCCCGGAATGCGAATATATCCCGCTGGATAAATGCTACAGCCCGGTCTGTATCCAGTGGAAAGAGGAAATCGCGATCCTGCTTGCCGAAGGCCGCACCGATCAGGAGATCATCGACGGCTTTGTCGCCCGCTTCGGGGATCAGGTGCTCGGCATCCCACAGGACGAAACGCTGCGCAACCTGTCGCTCTATGTGCCCTATATCGCCCTGATCGTGATTGCCGTTGTCGGGCTGCTTACATTTGTCCGCTGGAGCCGTGGCCGCCCGGTCTCACACGCATCCATTGAAGGGCATTCCGGCCCGTCTGCAAGCCGTCCGGCAGACGATCCGGCAGACGATCACTACCGTTCGCAGTTGGAACGCGACCTCGAAGGTTAAGAAAGACTTCACCAGTTTAAGAAAGACGCATCTGTACAGGATGCGTTTTTTGCTGTATTTTTTACCACTGTTCTATGTCATCGCTCAAAATTTGCAGTCAGAATTTAACGACTTCTTTAACTTCATCTCATGTTCTTAACAAATACTTCATGCATTTCGCCAGACAGACAGCGAGTGCCTGTTCGTGTTCGCAGGGATAACCATGAATTATACGGAACGTGAGTCTCTCCATACTATGCACCTGTCCCAACATTTGAAGACTCAGTTCGATCGCACAGGCAGTGTGATTTTTTCTGTCACGGTGCTTTTGCTGCTTGTCTTCGGGCTGTTTTATATTGTCGCCCAGGGTTCCAAAATCCCGGCGGATACCCTGACCAGAGATCCTTCTGTCCTCACCAATACGCCATTTTATTATGGCTTCTTCAGCTATATCAGCATTGCCTGCTGGGGGGCGGCGGCGGCGGTCTGTTTCATGGGGGCCATGCTGATCAATGGCAGGCACTCGTCGCAGGGTGCTAAAGCGGTGCTGATCTATGGCGGGATGTTAAGCCTGCTGCTGCTGGTCGATGATGCCTTCATGCTGCACGAGACGGTCTTTCCTCAACTTCTGGGGATTAAGGAATACCTGATCTATGCCGTCTATCTGCTGATGTTCGCCGGATTCTTTATCCTCTTCTGGCAGCAGATTCTGAAGAGTGATTATTTCCTGCTGATCGCGGCTTTTGTGGCGTTCGGCGCATCCATCGGCCTGGATGCGGTGTTCGAGATCTCCGAATGGGTGAGCTATACCGAAGATGGGTTGAAACTGCTGGGGATTCTCTTCTGGCTGTTTTACTTTGCCAGCTTCACCAAAAAAGCGGTCTCTGAATTCTTCGCCTGATAGAGTGCCTAAACCTCTGTAAAACCTGTTAAAACATCATTGAAATGATAAGGCAGGGGCAGTGACCGATCACGATCCCTGCCTGTTTTTGCATCCATGTGTCCTGATAGGGCATGGAACCCGCGCTGCAACTTCCTGTCGCGTATCACGTACATCCAGGTAAGGAAAGCTGACCATACGGCCAGGCCATGCCGTAGGCCGAGCCATGGCACAGGAGTGGATTGATGCAGCGCAGAGACTATTTTCATCCTGAAACCATCCAGACCCGTGTAAACCGGCGCTATCGCAGACAGGCCGCCCTGCGCCTGCATCTGATTCTGACCGTGATGCTCACTATCTTCGGCCTTACGGTGTATTCCTATCTGGCGCTGCGCATGGACTACAGCGGCGTACTGTTCTGGCTTGTCGAGTCGGTGGTGGTGGCGCTGTTTGCCGCGCATCTGGTCTGGAAGCGATCCCGCGACCACGCCGAGACCGAAATCGACGCCCAGATGCGCGAAGCACGACACTATCAGCAGCGGGATAACACGCTGGGTTACGACGCAGCTTATCGCCTCTCCGACGACGGTGAACTATTTTATGATGAAGACGAAATCGAATATGATGTGAAAGCCAAACGTAAACGTGAGGGCTGATTTCGATGAAAACCGAACAGGAACCTTACTCATACTTCAGCGAGATTAAGATCTTACGGCGGAAACAGCGGCGTGAGCAAAGGAATCTGGGTTATCGTCTGCACATTCTGCTGACATTTTTAGGTTCTCTGCTGCTCTCGCATCAGGTGCTGGCAAACAGCAATACTTTTTATCTGCGTAATGGTATTTACGTCCAAGATACAGCTATCTTGCTTCAGTTGGTGCTATATCTTCCTGTACTTTGGTTGTTGGTCCTCATTCACCTCTTTTGGAAAAGATCACGTGAAAAGGTCGAAGCTGAAATCGACGCCCAGATGCGCGAAGCATGGCACTATCAGCAGCGGGATAACACGCTGGGTTACGACGCAGCTTATCGCCTCTCCGACGACGGTGAACTATTTTATGATGAAGACGAAATCGAAGAATACGAGCTGAAGCCCAAACGCAGGCACGACAGTTAGCCCAATCCCGCCCGAATGGAGCAGCAATCAATGAACCATGACGAACACGCACAGAGCCTCATCACGCCGCTGGCAGCACGTTTCATCCGTCAGGACCGCAGCGAACGTCTGGCGCGGATCGCGCTTGATTTTCTGTCCTAAAACACCGACACTAAAGAACACTTCTGTTGAGTTGATTCAGGTTCAGAAATGCAGGTTGAAGTCCCCGGTTTACCGCAGGAAACGCCCCCGCCGCCCGCCGCCCGTCCGCTGGCATCGCTCGGCTCGATGGTGCTGCTGCTCGGCGTGATCGCGCTGGTGGCAGTCGTCGGCTTACAGTTGATACGACGCTCACAGGCACAGCCTTACACCGGCCCCGCGCCGGATTTCACCATGCCGCTGCTCGGTTCAGATGGCGAATTCACCCTGTCCGAGCAGCGCGGGCAGATCGTCGTCCTGAATTTCTGGGGAAGCTGGTGTGTCGAATGTCGCACCGAATCACCAGAGCTTGAAGCCATCCAGCAGCGCTACGCTGACCGAGGCGTGCAGGTGGTCGGCGTCGATTTCCGTGACACCGAACGCAATGCGCTGGAATTCATCGAGCAGTACAACCTCACCTATACCAACGGCTTTGACGTCGGCGAACGCATCACCGAAAAATACAATATCACCGGTGCGCCGGAGACCTTCATCATCGACCGCAATGGCGACATCTATCACTTCTTCCTTGGTCCGGTCACTGGGCTGGAACTGGCCGAAAAACTGGATGTGCTGCTGGGCGGCGAAGCATCTGCTGCTGATGCATCTGCCGCTGAAGCCAGCGCATCGAACGATGCCGCACAGGGGGCTGCATCATGAGCCTGCCCGGATTAGCCGCCGCGCTGGTACTGGCGCTGATCGTCATCGTGTGGGTGATTCTGCCGCTGCTGCGCCGTACCGATCAGGACAGCGCCGCCCCGGTCGGCACGGATGCCATCAGCCGCCAGCGCGACCGCCTGACCCTCTATTACAGCCGTGTGCTGCGTAATATCCACGATCTCGATGAAGACTTCGCGGTCGGCAAGCTGAACGAGTCCGAATACCGGCAGGAGCGCGAGATCTGGGCGCAGCGTGGTGTCGCCGCACTTCAGGCGCTGGATAGCCTCACCCAGCAGGACGCGCCGCCGCTGGTGACCGCTTCCGCTGAACATCTGCATGAGGACGACATCCTCACCGATGATGCCGCGCTTGATGCCTCGATCGAAGCCGCGATTGAGGCCGCCGTCCAGAAGCAGCGGGCGCAGCTATAGCGCATGGCCTGCGTCCGCTGCACCGCCTGCGTCCGCTGCACCGCCTGCGTCCGCTGCACCGCCTGCGTCCGCTGCACCGCTCAACGCCAGCAGTACCTCTTTGCCTATCGAACAGCAGTTTTAAGCGATCAGACAGATTAAACAGGATGTTTCAGTTGATGACCAAACGCGGCCTGCGGTGGACTCTGCTTTTATGGTTCGGTGTCATAACCCTCGTTTCGCTCTCGGCCTGCACCGGATTAGCCGGTGATACGGAAATCGTCGCGACGGTTCCCCTCGGTAACACGGGCCAGAATGTCAGCAATAGTGTCGGCAATGGCACTGATAATCCCGCTGACGTGCAGGCCGCACAGGAAGGCACGGCTGCGGTCACGGAATCTGCACCCGTTACGGATGTCACACCGACCTCACTCGCCAGTTTCGGCCTCTCGGTCTTCGATCAGACGCAGGAAGCGCCCGGAGATCTCGGTTATCCCAGCGCATCGCCCAATCTGACCAACGGCGCGGCGATCTTCGCCCAGCACTGCACCGCCTGTCATGGCGGTCTCGGCGCGGGGGATGGACGGCTGGTGCTGAATGGTGAAGTCCCGGCCCCGCACAGCTTCCGCGATGCCGAATACGTCCGCCAGATCACACCGAAGGAATGGTTCCGCACCATTACCAACGGACGTCTGGAAAATCTGATGCCGCCGTGGAAGGATGCCCTGACCGAGCAGCAGCGCTGGGATGTCACGATGTATACCTATACGCTGCACTACACCCCGGATCAGCTCGAAATGGGGCGCGTCCTGTTCAGTGACTGTGCCGAGTGTCACGGCGATACCGGCAACGGAGACGGTCCTGACGCCAACAAGCATCCGGAAAGTCCCGCCGCCGTGCTGACATCGCTCCGGTCACTGAACGATCTGAGCGACGCCAACATCTACACCATGGTCCATGACGGCCAGCCGGATCTGATGCCTGCCTACGGCGACGAGTTCAATGATGAAGAGATCCGGGCAGTGGTGGCCTATGCCCGCACACTTGGCCTGACGAATATCGAGCCGATCACGGTCGATGATGGGCCGCTTGTGCCACCACCGACCGGCGAGTCCCGGATTTCAGAGCTGGCGACGGCGGCGGTGACCGACACCGGCACGACCGGCGGGATTGTCCCGCCGCAGGTTCAGACGCGGGTCGCTGCACAGGAGGCGACACCAGACGCCGCACCAGACGCCGCCGCGCCGGATCTCACGATCAGCGGCACGGTGACCAATGCGACCGCAGGCGGCACGGTCCCCGCCGGGATGACCGTCACGCTGCACGTTTACTCCGCCGAAGCCCTCACAGAAGTGAAGGAACTGCTCCAGATCACCACGCTTGATGCTGCGGGTCGCTACCAGTTTACCGGCGTCACCTATCGGCCCGAACTGGTGTACCTGACCACCGTGAATTATCAGAACCGCGATTTCGCCAGCGGCATCTATCAGGCCGACGAGTCCAATCCGCTGCTGGACATGCCGATTGTCCTCTACGAACTGACTGATGATCCGGCGGTGGTGACGGTGAATGCATCTATCACCCAGATTCAGGTCGGCGGCGATACGCTGGAAGCCACCTACTCGGTGCGCTTCGCCAACACATCAGACCGGCTGTTCACATCGCTCGAACCCGAAGCCGATGGCCGCCGCTACCGGTCGGTCCATGTCACGCTGCCGCCGGGGGCGCTGGTGGTCGGCATCGTCGATCAGCCGCGCTATATCCACGATGAAGCGGCTAATGCCGTTTACGATACCAGCCCGCTTCAGCCCGGAGAGGAACGCTTTATTCAGGTTACCTATCTGCTTGATTATTCCAGCGGCGCGGTGATCGAATACACCACACCGTTTAAGCTGGATGGTCAGCTTCGCGTGTTGATCGAAACCCCGACCATCACGCTTGAAGGCGACCTGTTCCCGCCGC
Source organism: uncultured Anaerolineaceae bacterium (assembly GCA_964395665.1). Lineage (GTDB taxonomy): Bacteria > Chloroflexota > Anaerolineae > Aggregatilineales > Phototrophicaceae > JAEZAF01. The sequence continues at coordinate 51,190 of CAYNDH010000011.1, forward strand.
AGGGTGAAGAGCAGTTAGGCGGCGTGACGTTCCAGGGCTACGGTGATCCTGCCATACTCGACGCCGGGGCGACCATCCGCTATACCCTGCGCGGGGAAGGCGGCGAAACGGCCATCGTGCCCGGCAGCAGTGCGGCCAGCGCACTGGGTATCGATACATCCGGCGTCGTGACCAGTGATGCGCTGCTGCCCATGCTGATCGTGATCGCGTTGGGCATGGTGATTGTCGGCGGCGTGTACATGCTGGTGCGGCGTTCTCCCAATATGGCATCGCCTGTCAGTCAGCAGCACCTGATCGACGGGCTGGTGCGCCAGATCGCGGAACTGGACGCGCAGCACGACGCCGGACAGATCAACCACGATGTTTACCGTCAGCGCCGCGAACAGCTCAAGGCGCGTCTGGCCGAACTGATGGATGAGAGAACCACGGCCTCATAACAGTCACGCTCAAATAATGGTGTAGGGGCGACAAGAATGTCGCCCTGCTGCCCTCTGATCCTGCATATCAGGTGACATATGATGAAATCCACAATCTACCTGTTATCGCTCCTGCTGATCTTCACTGCCGCAGGAATTGTTTATATGCAGTCGGATACCAGCCTGCCTGATATTCCCGGTCATCTTGTTTACAGCAGACAGGTGTCAGAGGACGCTCACGAGTTTATTTTTCTCACGGGGCAGCAGCAGCGGACATTTGAAATAAGCGCTGAACAATGCTTTGCACTTTCCCCCGATGCACAGCACGGCGTCATTTAT
>CAYNDH010000012.1:0-50955 GCA_964395665.1 uncultured Anaerolineaceae bacterium
CTTACCATTTTTAGGGCGAAGATACTAGCCAATAACAATCTTTCTGCCTGTGACCGGTGAATATTCAGTACCGTATACAAGGCGGCAAACCCGTTTTATTATGAAGAGTGGTACTGTAATTTGTTTAAGGGATAGAGCTGCTCGAATGTCTGTAAGGCGCACCCTCTTCTTTCTCTTCTTCTCTATTATCGGCATGACCGGGCTGGTCGTCCTGACGGCATGGCAGCAGGCCCGTGCTGATACAACGCCGATCCCTGAAACCCTTCAGCAGCATGTGGTTCAGCGTGGCGATGTGTCACAGATCGTCTCCGCGATTGGCTCCATTGAAGCGGATCAGACGATTGATCTCGCCTTTCCAACTGGCGGACGCATTGCCGAGGTCTATGTCAGATCCGGGGATTATATGTTCGCCGGGGAACCGCTGATCCGCCTTGAAAACGAAGTCCAGCGCCTGACGTACGAGCAGGCACTGCTTGCTGTGGACAAGGCACAGCTTCAGCTTGATACCCTGCTCCAGCCGGTGTCTCAGGAAGATCTCGATATCGCTCAGGCCGCCGTGGACAGCGCGTGGGGATCGTATCTTAGCCTGTCCAGCAGTGTCACCAATGATGATCTCCGGGCGGCGGAACTGGCCTACGATCAGGCCCTGAACAGCTATAACGATCTGAAAGCAGCACGCGATCAGGCGCCGGGTGGATATGGTGGCCCGACCTATAACGCGCTGGATGCCCAGACCGGCGCGGCATCCTTTAACGCCGAGATTGCACGTCTGCGGCTCGAAGCCCTCAGGACGGGTAATCAACCCGCACAGTATGCCGCTTACGCACGGGTGATTCTCGCACAGAAGGAATATGACCGCGTATCCGCCGGCCCGGCGCAGTTTGAAATTGACAGCGCGGCGCTTGCACTGCGGGCGGCAGAATCACAGCTTCGGCGGGCGGAAACTGCCTATAACCGCACAACACTGGTCGCACCTTTCGACGGGCTGGTGTCAGTGGTCAATGCAGAAGCGGGTGCGCTGGCGGTGCCGGGAATGCCGCTGCTGTCTCTGACGGATGTGCAGCCGCTGCGGTTGTCCGTGCAGGTGGACGAAATCGATGTGCGACTGGTGGCAGTTGGCGCTGCGGCTGAAGTTGAACTGGATGCACTGCGCGATGTCATGATCCCGGCGCAGGTGGAGCGGGTCTCGCTGGTGGGGACCAATGAGACCGGGATCGTCAATTATGATGTGGACCTCACGATCAATACCGATGATCCCCGTGTACGGGTTGGGATGACGGCTGAGTCCAATATCATTGTGGAGCGGCACGAAAATGTGCTGATCATCCCGAACCTCTATATCCGGCTGGATCGTGCGGATAACCGCGCCTATGTGAACATCCTGCGGAATGGGGCCGTCACGGAGATTGAGGTGCAGCTTGGCTTGCAGGGGCAGGACTTCAGTGAAGTGGTCTCCGGCCTCAATGAAAGTGATGTCGTGGTGATAGACAGTGCTGGCGATGGCCTGTCATCGTTCTTTTAAATATCCGGGATGAGTGATAAACAGCCCATGAAACGTGTTCTGCGATTACTGGTTTTTGCGCTTGTGGTGGCGGTTGCCGTCACCGGTTTATGGTTGAATGGTCAGGGGAGTAGTGCAGGCGGTGCCCGTCAGGGACAGGTGCTGGATCGTACCGTGATCGAAATCGGTACGCTCGATGTGACGATCAGCGGCACGGGTTCGATTTTACCTGAGCGGCAGGTTCCGCTGGTGTTTGAACTGCGAGCGCCTGTGATCGACATCTTTGTGCAGACAGGTGATTTCGTCGAAGCGGGTGAGGTGATCGCGCAGCTTGATGCCACCGATTATCAGACGGTGGTCGAAGATGCCCAGCTCGCGTTTGATATGCAGCAGCTTGCCTTTGACGCCTTGACCGCTCCGGCGCGTGAGGTCGATCTGGCGGTGGCTGAAGCCTCTCTGACTGCCGCACAATCCTCGTACAATGCGGCGGCATCGACCGGGCCGAGTACTGAAGAGGTGGAAATCGCACGGCTGCAAACGGAACTCTCGCGCAATCAGCTCTGGCAGACGCAGCTTCAGGCCGACCCGCTGATCTCGAAAGAGGGTTTGCCCATCCCGCCCGGCCTGCCACCAGAGCTTACACAGCAGATTTACGACACGATTGACGGTATCAATACACAGAATCGACTTCAGTATACCGGTGCATTAGAGTCGCTGGAATACGGCATTGATATCTCTGACGCCAATTATTCGTCGGTGCAGTCGCGTGGGCCGGATCTGGGCGCGGTCAACAGTGCAAATGCACAGATCGTACAGGCGCAGATCGCGCTGGATCGTCTGATGAACGGGCCGTCTGCCGAAGAGCTTAATCAGGCGCAGATTGATCTCGAAACCGCACGCCTGGCGCTGGATCAGGCGCAGCAGACGCTGGACCGCACGACGCTGAAAGCCCCGTTTGACGGCATTATCGCGCTCAATAATCTGGTGGTGGGGCAGTATCCGCCAGCGGAAGGGATCGGCATCATCCTGATGGATGCCAGTGCGTACTACGTCGAGATCCCGATTGATGAAACCGATGTGGTTGCAGTCGCGGTCGGACAGTCGGTGGGGGTTTCGGTCGATGCGCTGCCGGGTGTCACCCTGAATGGGGAAGTCGTACAGGTGGCCGCCGCGCCAACCCGTCTCGGCCAGTTGGTGACGTATCTGGTACGCATTCAACTGGAAACCGCCGATCACCCGATCAAAGTGGGGATGAGCGCTACAGCCCGCATTACGACACAGGCGCTGGAAGATGTGATGCTGATCAGAAACCGGTTTGTCCGCATTGATCGTGAGACGCAGCAGGCGTATGTCACTGTCGAGCAGTCACCAGGCCGGTATGAAGAAGTCCCGGTGATGCTGGGCGCACGTAACGAAACCTACAGCCAGATTACCGCTGGTGTCGAGCCGGGGGATCAGATTGTGCTGCTCCCGCGTGAAACCGTCATCCCCGGTGTCAACTAGAAAGCCGATGTGAGCTAAACGATGTTCAGACTGTTAAAGCGCGAGCAGAAAACCGAACCGGATGTCAACGCAGATGGCCGCCGCGCCATTATTGACATCCGTGACATCACGAAGGTTTATCGGATGGGGGATATTGAAGTCCATGCGCTGCGTGGTGTCTCTCTGAAGATCTATGAGGGCGAGTTCGTGTCGATCATGGGGCCATCAGGCAGTGGCAAAAGCACGCTGATGCATATCCTTGGCGCACTGGACCAGCCGACCTCCGGAGAGTATATCCTTGATGGCGTGGAAGTCAGCCAGATGAACGAAGCTGAACTGGCACGGGTGCGAAACAGGAAAATCGGGTTCGTGTTCCAGAGTTTTAACCTGCTGAAGCGCACCAGCGCTTTGCGACAGGTGGAACTGCCGCTGATGTATGGCGGTGTCTCTAATCGGATGCAGAGGGCGAAGGCTGCACTGGAAGCCGTCGGACTGGGCAAGCGTATGGATCATCTGCCGAGCGAATTATCCGGCGGACAGCAGCAGCGGGTGGCGATTGCGCGGGCACTGGTCACGGAACCGGCGATGATTCTGGCGGATGAGCCGACCGGCAATCTGGACTCGCGCAGCGGCACTGAGGTGATGCAGATCTTTCAGAGCCTGAACCGCGACAAACATATCACCACCATCTTTGTGACGCATGACCCGTGGATTGCACGCCATACCGACCGCGTGATCATGCTGCGTGATGGCAAAGTCGTCGCGGATCGCCGTGTGGCAGAACCGCTGATTGCCGGTGACGCCGAGCGCCCGTCAGAGGCTGAAGCACTCGAAGGCGTCTTTCAGGAAGTCTATTACGGCGGCGAAGCTGAGGAATATAACTAGACGTGGATTTCAGCGAGATTGTCCGCACGGCGGTGACCGCACTGGCGACCAACCGCCTGCGCTCCATTCTGACAACCCTGGGCATTATCATCGGTGTCGGGGCGGTGATCGGTCTGGTAAGTCTGGGGCGTGGCGTTGAGGATTTCATCGCGAAGGAATTCGAGCAGCTTGGCTCCAATATGCTGGTGATCAGCTCCACCCGTCCCAACAGCCCGACGCGAACACGCATCTCCCCACTGACGACACGCGAGGCCGCCGCCCTGAATGATCCGACCATTGCGCCCAGTATCCGGACGATTGCGCTCGAATACCGGATTCCGGGGCTGGTGATCGGTACATCGGGTGGGGCCAGCCTGAGCATAAAAGGTGTCAGTCCGGAATTTATCACCGTTCGCACATGGTATCCGGTGCTGGGCGAGTTCATCAGCCAGTACGATGTCGATAACGCGACCCGTGTCGCCGTGCTGGGGGCGGATGCTGTGACACAGCTTTACGGGGATGCGGCATTTGACCCGGTAGGGCAGACGGTGCGGATCAATGAACGGGTTTTCACCGTGATTGGCGTCATGGCAAGGCTGGACAGCGCGTTTACAGATGATGATGTCTCGGTCCTGATTCCGATCTCTACCGCACAGACGCGCATGGACGATGCCCGCGCCCGTGATGGCAGTTATGTCGTGACGTCAATTTATGCACAGGCGGTGACCGAACAGGCGATGTCCAGCGCCACCCGCGAGATCGAAACCTATCTTTCGGAAGCGCACGGTATCGTCTTTGAAGGCGAGCAGGATTTCCAGATCATCAACCAGTCTGATATTCTGGATTTCGTCCGTCAGCTTACCGGCGTGCTGACCATCTTCCTGAGCATGATTGCCGGGATCTCGCTGCTGGTAGGCGGAATTGGCATTATGAATATCATGCTCGTGACCGTCACCGAACGGACGCGTGAAATCGGGCTGCGAAAAGCGGTTGGCGCACAGGGGCGGGACATCCTGCTGCAATTTCTGGTCGAGAGCATCATTTTATCGTTTATTGGCGGGATGCTCGGTATTGCGCTGGGCTGGCTGGCTTCTATCGTGGGGACGGCGCTGATTGACGATATTGAGCTGACGATTACGGCTGATGCCGTGATCCTGGCGACGGTGGTCAGTGCAGGCGTGGGCATTATCTTTGGATTGTATCCCGCCAGTCGTGCGGCCAGCCTGCGTCCGATTGATGCTTTACGCTTCGAATAACCCTGAATGGATTTACCGGACAGACTGACTCGTGATTGAAAACCTTCGCTTTGCACTGATCGGCCTGCGCAGCAATAAACTGCGCTCGGTTCTTACCATGCTGGGGATTACGATTGGCGTGTTTGCCGTGATCGTACTGGTATCGGTCGGGCAGGCCGTCGAAACCTTCGTGCGGGAACAGTTTCAGGGCATCGGGACCAATCTGCTGTTCGTGATCGGGGATATGGATGCACAGGGACGCCTGCAGCCGCTGATTCAGGATGATTATCTGGCTCTGGCTGATCCGTTTCGTGTACCGGATGCCGCGAACGTGATGCCGCAGCGCAATATGACGCGCCCGGTGAGCAGCGAAGGGCGTGAAATCTCGGTCCCCATTAACGGTGTGCTGCCGATTTATGAACAGATTTATAATCGGGCGGTTGTGGCGGGGCGCTTCATCGACCAGCAGGATGTCGATAGTATGGCCCGTGTTGCCGTGATCGGGCAGGATATCGTCAACACACTGTTCTCTGAAACGTATCCCATCGGCCAGCCAATCCGCATCGGAGATCTGCGCTTCACCGTGATCGGCGTGCTTGAGACATCCGGCGGCGGCGGTGGATTCGGTGGTGTTGGGGGCAATCAGGACCGGCTGATCATCATCCCGATTACGACGGCACAAACCCGTTTGAGCGGTGAGCGTGTGATCACCGGCGATCGTGTGGTCACTTTCATCGTTGTACAGGCCAATGATAACAGCGTGGTCGAAGCCACCGCCAGCCAGATCCGCCAGACGCTGCGCGAACAGCACGAGATCAGCTTTCGGGCTGAAGACGACTTTACCGTCTTCACACAGAACGAACTGCTCGCTACTTTTGGGAATGTCACCGAACTGATTACGCTGTTTCTGGCGGTTCTGGCGAGCATTTCGCTGGTTGTTGGCGGGATCGGTATCATGAACATCATGCTCGTGACCGTCACCGAAAGGACGCGTGAAATCGGCCTGCGAAAGGCGGTTGGCGCACAAAACACAGATATTCTGCTACAATTTCTGACGGAAGCGACAGTATTATCCCTGATTGGCGGCGCGTTCGGGCTGCTGCTGGCATTTGTCATCTCGCGGCTGGTGGGGGCGCTGGTGACAACGTTGAATGTCACCATCCAGCCGGACAGCGTGCTGCTGGCTTTTGTGATCTCTGCTGCAATTGGTATCTTCTTTGGGATCTATCCGGCACGCCGTGCCGCTGCATTGAACCCGATTGACGCGCTCCGTTACGAGTAAGACAGTCGCAATCCCGTTTGTGATCACAGGACAGTAATGCTAGACTAAAGGAAGTTTTGATGGACTCAACCGGCCCACCCCAGGAATCACTCTCTCGATCCCGTATCTTTGTCCTGTTAGATGGCTCCTTTGTGGTGCGCTGGGCCGACAAAGAAGTTCAGGATCTTCTGACAGGCAAGCATCGGAATTACGAGCGCCGTGATTATGGCGCTGCCATTACAGATTTTGAACTGGAACAGCTTCGACAGGTGGGTGTGGTGGAAAAGTATGACCGGGAACATGTGTGGCTGTCACCGCTGCCCCTGCGAAGTGAATACTATCAGCAGAACGCGCAGAAACGGCGCGTTCGTTCATATTACATCAATACCACGCATCCGGAACATGATCTGGCGGTGATTGAGTCTCAACTGCTTCGAATGGGGGCGGAAGAGGAACTTGAGGCGCGGCTGCGGGATGAATATGTGGTGATCTGGTGGAAGAAGGGGCAGGGGTTCCCCAGTTTTGATGCTGCTGAGGAAATGCGCCTGTTTCTGACAACGCAGGCCCCTGAGATGTTCGACCGCTGTGTGATTGGGTTTATTGAAACCACGCAGTAATGTGTGTTTGTTATGGGTTCTGAGGTGGATTGTGGAAGTGGAAGCGCTGCGGATCAATTATGTCTGGTGAACATGAGAGCGAAACGATAAGGATCAGCAATAAGGATTTATTGGCTGTTCATGGCAGTATGCTGGAAGGATTAAGTCAGCTTTCGGATTATTTCGGCTTCAGTAAGGTGATGGGGCAGTTATATGGGGCACTGCTGCTCAATAAGGACCCGCTTTCGCTGGATGATCTGATGGAGACGCTGAGCATCTCCAAGGCCAGTGTCAGTATGAATCTGCGCACGCTGGAGCATCTGGGAATGGTGCGGCAGGTGTGGCTGCATGGCCGGGGTGGACGGCGCAAGTATTATGAAGCCGAGACCGACTTCTTGCAGATCATCTCCAATATTCTGAAAAGCCGGGAGATGCGTGATCTGGATCGCGCCCTGCACATCATGCAGGAAAATATTGAGCGGTTAAATGTCTCGCTGCCGGATATGAATGAGGCGGAAAAAGAACTGGCTGCCGTTTACATTGAGCGTATCAGCCACATGCAGACGATGTTCCGGTTTGCACAGACGCTGATCGCCTCTATCCTGAGCCGCCTGAATGATCTGGAGATTGAAGACATCTCGAATATCGAGCTGCGCTAGACTGGCTGCTTAACCGCTGCGGGCGACGACACAGCATCGCCCCTACACATGAGCGATTTTTGTAAATGTCAACACGCCCTAGCGCCTTATTATTCTGATTTGGGCTGTTGAGAGGCTTCTGACAGCACCTCTACCAGGATCATCTGGGCCATGTTATGCGCGATAATGCGGCGCGAACCGTCAATATTAATGGTTAAGGGACCTTCAAAAGGTTCCTTTTCCACCACCTCAAGCGCCGTATTCAGCTTGAATCCCCGATCAAGCACATATTGCAGCCTCATGGTATCTTCTGCGATCAGGCGTGCAACCACCGCCGGACATCCTTCCGGCAGATCTGCCAGCGAAATCAGCGCACGATCAATGATGCTGCCGTCTGCGGTAGGGATAGGGTCGCCATGGGGGTCAATGTCGGGATTGCCAAGTTTGGCGGCAAGCGCTTCGATAAAGCGGTTGGATACGGCATGTTCGAGATTTTCCGCCTCATCATGGACTTCGTGTAAATCGTAACCCAACTCCTGAACGAGATACAGTTCAATCAGGCGATGCCGCCGAATGACCTGCAAGGCAATCGCACGGCCTTCGTCCGTCAGCACGACGCCGTGATATTTGCGGTAATTCACCAGCCCGGCATCGACCATCCGCCGCGCCATGTCGGTGACTGAAGGGGCCTTGATACCCAGTGTCTCTGCAAGGGCATTCGTCGAAACCCGCTCCATCGTGGGTTCGAGTTCATAGACCGCCTTCAGAAAGTTTTCGACCGCCTGTGTGGGATTTGAAGCGCTGCTGTTCAATGATCTGTCACTTTATTTCAGGGATACAGGTGTAGTGAGTATCATACCGATAATTCAACATCCAGGCCAAAGCTGTCGCGCATGAAGATCTCCTGGCTTTCGAAGGCATCTTCAGCCGGTTCAAGCGGATAGTACTGACCGTCCGAGCGCAGTTCCCACGAATGGTAAGTTGATTTCATATCCGTTGTCAGAATCCGCAGGACTTTGCGCTGCAGATGCTGGTCCAGAATCGGAAAGACCGTTTCGACACGATTATAAAGGTTGCGGCGCATCATATCGGCGCTGCCGAGATACAGCCGCTGATCTTCCGGGGCATTGTGGAAGTAATAAATCCGGGCGTGTTCCAGATAGCGCCCCAGATTGCTTCTGACACGGATATTCTCGCTGATGCCGGGTAATCCGGGCCGCAGACAGCACAGCCCGCGAACGATCAGATCGACCTGTACACCAGCCTGTGACGCCTGATACAGCTTTTGGATGATAACATCCTCTTCCAACTGATTCATCTTGAAGATGAGATGTGATGGTTTGCCCTGGGTGGCCGCTTCAATCTCGTTATCAATCAGTGAAATGAATGTCGGCAGCAGATACTCCGGCGCGACCAGCAGGCGCTTGTAAGTGGTCTTGGGTGCGAAGCCGGTCAGCCGGTTGAACAGCCGGGTGACATCGGAGCCAATTTCAGGATCACAGGTGAAAAAACCCAGATCCGAATAGGTCCGTGCGGTGCTGGCGTTATAATTGCCGGTCCCCAGATGGACATAGAGCCGCACACCGTGTTCTTCCCGGCGGACGACCAGCGCCACCTTCGAATGTGTTTTAACGGCGAGTTCCTCAACGCCATAGGTGACATGGACGCCGATGTGTTCCAGCGCACGCGCCCATTCGAGATTGTTTTCCTCATCGAAGCGCGCCTTGAGTTCAACCAGTACGGCAATCTGCTTGTTGTTATCCCGTGCTTCCATCAGGGCCTGAACGATGGGGGAATTTTTGCCGACTCGGTACAGCGTGGTCTTGATCGCAAGCACATCAGGATCACGTGCTGCGGTGCGGAAGAAATCCTCAACCGGTGCAAAGGAGTCATACGGGTGATGGATCAGCATATTTCCCTGACGAATGGCCGAGAAGATGTCCAGCCCCTGACTGCTGTAGTCAAGGCTGCGCGGCACAAATACCGGATACTTGAGATCGGGCCGGTTGATATTGTGCAGTTCGAAGAGGCTGGAAGAACCCAACGCACCACTGATCCGATAGACATCGCGTTCGGGATCGACCTCAAGTTCATAGATCAGGCGTGACAGCATCATGCTGCTGATCTCTTCCGGGACACTTAAGCGGACGACGGACCCGAACCGGCGCTCTTTGACGCTGTTTTCAATCAGGGCGCTGATGTCGTCGAGTTCCAGTTCCTTCTCATGTTCGTAATCAATATCGGCGTTACGGGTGACACGAAACGGGAACTGCTCGACGACTTTCATGCCGGGGAAGAGCAGGTCGAGATTATCTGCGATGAAATCATCGATCCAGACATAGCGCATCTGATCGGTGGAGACAATGTCTGCACCCCTTCCGAAGCGGCGCATGAGGACATTCAGATCAATGAGGCGCGGCAGTGCTTCCGGGATTTTGATGCGTACAAACTCATAGTGATCGGACTGCGAAGGGCGACCGTCAAGTTTTGCGGCCAGCTTCTCACGGATCAGATAGACGCCAAGGTTGAGACTCAGGTTTGAGATAAACGGAAATGGACGGGCGTGATCGGCTGCCAGCGGTGTCAGGACTGGGTAAATCTCTTCGAAGAAGTAATCGCGCAGTACCTGACGCTCTGCCTCAGAGACATTGGCAACACGCGCAATCGTGACCCCCTGCTGTTCGAGTTCCTGAAAAAGCTCGCGCATCAGAATACGCTGCTCATCCATGATGTCGATCACATGTGTCCGGATGGCGGCCAGAAGCTGCTGCGGTGTGTAGCCATCTGGCCGGGGACGCAGCAGGCCCAGGTTCTGCTTCTGCACATACGCCGAGACGCGAACCATGAAGAACTCATCCAGATTGCTGCCAACAATCGCGATGAATTTCATGCGCTCCAGCAGCGGGATAGAAGGATCTTTAGCCAGAGCGAGAACACGCGCGGTAAACTCAAGGGTGCTGAGTTCCCGATTGATGAAATTCTCGGGGTTAAGCTCTGGTAAGCCCCGAAGCATCTTCTCTGTGAGCATTTTCGCTCTAGCCATTTCCTGCCTCTATTCGTCTGCCGGCCTGTTCCTGGCCTGTTCGCCGATCAGCCTGTCATACTCGGATTTTCGATTGATTTCAACGCTGTTATGTCACACTCACTATACCGGACGCACGGTCTGTTCCAGATCATCGATCACGGTTTCGATCAGATCAACAGCCTGCTGAAGGGTTTCGGCATCGAGTGCGAACCGCGCACCGGCGGCGTCGAACAACGCAGGCAGGGAGACTGTCCCGCCCAGCGCAAGCGCTGAACGATAATTTTCAACCGCCTGCTGCTGATCTTTTCTGGCATTCGCCCAGACCTGTACCGCTCCAAGCTGTGCCAGCCCGTATTCAATGTAATAGAAGGGGATCTGGAAGATATGCAGCTTGCGATGCCAGCCGGTTTCCTTCACATCTTCAAGGCCAGTATAGTCAATGCCGACCATAAAGCGATCCCACAGCTCGGCCCATTTTGCATCGCAGTGCTTCGGATCAGTGGCGGCGGTGTGGTTGGTATAAGCCCAATGCTGGAAGGCATCGACGACGGCCATATACGGCCAGAAGCGAATCATGCCTTCGAGATGTTCAATCCGGGCGCGTGCCGCCTCTGATTCGGAGTAAAAGGCATCATCCCCATTGAGATAGGGGGCCGCCAGCAGTTCCATTGCCATCGACGCCACTTCTGCAAATTCGATCGGGACATCCTGCTGGGCGTAGTAGGGCAGTCGAGATGCTTCGAAGGCGTGGAAGGCATGCCCACCTTCGTGGAGCATGGTCTGCACATCATCATGAATCCCGACGGCATTCATAAAGATAAACGGGCGGGCGGCCAGTGCAAATTCGGTACAGTAGCCGCCGGGCGCTTTTCCCTTACGGTTATCGAGATCCAGCAGGCTTTCTTCGCGCATGATCTTAAAATAGCTGCCGAGTTCCGGGTCAACCTGATCGAAGATCTGCTGCGTCCGAAGTTCCAGTTCTTCGACGGTCTTATAAGGGCGCAGGGGCGGGGCCTGTGTGACTTCGACATCCAGATCCCATGGGCGCAGGCTATCAAGGCCCAGCCGCTGACGTCTGCGCTCGTAAAGGCGCTGGGCGGCAGGCACGACGACCTGTTCGATGGCATCCTGAAAGCGGATGCTGTCTTCTGGTGTGTAATCGAAGCGCTTCATCACCTGCCACACATAATCTCGATAATTTTCTTTCCCGGCATTTTTCGCGATATGGCCGCGAAGATCCATCAGCCTGCCCCAGATCCCGTTCAGCGCGTCGCGATCCCGAAGCGTGCGCTGCATGGCGGCCTGCCACGCCTGTTCACGCACATCACGGTCAGGATTCTGCGACTCGACATTGAGCTGGCTCAGGGTGACTTCCTCACCCTTCCATTCGACCGTCTGGGAACCGACGACGCGGTCATATTCCATACCGAGTGTCTTTTCCTGTGTGAGCAGCGGCAGATTTTCCTCACGGAATAATTCCAGCTCGACCCGGAATTTTTTCAGCGGTACATCAAAGCGTTCCGGTGACAGGCCGCTGGCGACCAGTTTGGACTGAAGCTGGTTATCGTAGATTCGAAGCTGGGGAATCACCTCTTCATTGAAGCGCAGAAAGCGCTCTTCAGCCGCTTCGTCAGTGGTATCGACGGTGACAGCAACATCCAGCCGTGAAGATACCTCAGACGCCAGTTTGCTGATGGTGGACCAGTCCAGCATCCACTGATTGAGCGTTGTTTCTGTCAGTTCCTGTGCAAGCAGTTCTTCAAAAAATGGGCGGAAATCCTCATTCCCCCAGTCAAGTGCTTCAGCAGCAGAAGATGGTACAGCGCGCATGGAGAGAACCTTTCAAGGTCATGATCGTTGTAAATGAAATTTCGGGTTGCGGATTATGAATTGGGATTTCCCAGCAGCGATGTCAGGCCGTCCACGGTATTTAAATCCACAGGTAACATCAGATTGTCGATCAGCCGGGTGCGGCCCAGCCTGACGGCGGCAGAGATCAGCAAGGGCTGTGTCGTTTCGGTCACTTCTGCCAGCGTCTTTGCATCGACAGCCGAGATGTACTGTATTTCAATCAGCGGCGTGGACTGAAGATGTGCGTTGACTGCCGCTTTCAGCCTTTCAGTCGAGCGTTCCCCACGGTCATAGAGATCTGCTGCCCGACGCAGTGCCTGATAAAACACGGGTGCGGCGGCACGCTGCTCTGGCGACAGATAGACATTGCGCGAACTCATCGCCAATCCGTCGGCCTCACGCATGGTCGGCGCCACAATGATATTAACCGGCATGTTTAAATCGTAAACCATCCGCCGGATAACGGCAACCTGCTGTGCATCCTTTTGCCCGAAGAAGGCGAAATCCGGCTGGGTGAGGTTGAAGAGCTTGCTGACCACTGTCGTCACGCCCCTGAAATGGGTTGGGCGCACAGCCCCTTCCAGCCCCTGTGTGATCGTTTCCACTTCGATATAGGTCTGGAAGCCGGGCGGGTACATAAGGTCAGGCGTAGGCGTAAAGACCGCATCGACCTTCAGCGCGTCCAGCATATTCAGATCATGGTCAAGGTCGCGTGGATAGCTGTCAAAATCCTCATTGGCCGCAAACTGCGTCGGGTTGACAAAGATTGTCACAATGACCGTATCGCATATCTGGCGCGCCTGTTTCACCAGTGAAAGATGGCCTTCATGCAGCGCGCCCATCGTCGGCACCACACCGACCTGTCCCGGCAGTTCCCGCCGCAGGGCGCGAAGTTCAGAGATAGAGCTGACAAGCCTCATGATCAGGCGTTGCGCTCCTTACGCAGGGCGGCGATGGTCTCCGGTTTCATGGAGAATGTCTGGGCGTCAGTGGGGAAAACGCCTTCGCGGACTTCACTCAGATACTGGCTCAGGGCTGCGCTCATCAATTCGCCGAGATCGATATACTGTTTGGCGTGTTTGGGCTGGAAATCACCGGCCAGCGCCAGCAGATCATGAAAGACCTGCACCTGCCCGGAACAGCCAACACCTGCGCCGATGCCAATCGTCGGGATGTCGAGCGCCTCGGTGATATAGGCGGCCAGATCGCCGGGGACAAGCTCCAGCACGATGGCAAATGCGCCTGCATCCTGAAGCGCCAGTGCGTCATCTAACAGCCGCCGTGCGGACTCTAACTCCCGCCCCTGCACCCGCCAGCCGCCGAACTGATTGACGCTCTGCGGTGTCAGCCCGATGTGGCCCATGACCGGGATGCCAGAGGCGACAATCCGCTCTACAGTGGGGGCCAGCATGACGCCGCCTTCCAGCTTGACACATGAGGCGTCGCCTTCCTGCATCAGCCGTGCGGCATTGACAAGGGCCTGCTCCACACTGACGGAATAGGTCATAAACGGTAAGTCACAGACGATCAGCGGGCGCTCTGTCACCCGTGCGACGATCTGACAGTGATAGATCATATGCTCCAGCCGCACGGGGACCGTGGTGTTGTGTCCCTGTACCACCATGCCCAGTGAATCCCCGACCAGCAAGGTCGGGATGCCAGCCATCTCACCGGCACGGGCACTCATGGCGTCATAAGCGGTGAGCATGGTGATCGGCTCGTTTTCCTGCTTCATTTTCTGTACGTCACGTATAGTTAATCTTGCCAAGATGATTCGTCCTGCTGTAGTAAGTGCTCAATCTCAAGGGTTGAAATGCCTCTGGCGGTCAGAAGAGGATAGGTGAGGCGTGCCAGAGCACGATAAGCGCTGACGCCTTCGGGGGCATCGTCGCGTAACACGCGCAGATGGCGCTGAAGGGTGCCGGTATCATTGCGTACCAGCGGCCCGGTCAGCGCATCCGGGATGCCTTCCCGCTCAAGGTTGGTCAGGGTTGCATGAAGCAGCGCATTCAGGGTGGATTCTGCCGCTGCTTCTGAAAGTCCGGCTGTGGTGAGCAGGTGTTCGGCAAAGGCGTACAGCGTCACGGTGTAATTACTCGTCATCGCCAGCGCCGCATGATAGAGCGCTTTCTGGCCCTGCTTCAGACGGAATGCACTCGCACCCAGCGCCTGGGCGATACGCTCCATCCAGTCAAACAACTGTTCATCGTCGGCTTCCAGTGCAAAGCCTGCGCCGGAGAAATGTTCAGGGGTGGCGTAATCCGCCCCGGTAAAGGGTAGGGCCGGGTGCAGGCTGCCGGTCAGCCATCCCATGCGCTGAAGGGCCACCAGTGCCTGCCGGTCATGTGCCCCTGATGTATGGATGACGGCCCTGTGACGCGATGAGAGCCGCAGCTTCTTTGTGGCTAGCAGTCCGCCCACCTGTCCGGCGGCTTCATTGGCGAGGATCTCAATAGCATTATCGCTCACCGTGAAAAGAGTGAGATCCGATGAGGTCAGGACGTCGGCGGCTGACACTGCAACACGACTGCCGGTCTGCTGTGCGAGTGCGGCGGCGTGTTCAGGTGTGCGGCTGAAGACAGCAGCGATCTGATAACCGCATGTCAGCAGCGCCGTGGCAAACGCCCTGCCAACCTGACCTGCTCCGATAATGCCAATGGTGGGCTTGTGGTCGGATAACGGGTTCATGGCTTATGGCAGCGGTGTCGAGGTGGGCAGCGGTTCTTCCAGATAGATGTTGACCGTACAGGCGGCGGTCATGGTATCCGTGATGTCGAAGACCACCAGCCGGAACTGATAGAGGCCCGGTTCGTAGAGCGATGGGTTGAACTGTCCGAGTATACCTTCTTCCCGGACGGCGGTGCCGCTGCCCTGAAGCGTTGCAAACTGATTGGACGTCCCCGGCCCGCGCAGCTCGAGTTTATAGGATGAGAAGTTGTCGGTATAAGCCACGCCTTTGACTTCTATAATCTGAAATACCTTCAGCCCGTTGACCGGTAAGGATAACTGTGCGCCTTCCTGATTACAGCCGATGGCTTCGGGCGCATTTCTGACCAGCGTACCGACCGGAGTCGGCGCGGGTGTGGCGGTAAAGAAGATCTGATCAGCCGGGTTCACATTCCGGAAGACTTCGATGTCGGCATTGAAGACCAGCGTCGAGGGTGGCGGCGATGTCGGTGTGCGGAAGTCGATGTCGAGAATCACTTCGACCTGCGGATTGATCTCCTGCTCGGTTTCGCGCAGGGTGGGCGCGACGACGTTCTGAATGCCGACGACCACAAGACCGAGTTCAAAAAGCAGCAGCAGCGCGGTGAACGAGTTTGCACTGCGGTACCGGGCGAATTCGCGTTCGAGTTCGAACTGCGTCGCCCGGTATGACCATCGATGTGCATTCCAGCGCCGCCACTGAAGCAGCGCTGCCAGCCCGATGAAGATATACAGGGCAATTGCAATGCGGTCGATGAGGTAGATCAGATTGGTAAACATGGAACGTTATAACGCCTCCAGGATACCTCGAAGCAGGGCTGTCAGGCGCGGGACGATGATCGCGCCGACTTCGAGAACTTCTTCATGGTTGGTATCAAGCTCGGTATCGAGCTGGTCGATACCCTCATTGGTGATGCTGGAAAAGGCCAGGGTTCGCATCCCGGCGTGACGCGCCACCGTTACTTCATTGACGGTGGACATACCGACAGCATCGCCGCCCAGAATGCGGATCATGCGGACTTCAGCCGGTGTTTCGAACATCGGCCCTGACAACCCGACATAAATGCCTTCCCGAAGCTCAATCCCTTTTTCGGCGGCGACCTGTTTTGACAGCATCCGCAGTGCCCGGTCATAGGTCTGCGACATGCCCGGAAAACGCGGCCCGAAGAATTCTTCGTTAAGTCCGATCAACGGATTTGCGCCGGACATCCCGACGAAATTGATATGGTCATTGATCAGCATCAGATCGCCCGCATTGAAGTCGGCATTCACACCGCCAGCGGCATTGGTCAGGATCAGGATTTCGATGCCGATCAGGCGCATCACGCGCACGGCAAAGGTGACCTGTGTCATGCTGTAACCCTCATAAAAGTGAGAGCGTCCCTGCTGACACAGCACGACTTTGCCTTCCAGGATGCCAATGACCAGCTTTCCACCGTGGCCGTGGACGGTTGAAGTCGGGAATCCGGGGATCGACTCATACGGGATGATGGTCGCCTGTTCGATGTTGTCGGCAAGCTGTCCAAGGCCGGAACCCAGCACCAGCCCGATCTTCGGTCGGTGCGGCGTGCTGTTGAGGATGAAATCTGCCGCGGCCTGATAATCACTCAGTGAATAGCTTTCACGAACCATAATCTGTCTTATTCCAGTATTTGGTAAATACACTGCTCTGGCAGAGAAGATACCGTCTCTGCCAGAGTGTTTACAACGATGATAAGCCTAGCCTGAAGAGCGACGGCTGTACAGGTGGATAATGGCGAACCGTTTAGTTCCCCTGTGGCTCAATTTCCAGATAGTCTTCCTTGATGATGTCATCCCGCGAGATGCCGAGAATATCCAGCATTTCCTGAATGCGTCCGGCCTTGATCTCGGCGTCCTGTGACGACCAGGTGCGGCTTTTGATCTCAATATAGGTGTCGGGCAGTTCCGGCTCCAGAATGCGGTCCACATTGATGAAGAACAGCACACCCTGATAGTGAATCCGCCAGCGCCGCCGCTCTTTTTTGAGGATGCGCTGTTGATCGGGCTTGAAGTACTCCTGATAGAAGCGCAGCGGACGCTCCGCCGGGGCCATAAAGCGCGAATGGGACAGCAGGACCGTCGAATTGAACTCACGTTCCTTGAGATAGGAGGTAGAGGTGATGCGGGTGCGGACTTCGTAAATCTCGCCGTTCTCGTTGATTTTATCGTCTTCGCGGTAGCGAACACGACCCTTGCTCTTATCATCAAACAGGAAATAAGTGTCGTACTGGCGATAATGCGAAGAGCGCAGGATCTCGACATCGTGATGGTCAAACAGATCTTCGATGGCAGAGGGATCGCGCAGGATGGCCTTCACCTGGACCTCAAAACTCTCGCTGCGTTCCAACTCGCCGCTGATGGCGATCAGCTTGCTTAGTACGTCGCTCTGGTGGACGGCGACAAAGGCGCCGATGCGATCGGCGTAGGCCGCAGCGTCCTGCTTCACAGTTTCAACATCGACCGTGAGCAGTTCGCGCTCCCGCATCAGCCATTGACCATTACACAGCACATGTGCGACATCTGCGCTCTTGCTGGCATAGACGATCTGCGAATAGACCGAGTCGGGGTTGAAGTCATAATGCGGCATATTGTGCGCGGGTGCAGCGTCTACCACGATGATATCGGCCAGCTTATCCGCTTCAAGGCTGCCGATCAGGTGATCGAGATGCAGCACTTTTGCCCCCTGACGGGTTGCCATCAGCAGGGCGGTCCTGGCGGGCAGGGCGGTCGGATCAGTGCTCTGGACTTTTGCCAGCAGCGCCGCCAGCCGCATCTCCTCAAACATATCAAGGTCGTTATTGCTGGCCGGGCCGTCGGTGCCGATGCCGACTGTCACACCGGATGCCAGCATCTGGGTGACGTTGGCGATACCGCTGGCGAGCTTCAGGTTGGCGCTGGGATTGTGGGCAATCGCCGCATTCTTCTCGCGCAGGATACGCATCTCGGTTTCGTCGATCCAGACGCAGTGCGCGGCGATCACCTTGGCGCGGAAAAGCCCGAGTTTGTTCAGCCAGTGGATGATTGACTGCTCGTGCTGCTGTACATGCTCATCCACTTCGGCCCTGGTTTCGGCAATGTGGATGATGAGCGGCACATCATATTCCACGGCCAGATCAGTACATTTGGTGAGCGTCTCTTTGGTATTGGAGTAAGGCGCGTGCGGCGCAACCGCTGGCGTGATCAGCGGGTGGCCCTTCCATTTTTCGATGAAAGTGCGGGCATAAGCGAGACTGTCTTCAAACGATTCGGCATCCGGGGCCGGGAACTTGAGGACGGTTTCGCCAAGGACGGCGCGCATCCCGGCGCGGACCGTGGCTTCAGCGATGTCGCCTTCATAATAATACATATCCGTGAAGGTTGTGACGCCACCGCGAATCATCTCGGCGCAGGCCAGCGTCGTCCCTACCTGACAAAATTCCGGGCTGACAAATTCACGCTCCGTTGGCATGATATAGCCCATCAGCCAGACATCAAGACGGAGATCGTCCGCCATGCCTCTCATCAGCGTCATTGGGGCGTGGGTGTGTGTGTTGATCAGGCCCGGAAGGATATACTGTCCGCTGCAATCGATGATCGAGTCAGCACTGTAGGCGCCGGTGATCTCTTCTGAAGTGCCGACTGCAACGATTTTCTGGCCTGCGATGGCGACCGCGCCGTTGAAGATGATGTCGAACGATCGGTTCATCGTGACGACTGTGCCGCCGTTCAGAATAAGTTCTACATGCTGCATTGGATTTCCTTCAAACGTCGGTGCGAAATTTGCAGAATTATACACCCGCTATACACTTTACGCTTGACTATTTATGTAGAATCCCACGGGAGTGCGATATTTGCGTGCTTTAGTCCGATCATTTGTTTCGCTACGCTATCCGCTTGAAGCCGCACTGGTTGGCTTATTCTTCGTGCAGGCTATCCGCTTCCTGATTGGGACGTTATACGGCCATATTGCCAGCGCGTCGATCTTCCCAGCGATTGATCCGGCGCTGGTCAATCCGGCCATCCCGGGGCTGCTGGAACCGGCAGTCGTCAGTGCCGAGCTGACACTGCTGGTTTATATGGTAGCGCTTCCACTGCTGACTCTGATCCTAGGCCGGTTTCGCGTACTGATGATGGTCGCTGCCGTTGGCGTGGCGATTGCACGCGGGCTGATGCATCAGGATGTCAGTGCCTTTTCACAGACAGCGGCGGCAGCCTTTACCTTCGGGCTGGGGCTGTTTTATCTGGTGATGCTGATCCGCTGGAACGGGCGCTCCATGCCGTATTTCTTCATCGGCGGTTTCGGGGCAGATCAGCTCATCCGCGCTTTCGGCAATACCCTCGATCCGTCAGTTTCTAACGCCTATACGGGCATCCAGATCGGGTTGAGCCTGCTGCTGATCGGGTTGAGTGTTGTCAATCAGCTTCGGCGTCCACAGGCGCCGGTTGAGCGGGAACTGCTGACGTTCTGGGGCGGCTTTGGGCTGGGCGGCCTGCTGTTCCTTGAGGTGTCGCTGCTGGCGCTGCCGAATGCGATCGCAGGGCGTGCCGATGTCGATTACACGCTGTTTGTCCCATTTGTGATGGCTGCCACACTGCTGCCGCTGATCCCATGGGTTCGTCA
This sequence comes from uncultured Anaerolineaceae bacterium, assembly GCA_964395665.1. Classification (GTDB taxonomy): domain Bacteria; phylum Chloroflexota; class Anaerolineae; order Aggregatilineales; family Phototrophicaceae; genus JAEZAF01. Next base: position 19,781 of record CAYNDH010000012.1, read on the forward strand.
GTGGAGCCGTCAGTTCCTGAACCTGTTTGATGCCGGACTGCGCGGCTGGGCGTGGATGCTGCTGATCGCACTGCTGATTGTCTTCGGCACGCGCTTCACGGGGATTTTCGCCGGTGTTGTGTTTGTCATCGCCCAGTTCTGTGTGAGCATGACATGGTGGTGGCTGATACGCCCGCAGGCGGAAAAAGAACGGAATCTGACTGGGCTGTGGCTGCTGATCTCCGTCCTGATCTTCGTGCTGCTGGTCGTATGCGACCTGTTTACGTATGAATATGCCTATGTACGTGATTTCGCTGCGCCGCTGCGCTTCCTGAACAGCTTCCTGCCGTCACTGCTGCGCGGCTTCCGTGGGCTGGGGCTGGCCGTGATCCTGCTGGCGGTATTCTTCTCGGCACTGCCGATGGTGCAGACCCGCCTGCGTATCCCGTGGCGGGGCGGGACAATGCTCCAGTCCCTGTTTACGCTGGCTGTGGTCGTCGGGGCATCGGCTGGTGTGGCTTATGCTGCGCGGCCTGTGGTGGTGAGCGCGGTGCGGGATGTGGACCGGCTGCGGATCGCAACCTATAACATCCACGCCGGGTATAACGAGTTCTTTTTCTATAATCTCGAAGCCATCGCGCAGAATATTGAGGCCAGCGGCGCGGATGTCGTGCTGCTGCAGGAGATTGAAGCCGGTCGCATGACGAGCTTCAGCGTGGACCAGCCGCTGTGGTTGGGGCGGCGGCTGCGTATGGATGTCCGCTTCTTCCCGACGAATGAGGGTTTGCAGGGGCTGGCGGTCCTCTCCAGAGTGCCGATTGTCTATGATGACGGACGTCTGCTGTCGAGTATCGGCAGCCAGACTGGTTTGCAGCGTGTACAGATTTCACCGGATGAAGGCGTCATCACCCTCTATAACACATGGCTCGGACTGCTGGCAGAACGTGTCGGTTCGACCACCGCCGAACAGGAACTGGATCAGCAGCAGCAGCTTATCGAGATCCTTCAGTATATCGCTCTGGATCATGCCGCTACACGCGGTGTCCTTGGCCGGACGGTGGTTGCGGGGACATTTAATAACATCCCCGGTTCTGACATTATTGAGCGCATGGTGGCTCAAGGGTTCTATGATCCGTTTGCCGGGATGCCGTCGCTGCTTGCTGATACCTTCTGGCAGACGACACGACGGGCACGGCTGGATTACATCTGGCTGTATAATCTCGGGCAGGGGATCGGTGCGATTGCTACCGAGAGCAATGCATCCGATCACCGTCTGGCGGTTGTAGAAGTCGCGATCACAAGGTAGGCATCTGTAAAATGCTGGCGGGACGGGATCAGACTTCAGGCATTTCGCCTGCGCTGATCCTGTCCAGAGCGGTGTGGGCGGCGTCCTGTGATGCCGCCTGTTTGCTTTTTCCCCTGCCAAGCGCTGTAAATGTGCCGCCGATCTGCACCTGAATGATGAATTCCTTGTCGTGATCGGGGCCAATGGCATCCTGCATCAGGTAGAGCGGTGTAATCCCCAGCACGGCCTGACTCCATTCCTGAAGACGGCTGCGTGCATCCTTATCCATGGCTTCGACTTCGACCTGAGTGATAAGCCGCCGGAACTGCGGCTCGACAAACTGCTGGACGGCTGTCATCCCCTGATCGAGATAGAGTGCGCCGATCACCGCTTCAAAGGCGCTGCTGATGATACTGGGGCGGGTGCTGCCGCCGCTGATGATCTCACCTTTGCCCATCAGCAGGTAGTCACCCAGATTAAACTGTTCGGCGAGTTCGGCCAGCGCTTCCTGACGCACAATCGCGGCTCTTAAGCGGGTCAGTTCACCTTCGGTTTTATCCGGGTAAAGCCGATACAGCAGGTCGCCGCTGATGAAATCCAGCACGGCATCACCCAGAAATTCCATGCGCTCGTTATCCTGCACCGGCCTTGAAAGCTGCTCGTGGGCGTAAGAGCGATGCGTGAGTGCCTGACCGAGCAGCGTGAGATCACCGAAGCGGACGCCTAGCCGCTGCTGTAACCATTTCAGTGTTTCCGGTCGATGCATGATGCCTCAATATCCCCTGTGATGATCGGCGCTGGAATGTGGATATGCGCTGTCACTCGGTGAATTCCCTGAAGATCAGTGATGTGTTATGCCCACCAAAGCCGAATGAGTTGCTCATGACGGTGCGAAGCGGTATTTCGCGTGCTTCATTCGGGACGTAATCGAGATCGCATTCCGGGTCCTGTTCTCTCAGGTTGATTGTCGGTGGCGCGACATTGTCACGGATTGCCAGCACCGAGAAAATCGCTTCGAGTGCGGCTGTCATCCCCATCCCGTGCCCGGTCATGCTCTTGGTTGAACTCATAGGGATCTCGTAAGCCTGTTCGCCAAAGACCTGCTTGACGGCTTTGGTCTCCATTGCATCGTTGAGCTGGGTGGCCGTCCCATGTGCGTTGATATAGTCGATGCTGTCCGGGCTGATTCCGGCCTGCTGGATGGCATTCTGCATCGCACGGATAGCGCCGGTTGCTTCAGGGTGGGGCGCAGTAATGTGATAGGCATCGGATGTCGCACCGTAGCCGATGATTTCACCGTAGATCGTCGCACCGCGTGCCCTGGCCGAATTCAGTTCTTCCAGCACGACCACGCCCGCACCTTCACTGAACACCAGCCCGCTGCGATCTTTCGAAAACGGTCTGGATGCTTCCTGCGGGTTGTCGTTTTCACGTGAACAGGCCCCAATCCGGTCAAAGGCGGCGATTCCAATCGGCAGGATCGGGGCCTCACCTGCACCGGCCAGCGCTCTGGTCAGCCGTCCGATACGGATCATGTCGTAGGCGTGGCCGATGCAGTCCGCGCCGGTTGCACAGGCTGAAGTTGGCGTGTAGGTCGGCCCCATAGTCCCTAATTCGATGCTGGTCATATCGCTGCCGCCGTCCACCATCAGCATCGGGATGCCGAAGGGGGTTACGCGGCGCGGATCTCCGGTTTCGTGCAGCAGCACGGCCTGTTCGAAGAAGTTCGTAATGCCGCCCACGGCGGAGCCGATGAAGATCCCGGTGCAGAAGCGATCATCATCCGATGTGAGTTCAACGCCGGAATGCTGAAAAGCCTGATGCGCGGCAGCGACGACAAAATGCTGATAACGGTCGCGGCGGCGCACTTCTTTGGCAGGCATATACTGAACCGGATCAAAATCCCTGACTTCAGCGGCGATTTTGACCGCGTATCCTTCCGGATCAAAAAGCGTAATCGGCCCTACGCCGCTGCGTCCGTTCAGAATATTCTCCCACGTCGACTCTGTATCCAGACCGAGCGGGGAAATCATGCCAAATCCTGTAATAACCACACGTCTATTGTTCATTGGTGACCCTTCTGACAGGCAAGCATTCACCCTGCTTTCCAGTGATCAAAAAATGTTATCTTCGAAATGGGATTGTGCGTTTGTACCATACACACTACGGATACGCTATTTCTGATTTGAATGATCCGCCGAGCTGGGATAATACTCACCTTCAATCCATGTTTTATGCTCGTCTTCAGCGCCAATTTCCTTTTTCCAGACCGGTACAATCTCTTTGAGGCGGTCGATGCCATAGCGTGCAGCTTCGAAACAGCCTTCGTCACGGTGGCCGGAAGAGCAGGCGATCAGAATGGTGTTCTCGCGGACACGCAGGCGGCCAATCCGCTGGATGATCGCGATGCCCTGAACCAGCGGCCAGCGCTCGCGGATCTCGTCCGCAACCTGCTTCATTTTGGCGACGGCCATCGGCTCATACGCTTCATATTCCAGAAATGCGACTTCGGGAAGGTGGCCTTCCTTCTGTGTGCTGCCGCGCACCATCCCGCTGAACAGGCAGACTGCACCCGTGGCTGGAGTCGTAATCGCGCTGACAACGGCATCGTGGTCGATGGCCTCTTCGGTAAGGCGGATAATTTCCGGCCAGACCGGGCTGCCACTGCCACCGCTGACAGGTGGGAAGAAGGCGATCTCATCCCCATCGTGCAGCACGGTCGTATTTTCGGCATATTCCTGATTGACTGCACCGATCGCAGCGCCGATGTGCGCCTCTGCCGCTGGATATAGATTGGCAAGGGCTGCACGGACAGCGGCCAGTGTCGCAGCGGGTGGGATGTCCAGTGTGACGCGGTTCGTACCGACGCGCTCTTTCAAACTTGCAAATAACAGGATACGGACCTGCATAAAACACTTCCTGTCTGATGATACGATTAAGACTGATTGGGGTCGGCGGCCACGTAATCGCCATGAACGCCGCCGTGTTTTTCCAGCACGCGGATGTCGCCGATCCGCATGGCGCGGTCCACGGCTTTCGCCATGTCATAAATCGTCAGGGCGGCAGTACTGACGGCGGTGAGTGCTTCCATCTCGACGCCGGTTTTGCCGGTGGTTCGCACCGTTGCCCGAATGCGGACAGCGCTGGCGGCTTCATCGGTCGAGAGTTCGACCGAGATTTTATTGAGCATGATCGGATGACACAGGGGGATCAGCTCTGAAGTGCGCTTGGCGGCCATAATCCCGGCGATACGGGCGGTCGCAAACACATCGCCCTTCTTCAGTGTGCCCGCCTGAATCAGCCGGAGTGTTTCGGGCTGCATGTAGACCGCGCCTTCGGCGGTGGCGGTCCGCTGGGTGTCGGGTTTATCCCCGATGTCAACCATATTGGCCTGGCCGTCATCATCGAGATGTGTGAGCCGGGGTTCTGTCATGGGCTTGTCTGGACCTCACCTGGTTTATCTTGAATTGATTTTACCCTACGTGTATACTGGCAGTGCTACTGAACTGAAGTTTTCGCCCCTCTTTATTCTTACCTTTTGGAGCAACCCTTGAGTATTTTCCGCAGTGGCATGTCGAAAACACGCCAGACATTTTTCGGGCGTATCACCTCAATGCTGACTGGCGCACAGATTGACGATGAAACCTGGGAAGACATCGAAGCCATTCTGATCCAGGCGGATATGGGTGTCAATACTGCGCAGAAAGTGGTCGAACAACTCCGACAGCGGGCCGCCCGTGAGGGAATGCGTACAGATGAACAGGTACAGGTCGCGCTTCGTGAGACCCTGATGGAAATGCTTAAGCCGCCACCCGCGATGAATATCAGCGGTCGCGAATTGTCCATTGTTCTGGTGGTGGGTGTCAATGGTTCGGGTAAAACCACATCGATAGGCAAGCTGGCCCATCGTCTGACACTGGCCCGGCGCCGGGTGATGCTGGCGGCGGGGGATACCTTCCGTGCTGCGGCGATTGAACAGCTTCAGCAGTGGGGCGAACGGGTCAATGTGCCGGTTATTGCCAATAAGCCCGGATCTGATCCGGCGGCGGTGGTGTTTGATGCGGTCTCCGCTGCGAAGGCGCGTGACTATAACATCCTGATTATTGATACGGCAGGGCGACTTCACACCAACTTCAACCTGATGGACGAACTGGCGAAGATTAAGGCGGTTTGCAGCCGTGTCATCCCGGATGCGCCGCATGAAGTGCTGCTGGTGCTGGATGGCACGACAGGGCAGAATGCACTTGAACAGGCCAAGCGGTTTCAGCAGGTGGTCGATGTCACGGGTGTGATCATCACCAAGCTGGACGGCTCGGCAAAGGGCGGGATGGTGTTCTCGGTGTTCAATGATCTGGGCCTGCCTGTTCAGTATGTGGGCCTGGGCGAAGGGATTGATAACCTGATCCTGTTCAATCCGGAAAACTTTGTCCTCAGCCTGTTTGATGAAAACTAGCAACATCAGCCCTGCGAATACCAGAGCGATAACGCAGTGAGGTGATCGACCGAAGTTCAGGCCGCCCGCGTGAACTTCTTTACATTTTCAGCGTATGATGCCGGATGCTGGCTTCCGGATGTGATCGTACTGCTGAAAAGTCCTGCCAGATTTCTGCTGAAGAATTGATGACTGAAAAGATCACGAGTTTTCAGAACCCACGCGCCAAGCAGATCAAGCGCCTTCGCGAACGGAAAGGTCGTGAACGTGAAGGCCGCTTTGTGATTGATGACCTCAGAGACTTTGAGCGTGCGGCTGACTGCGGATTTGAGCTGGATTATGCGTTTATCTGCCCGGAACTGGCCGCCAGCCCACAGGAACTTCGACAGATCGAGACGATGATCGCGGCTCACCAGCGCTTTGAGGTGTCACGAGAGTTGATGGAAAATGTCAGCTACCGGGCGAATCCGGGTGCGCTGGTTGCGGTGATGATCGTCCGCAGTCTGCCGTCGCTGATGGACAGTGCCGTGACGATTGTCCCGCCTGTTCTGGGTTTGGTCGGGCTGGAAAAACCGGGCAATATCGGTGCGCTGCTGCGGACCGCTGATGCAGCCGGTTTTAAAACGGTATTTCTGATCGATATATCACTGGACCTGTATAATCCGAATGTGATTCGCAGCAGCACGGGCGCGGTCTTTTTGCCCAATATCTATGCACTGACCGAAGCTCAGGCTGATCGCTTTTTCAGGCAGGGGCATTATCAGGTGGTCGCTGCCCATCTGGACGGCGATCAAAGCCTGTTTTCTGCCCGGTTTGCCGAACGGTGCGCCGTCCTGCTGGGTACTGAGGATGTCGGCCTAAGCCAGTCATGGGTTGATCGGTGTGATGTCCTGCTGAAAATCCCCATGATGGGTGCGCTCAGCGATTCGCTGAATGTATCGGTATCCGGTGCGGTGATTATGTATGAGGTCTTACGGCAGCAAACAGCACGTTAAACAAACAGCACGTTAAACAGACGACACGTTAAACAGACGTGCATTCAGTAATTTGCTGCATCAGCAGAATGCATTCCATTTACACGAAGTAAGTTCGCTTAACATCTGGACGAAGGGAGCCGGCGTGAGCCGTCATCAGCCCGATGAACAATATGACCAATACCCTTGTAAACCTCAAGAAGACGGTAGATGATCTTCTTCGGCGGTTGAAAATTGAAGAGAAAATAGAGCGGGTACATGGCCTTGAAACCCGCGCCGGGGCATCTGAATTCTGGAACGATCCAGAGGAAGCCCAGAAGATCATGCAGGAGCTTTCGCGCTTACAGGCTGAAATCGGCCCGTGGAGTAAGGTGGCACAGCGTGTCAATGATGCGCTGGAGCTGGCACAGATGGACGATGACAGCCTGGATGATGAGCTGTCTCAAGAGGTCGGCCAGCTTACCGAAATGGTCGATAAGATGTCGGTTCAGGCGCTGCTTTCCGGCCCACATGATGACGAAAATGCCATCCTTGCGATCCATGCCGGGGCCGGTGGGACTGATTCTCAGGACTGGGCGCAGATGCTCGAGCGGATGTACCTGCGCTGGGCAGAGCAGAACGCGTACAAGGTTGAGATCATCGAGCGCATGGAAGGTGAAGAAGCAGGCGTCAAGAGCGTGACGATGAGCATCAAGGGGCCATTTGCTTATGGCAACCTGCGGAGTGAAGCCGGTGTGCATCGTCTGGTGCGCCTAAGCCCATTTGATTCCGCCAACCGCCGCCATACCTCTTTCGTAAAGGTGGAACTCTGGCCGGATATTCAGGGACAGATTGATATTGAGATCAATGAAAAGGATCTGCGTATCGATACCTATCGCGCTGGCGGCGCTGGCGGGCAGCACGTGCAGAAGAACGATACCGCTGTGCGGATTACCCATGTCCCGACCGGTATTGTAGTCCAGTGCCAGAATGAACGCAGTCAGGCGCAGAACCGTGATCGCGCAATCCAGATCCTGAAGGCCCGTTTGTATGAAATGGAACTTCAGAAGCAGGAAGCCGCACTTGCTGACCTGAAGGGCGAAAATATCAATGCGGAGTGGGGTAATCAGATTCGCTCTTACGTGCTGCATCCGTATCAGATGGTCAAGGATCATCGCACGGGGTATGAAATCGGGAATACCGGTGCTGTGCTGGATGGCCGTCTCAACGAACTGATGGAAGCGTATCTGCGCTTCCGTGCCGAGAATCGGGTTTCCTAAGGCGGGATCGAATGCGGTGCGCGTGTTGGTGCCGTGTTCGCCGCTCACTTAACATTTTACTGATCTGATCAGGTGTCGTTTATGGTTTTTGCTGTTGCCCTGATTGCGTTTGCTGGCCTGCTGCTGATTCTTGGCATCGTCCAGCCGCGCTCAAAGCCGGTGCGTAATATCTCCATCAATCTGCTGATTACCTATGTCATGGTAGTGCTGCTGCTGACCGGTGGAGAACTCTATTTCCGCTATGGCTATGCCGATTCGCGTATGGAGTTCGCGCTGACGCGGGATAACTGGTCTAACCGCTATGTGCAGAATAATTCGCTCGGCTATCGTGATCAGGAATGGCCGCTGGATGTGCTGGCGCAGCGCGAAGTGATCTTTGCAGTGGGGGATTCTTTCACGCAGGGCTGGGGGATCAATGATCCGGCGGATCGCTTTACCGATGTGCTTGCCGCTGAACTGGGTGACGAGTACGCGGTGGTGAATCTGGGGATCGCTGGCCGTTCAACCATCAATGAACTGGCCGCGATGGAGACGTATCCGTATCAGCCGCCGGATATTATCCTGTGGCAGTACTTCCTCAACGATATTGATATTGCCGCCAAGAGCAACGGCACGCCGTGGGAACCGGATGTGCCGCCCGTCCCGCAGATCGCGCAGGAATCGTATCTCGCCAGCTTCATCTTCTGGCGGCTGAATGAGTCCGCACTGTATGTCAATGCCAATGACAACCTCAGTGAATGGGAATACTACTACGCAGCTTATGACAACCATTTCATCTGGGAAATCCATCAGACAGAGCTTGATCGGGTGATCGGGTACGCCGAACAGTCTGATGCGCGGCTGGTGGTGGTGATCTTCCCCAATATGCGCGACCCTGTGCAGAGTGTGGCCTATGTGGATCGTGTCGCGCAGTATATGGAATTGCAGGGCGTGACCGAGATCCTCAAGCTGTATGACGCCGCCGCTGCGTGGACGATCGAAGAACGGATCGTCTCCAATGTGGATTCCCATGCCAGCGCTGCTTTCAGCCGTCATGTTGGCGAACTGATCTATGACCAGTTTTTCGCATCTGATGCCGGTACCGCCGCTGAGACCGCACCTGCTTCATGACCGCTTCTTTCTCATCGGCTCATCGTGATCGCAGCTATCGACTCCTGTCCGTTGTGCTGGTGCTGCTGCTGGCCGGGGCGATTCGCATCATCGGGGCAGGGCATAACGGCCTGTGGTCCGATGAAGGCTGGAATCTGTGGGCCATTGAAGGCGATCAGCCTGCGACGATTCTGACCCGTCTGGCGGAGAATCATCACCCGCCCGCGTATTATCTGGCCGTGGATACCTGGCAGCAGATCGCCGGTGAGAGTAAGCTGAGCCTGCGCCTGCTGACGGTGTTGGCTGGCGTGCTTTCTGTCGCGCTGATTTATCGCATCGGGGCGGATCACTTCAGTCATACGGCGGGGCTGTTTGCAGCAGTCGTATTCGCCGTATTCGAGCAGCCCGTGTATTACAGCCAGTCGATCCGGCATTATGGCTGGCTGGCGCTGGGTGCCTGCCTGATGACATTTTTCTTCCTGCGGCTGCTGCGACATCCAGGCCGCCGTTATCTGATCGCCTACAGCCTGAGCATGGCCTTTACGCTGTATACGATGTATCTGGCGGTGTTTATCGTCGCCGTTCAGGGCATTTTCGGCCTGTTTCTGTGGCGTGCCGCACTGCGTGACAAACTGGCGCTGATCGGCGCATGGATTATATCCGGCCTGCTGCTGCTGCCGTGGCTGATGTATGCCCTGCCGCAGCAGTGGGCGAAGGTACAGCGCGGGATTATCGTCGGCTATCCCAACAGCTATCCGACCACGCTGGAAAATACGCTGGAGATTGCGGATCTGCTGCTCGGTGGGCAGTTCGTCGCCGGGGCCGTGCTGGTCGCACTGGCGATCTATGCCGTGTGGCAGATGCGGGCATCCGGGCAGTTTGCAGGGTTAGCGGGCGGTGTAATACTGGTGTCCGGCCCTGGATTGTATGTCGTGCTGCTGGTTCTGAATCTGTTTACCGGGATTCTGGCGGAGCGGACGGTGTTCTTTCTCACACCGGCGGTGGCGCTGACACTGGGCATCGGCTTCGATCAGATCCCCAGACGCGTGCAGATCCCGTTAGTCACGGCGCTGGCCGCGTGGATGATCCTCACGCCGCAGGGGGCAGTGCCGTATATCAATTCCGTCCCGGCTGCGGAACAGATCGCGCAGGGTTATAACCGGGGTGATCTGGTGCTGCTCGAAACCGGCTTCGATGATGTGGCATTTGAATACGAGCTTCGCCGCGAACTCGCTGAACACGATCCGCAGGTTTTCCGTTCGTATTATCTCTATGATTACCCGGACGACGCCGCGATGATGGCCGAACTGGAGATGATCCTGCATCACCAGCAGCGGGTGTGGCTGGTGTACTGGAATGTGCCGCCGCGTATGGCGGATCTGCTGCGCGGTCTTGGCTTCCGCAATGAAGGCCGCTGGACGCTGCCAATGGGTGGGGGGGATGTGATGTACGAGCTTTACCCGACCATCCAGATCACACAGTTTGCCCGCCCGGACAGCGCGCAGAACCCTGTCCACTTTGGCGATCTCTTCACGCTGCATGATATGGTCTACTCTGAAACTATGGTGCGCGATGGCGTGCTGTTCACCGATCTGTGGTGGTCGGTTGAGACGCCGGTGGATCGTGATTACTCATTTGGGGTGCTGCTGCGCGATCAGAGTGGGGCCGTGCGGCTTGAGCATTTCGGCCCGACCACGACATTACCGACCAGCCAGTGGCAGCCGGGGGGGCTGTATTATGACCGGCATCCGCTGGACCTGTCTGCTGGCGATCTGGAAGCCGGGACGTATGAGGTGATTGTCAATGCCTACTGGTATCAGACGCCGGACGCGCCGCTTCAGAGTGATGGGGAAAATTACGCCGTGATCGGCACGGTAACGCTTGAATGAGCGGTGTTATAAAGTGGATTTTGTCGTGCGAATACGGTGCTTGACTCCGTTTCGAAGTCGGTGTACAGTAAACTGTAATATTATACCCCCAACACAAACTCTCCTTGACGAAGTTGTTTAAGGTGAGTATAATTTGTTCTCTATGGCAGCAGTCACCCCTTGATTGGAAATTACCCAGCGTATGATTAATATCACACGCTGGCTTTTGTGTTTAAGGTGCTCGATACACTGCCACTGTTGCTTGTTACTCTACCCGTTCTTGAAGTCCGTTTTCAACCAGTCATAGCGCAGAGGGAGGATACGCCTTGGAGGCGAAAGAGTTCAGCGCACTGCGCATCAGTTTGGCGTCACCGGAGCAGATGCATTCGTGGTCATATGGTGAGGTGACCAAGCCGGAGACGATCAATTACCGTCGTTTGCGTCCAGAGAAAGATGGCTTGTTCTGCGAAGCGATCTTCGGCCCGACGCGCGATTGGCAATGCTACTGCGGTAAGTACAAGAATATCCGTTATCGCGGCATCATCTGCGATAAATGCGGTGTCGAAGTTACCCGCGCTTCGGTGCGCCGCGAACGTATGGGGCATATTGATCTGGCCGCGCCAGTTGCCCACGTCTGGTACACGCGCCGTGTGCCGAGTTATCTGGGGCTGCTGCTGGATGTCAGCCGCCGGAACCTGGATCGTGTGCTCTACTTTGCTCAATACGTCGTCACCAGCGTTGATGAGGATGCGCGCAACCGTGCGCTGGCCCGCATCGAGAAGGAACTCTCTCTTAAGGAGAGCGAACTGGGTGGCGATATTGAAGAACACATGGAGAGCATTCGTGGTGAGCGCGATAGTGTGCTGACCCAGTTCGAAAGCCGCACCGACGAGATCAACCGCCACTTCAACGAAGAACTGACGCGTTTGAGCGACCAGTTAATGCGTGAAGCTCAGACCGTGCAGAATCGCATCGAGCAGATGGTCGGCCAGCCTGCCAGCGCCAATGTCAACCTTGAAAGCGCCGACACAGTTGTCGTCGCCAAGGGTGAACTGGTCACGAACGATCACCTGTCACGTATTCAGAATACAGTTAACAGCTATCTGAGTGACCTGCAGGCCGAGATCGAACAGATGCGCCAGCAGGAACTCGACAGCCTCAGCACTGAGGCGGACTCTGTCTCCAATGAAGCCGCTCGCGGCCTTGAGGAGCAGGTGTCCGAGCTTGAAACGCGTATGGGAAGTGTGGTGCAGGCGGCTGAAAAAGCCCGCAATGAGCTGAAGGATCTGCACACGCTCCAGTTCCTGTCGGAAGCGCGTTACCGTGAACTGCGCAGTAAGTACGGCTCGGTGTTTCAGGCCAACATGGGTGCGGAAGCGTTCTATGACGTGCTTCGTAACCTTGATCTGGATCGGATGGCCTCTGAACTGTGGACTGAAGTCCGCACGACGAAGTCCAAGCAGCGCAAGAAGAAGGCGACCAAGCGTCTGCGCGTGGTGGAGAGCCTGCGCAAGAGCAGCAATCGTCCCGAATGGATGATTCTGACCGTTCTGCCGGTGATCCCGCCCGATCTGCGTCCGATGGTTCAGTTGGACGGTGGCCGCTTTGCGACCAGCGACCTCAATGACCTGTATCGCCGTGTGATCAACCGCAATAACCGCCTCAAGCATCTGCTTGAACTGGGTGCGCCGGATGTGATCGTCCGCAACGAGAAGCGTATGCTTCAGGAAGCGGTTGACAGCCTGATCGACAACAGCCAGCGCGGTAAGGCCCTGAGCCGCCGTGGTCGCCGCGAACTCAAATCCCTGAGCGATATGCTCAAGGGCAAGAAGGGGCGCTTCCGCCGTAACCTGCTCGGTAAGCGAGTGGACTACTCTGGCCGTTCGGTGATCGTGATCGGTCCGCGTCTGAAGCTGCATCAGTGCGGCCTGCCTAAGACCATGGCACTGGAGCTTTACCGCCCGTTCGTGATCAGCCGTCTGGTGCGTTACAACTACGCCAGCAATGTGAAGGGCGCCAAGCGCATCATCGAGCGTGAGAAGCCGGAAGTGTGGGAAGTCCTTGAGGAAGTCATCAAGGAACGCCCGGTGCTGCTCAATCGTGCGCCGACGCTGCACCGTCTGGGTATTCAGGCCTTCGAACCGCAGTTGGTTGAAGGTAAGGCGATCCAGATTCACCCGCTGGTCTGCTCGGCCTTTAATGCTGACTTTGACGGCGACCAGATGGCGGTCCATGTCCCGCTGAGTGACAAGGCGGTTCAGGAAGCCCGTGACCGTATGCTCAGCACCAAGAACCTGCTGAAGCCAGCAGACGGTGCGCCGATTGTCGGCCCGTCCAAGGATATGGTGCTCGGTATCTACTACCTCACCATGGACCCGACGGTCGAAGTGGTCGCGCTGACCTCACGTGCGGGTGAATTCCGCAATATTGAATCGATCTATGATCCGTCGGTGCGTGTCGGTATTGCACTGCGTACCAACGGTTACTACTATGCGCTCAATCGCGTCATCCCCGGTATGCGCCTGTACGAAGACGTAACCGAACTGGATGAGAATGAGCGCCCGCGTGTCATCGAAAAGGCGGTTGACCGTACCATCCGCGCCCTGCTTGAAGGCGAAGTGGACTGCGTGCTGTTCAACGGCTATGAGATGCAGAAAGAAATCAAGAAGCGCAACCTGACATCGCAGATCACCCTGACCAATGTCCACGAACGCCGTCTGGTGGTCGATATGGATGAGGTCGAATATCTGTATCGTCTGGGGATCGTCGGTGTCCATACGCCGATCCTGCTGGGTAACTACTATGATCAGCAGGGGCCGCAGGACGAGCCGGAACTGACGACGGTTGGCCGTGCGGTGTTCAACCGCATTCTGCCGGACGAGATGCGTTACGTTCAGGAAACCTGTGGCAAGAAGCAGCTCAATGATCTGGTCGCACGCAGCTACCAGCGCATCGGTTCCGAGCGCACGACGGATGTCGTGGACGCCATTAAGAATATGGGCTTCCACTATGCCACCATTTCGGGGACGACGGTCGCTGTTTCTGACCTGACAATCCCTGAAGAACGTTCTGCGATTCTGAATGAAGCGGAAACCATCGTCGAACGTGCGGAACGTGACTTCCGCCGTGGTCTGCTGGCTGAAGAAGAGCGCTATCAGATCACGATTGATGAGTGGAACCGCGCCAAGGACCGCCTGCAGGACCTGATCCGGGAGTCGATGGACCCGTATGGCCCGATCGCGATTATGGCGCTCTCTGGCTCGACTAAGGGTGGTTTCGGCCCGATCACACAGCTTGCCGGGATGCGCGGTCTGATGGCTGACCCGTCCGGTCGTATTATCGACCTGCCGATTCGCAGCCACTTCCGCGAAGGTCTGACGGCGCTGGAATACTTCATCTCGACACACGGCGCACGTAAAGGTCTGGCAGATACGGCGCTGCGTACCGCAGACGCTGGTTATCTGACCCGCCGTCTGGTTGACGTGGCGCAGGATGTCATCGTGAACCGTATGGACTGCGGGACGCACAAGGGGATCTACATCCGCCGGAGTGATGACATCGCCGGACAGACGATCTATGAACGTATCGTTGGCCGCTGTGCAGCATCTGATCTGTATGATCCGGAGACTGGCGCACTGATCGTGGCCCGCAATGGCATGATCGACGAAGATGTCGCCGAAGTCCTTCAGAACAACGCTCACATTGCAGAAGTCTATGTCCGCAGCCCAATGACATGCGCGCTGATCCATGGGATCTGCGCCCTGTGCTATGGCCGTGACCTTGGTCGTGGTGACATGGTCGAGATCGGCTCGGCAGTCGGTATCGTTGCTGCACAGTCCATCGGTGAACCGGGTACGCAGCTTACGCTCCGCACCTTCCACTCCGGCGGTACTGCTGCTGCCGGTGGTGACATCACCAGCGGTCTGCCGCGTGTGGAAGAACTTTTCGAAGCGCGGAAGCGTCCGAAAGGTGAATCCGTCATGACCGAGATCGGCGGTATTCTCCGCCTGATCAAGCGTGAAGGCGTCCGTGTGGCGCAGGTGGTTGACAGCCAGGTCTTTAACCGTGAATACACCATTCCGGTTGGCTGGGACATCAAGGTGGCAGAAGAAGCAGTTATCAAGGAAGGCGCCGTTCTCGCTCAGGAAGTGGGCGGGGAAGGGACACTGCTTGCCGAGATGGAAGGCACTGTTCATATCGAAGGGCATACGATCTATGTCCGTTACGAACGCCGCACCGTCGATGATCAGGATATCCCGTCGAGTGCCCGTCTGATGCCGAGCGTGTATGATGGTATGACGGTCTACGCTGGCCAGCAGCTTACTGAAGGGTCCCAGAACCCGCATCGCATTCTGCGTATCCTTGGTTCTGATGCTGCCCAGAATTATCTGCTGACTGAAGTCCAGAAGGTGTACCGCAGTCAGGGTGTGAATATCTCGGACAAGCACTTTGAGATCATGATCCGCAAGATGCTGTCCAAGGTTCAGATCACCAAGAGTGGTGACAGCCCGCTGCTGCCCGGTGAACTGATCGACCGGCTTAAGCTTCTTGACCTCAATGAGAAGCTGATCGCCGAAGGTCAGGAACCTGCCGCAGGTATCCCGATCCTTCTGGGGATCACCAAGGCCGCGCTTAGCACCGACAGCTTCCTGTCTGCTGCAAGCTTCCAGCACACGATCAAGGTTCTGGCAGGCGCAGCCATTGAAGGCAAGGTCGATAATCTCTACGGCCTGAAGGAAAATGTGATCATCGGTAAGCTGATCCCGGCAGGTACGGGTTTCCATACCTATCAGGACCGCGAACTGATTGCCCCCAATGCCACGCTGGAAGAGCAGGGCGCAATTGATCTCGACGAAGATGCCTATGACGACACTGACAGCATTGAGGAAATGAATCTCAACTAGCCAGTTAGCCAGTACGTCAGGTGCATCACCATCAACCATCAGCAAGAGGGCTGGCCCGAACGGGTTAGCCCTCTTGTTTTTTTGTCCACCGTCTGAATTTTTTGCAACTTTTGACCTTTCGCCCCTTATTTTCACTTATACTGTTGACGAAAGGGCGCAGCCGTGTTCGCCGTGCATACTTAGATAGCACGCTGCGGCCTGCTGCTCACTGATGAGCTGAAAATAAGGGGAAAGAAGAATGCAGATTAATACGCTGAAAGGCATATACAGGCATTTAGTTATCCCGCTGATGGCCTTTATTTTGGTGATGTTTCCGGCGCTGGACCCGATTCAGGCACAGGAAGGCCAGCCAGAGCGGGTGATCTGTGCCACAATAGATATTTCACTGGTGCAGTGTAATGCACTTGAAGAACTTTATAAGGCAACCGGCGGCGACAACTGGAATGGGGTGGATTGGTTCACCAATGCCTCTCCCTGTACATGGGTTGGCGTCACCTGTACCGGGCGCAATATCACCCGTCTCAATCTGTCTAATCGCAATCTCGTCGGCGAACTTCCCCCGCAGATTGGACGACTGGTCACACTGACAAGCCTTAACCTGTCCCGTAATGCCCTGCGCGGAGAACTACCGCCCAATCTGCTGGCACTGTATGACCTCACGACACTGGATCTGGAAGGTAATCAGTTTTCCGGCGCACTGCCTGTGGAATTAGGGGGGCTTGCCCGGCTGATAACACTGGATCTCTCCCATAATAATTTTACGGGTGAAATCCCGGCAGAATTATCGGCCCTCATACGGTTGAACACACTCGATCTCGGTAATAATCGTCTCTCCGGCCCGATCCCTGCACAATTTGGCGATCTCGAATTCTTGCGTTCGCTGACACTCTCCAGTAATAACCTCTCCGGTCCACTGCCTGCGGAGCTTGGATCGCTGTGGTTTCTCACATCATTGAACCTTGCGAATAATTCGCTGTCGGGATCGATCCCGCCGGAATATGGTCAACTGGTCAACCTCACAACCCTGAATCTTTCAGGTAATCAGTTCAACGGCACGGTCCCGCCGGAGTTCGGCCAGCTTGTCGCACTGGTGACGCTGGATCTCGGCAATAATCAGTTCAACGGGCCGCTGCCTTCTGAGTTATCGGGGATGGTGGATCTGATGGTGCTGGACCTGGCTTTTAACCAGTTCGAAGGCCAGCTCCCTGAGACTTTAAATGGTCTTGTGAACCTGCGCGAACTTGACCTGCGCAATAATCGCCTGACGGGCGAAATCCCGGCATCCCTGGGGCAGCTTAGCAACCTCAATGACCTGATCCTGTCGAATAACCTGCTTTCCGGCGAACTGCCTTCGTCACTGGGTTCTCTCGTCAACCTGACGACGCTCAACATCGCCAATAACAACCTGAGCGGTGCGATCCCTGCGTCCTTTGGCGGGCTGGTCAGCCTCTATACGCTTGACCTCTCCAATAACCGGCTGGATGGTGGTCTGCCTGCGGAGATCGGTGGGATGGTCGATCTGCGCGATCTGACTCTGAGCAGTAACCTGCTCAGCGGTCCACTGCCGCCCACGATCGGGCAGTGGGTTGACATGCGACAGCTTCGTCTCAGCAATAATCGGCTGGAAGGGGCACTGCCGTCCACGATTGGGCAGCTTGAGAATCTCAGTCGGCTGGAACTGAACGGCAATCAACTGACGGGCGCGGTTCCGGCAGAGATCGGCACGATGGCCGACCTGACCTACCTCGACCTTTCAGAGAATGCGTTCACCGGCCCGATCCCGGCGGAGATCGGCGGCCTTGTCAATCTGCGTGAACTCCGGCTTGATGTCAATCAGCTTGAAGGGCCGCTGCCGGTATCGATTGGCAGCCTTATGAACCTGACGCGGCTCGACCTTGCGAACAATCAGTTGAGCGGCCCGGTCCCGGCGGAGATCGGCGGCCTGATCAACCTGCGTGAACTGATTCTGGACAATAACCAGTTCAGTGGTCCGCTTCCGGATGAAATCGGTCAGCTTGTCAATCTGCGCGGGCTGCGTTTTGCTGGCAATCAGATCACGGCACTACCCGCCGGTATTGGCGCGCTGACACGCCTCAACGTACTGGAAGCTGGCAGCAATCAACTGGCCGGTGAGATCCCCGCTGCACTGGGACAGCTTACCCGCCTGGAATTCCTGAATATCGCTGATAACCACTTCACAGGTGAACTGCCCGCCGGTTTTGCCGATTTATCCAACCTGCGGGGGGCGAACATCGGTCGCAACTGTCTGACTTCAGCTAATGAGGATGTCCGCGCTGTGTTGCAAATTCGCGATCCTGACTGGGAAGATGATCAGACCACGAACTGTCCGCAGTAACCACTGTCCGCAGTAATCGATTCGGCACCTGAAAGAAGCAGTTCCGCAGCAGCACTGAAGCACAGGCAATAAGGCTTCAGTGCTGTTTTTAACTGCTTCGCTGAGACAGGGCCGAGGACAGGTTGTCCCCATTGCGGATGATAATATGAGGGATACGGCTGACGATCAGGCGGTCGCGTATTTCCTGAGAACTGATGCCGGTGGTGAAGGTCTCCGGATCGATGAAGACGCACATGGGACGCATCCCCCGCCGCGAGATGATCTCTGCTTCGGTCACCCACTGCGGATCAAGCGATGAGGTAATCAGGATCAGGGTGGTGCCGCGTGTCAGGTAGGGCGTTTCCAGCCGAAGCATCTGCGCCAGTGAGTAGGTGGAGAGGCTGCGCGCCACCGCCAGCGTCTCGAAGATGTGGGTAATCTGCCGCTTGCCACGTTCCGGCTGATGGACTTCACGGCCAGGGGCATAGCACGCAAACCCGACTGCGCGTTCCAGATTGACAAAATACTCGGCCAGCGAAGCAGCCGTCACCACCGTATATTCTTCGGTCGATGGGGGAATGCCGGGTTCTGTGGGCAGGATATAGCCATTCGCCTCTGTTCGCAGCAGGCCGGGCGCCTCTGTCAGCGATCCGGCGGAGAAATCCGGCATGATCCAGATGTCCACCAGCGGATCGATCTCGAATTCCTTGACGACCAGTTTGTCCTTGCGTGCCGTTGTGCGCCAGTGAATACGATTGAAGCTGTCACCATAGGCATAATCGCGCACACCGGCGGCATTGGTAGTCACATTATGCGAACGCTGGCGCTGTGCCTCACCACCGGACAGCAGCCCGGCTGGCAGCTCGAATTTGTCAATCGGAACCGTCTGCGGGTAGACGATCAGCGATGAGGTGGCCGCGATCAGTCGTGGCGTGATGTAGAAGCCGAATGGATCGCCGCTGATGACTGAAATCGGCCCAAGCCGATACTGTCCACGTGCGATACAGACCGTCTCGACACTCCAGCGGTATGACTTGCGCCCACCCAACCATGCGACGATATGACTGGCCCGGTGGTTAGGCAGGTTGGATTGATCGTTCACTTCCAGCCAGAGCTTGGGAATCACCGAGAGATTGCGGACGGAGAACGTCTCGCTGACGGTGCGCCCGACCTGTGCGCGACGGGTCCGGGTCTTCCGGCTGATGCCGATCCAGCGCACAGCCAGCCATGCCCACACATAGGCCAGCGCCATTAACCCGGTAAACAGGTAAGCGATATTGAAGAAGAATGTGCGCCCCGTGAATAACCCTGCCAGCAGACACAGGATCAGCAGCAGGTAAATCCCGTTGCGCCGGTTTTGAATGTTTGTATTCATACAGATGCCAGTACCACTACCAGCAGACTAGCGAGCAGAGGCACCCGGCACCGGGGTACTCGCCAGAACATCCTGAACGATTGTTCGTGAGGAAATATCGCGAATACGGGCTGCTGGCCCGACGATAATACGATGAGACAGCGTGACCTCAGCCAGCGCTTTCACATCATCCGGGATCACATAATCACGGCCTGCCATGGCAGCGCGTGTCTGTGAGGCACGGAAAAGCGCCAGTGATCCGCGTGGGCTGCTGCCCAGATAGACATCCGGATGGTTGCGCGTCGCCGTCACCAGATCGATGATATAGCGCTTGACCTCTTCCGCGACGTAAACCTCACGGACGGCATACTGCGCTTCCAGCAGTTCCTGTACCGTCACCACCTGATTCATATTCTCAAGCGGGTGCTGATACTGCTGCGCGGATAGCACGGTCAGTTCTTCGGCTGCACTGGGATAGCCCAACTGTACGCGCATCAGGAAGCGGTCAAGCTGCGCTTCGGGCAGTGGGAAGGTCCCTTCATACTCGATCGGGTTCTGCGTTGCCAGAATCAGGAAAGGATCATTCATGGGATGCGTGACGCCGTCCACCGTGACCTGACGTTCTTCCATGGCTTCCAGCAGGGCGGCCTGAGTCTTGGGTGTGGCGCGGTTGATTTCGTCGGCCAGCACGATCTGCGCCATCAGCGGGCCAGCACGAAACTCGAAATTGCGGCTCTGCGGGTTGAAAATCGACACACCGGTCACGTCGGATGGCAGCATATCGGGTGTGAACTGAATACGACTGAAAGTCGCGCCGATGGATCTTGCCAGCGCCTTTGCCATCATGGTCTTGCCGACGCCGGGGATGTCTTCAATGAGGATGTGACCACGGGTAATCAGGCCCAGCACAGTCAGGCGGACTTCATTCCGCTTGCCGATGATGACCTGTCCTACACTCTGTGCAACACGCTCTGAGACACTCTGGACGATCTGTACAACCTGCTGACCATCCAGCGTGCGACGTGCCGATTGAGGATAATCTACCATAGCTGTGTTTGCCGTTTTTCCTGATATACGGGAAGATTAATCCATTCTGTGACAAATGGACTGCGCTGTCTTATATCGTCTCATGCTGATTGTAGCGTATGGGTGACAGCAGGCTGTAACAGCAGGTTGTGACAAGTTAACAGCATCCTGCTGGCTGCTGTGCCGCCCATGCCTTGTATTATGCGGCATGATTTGCAGTTCGTGCGGCTTTTTACCTGACGTTTGACCACCTTTGTATGTACGATTGCCGCTGTCTGGCGCTGTATCTGACCGTTTCAGAGGCCGATCGCACAGATCGGCTGCACAAACCGGCTGCACAAACCGGTTGGACAAACCGGTTGAATAAAGCTGTTACATAATCACAGTATACCGAAGGCTCTGATGAGATGGATAGCCTGAGTTTGAGCCGCAGAACCGCCCTGTGGATCGCTGAAAACCCCGGCAGTTTTTCCGATTTTTCATTTTCGGCGTAATCTTTTGGCAAGAAGACGGCTTTTTTGCTACAATGAGAAAGTAATGGCGTCTTAAAAAAAGACAATTTTCCGTGTTGTGATCTGCGACACGATTGACCAGCGAGTTACATTTGGCATGGTGGTCGTTTGACCCCTCCACACCACTACAGGAGCGCACCTATGGCGAAATCACGGACTGAGTTGATGGTAGATCGCCTGCGTGATTTGCAAGCTACCACTCCAGAAATCGAAGCCTCAGCTGTGATTAGTGTCGATGGCTTGAGTATGGCATCATCTCTGCCTACCGGCGTCGAAGAAGATCGTGTTTCAGCGATGTCCGCTGCAATGCTCTCACTTGGAGAGCGGATCTCCAGCGAACTTGGTCGCGGCGCACTCGATCAGGTTTATGTCCGTGGAAAAAACGGTTATGTGATTCTGATGTCGGTCGGTGAAGAAGCCGTTTTAACGACGTTGGTGCGCGATGGGGCGCGCCTGGGACTAATCTTTCTGGATATGCGGCGGACTGTAGACGATTTAACAAAACTCGTCTAAGATTGCAGCTTCAGCATTTAACCTGATCATCAGGATAGTCAAGTTCAGAAACCAGCAGCAGTCGGCGGGAGGATACCTTCCGCCGCATTTTTGTTGAGTATTGGTGGTAAAAGCCTATGTCGAATCCAAAATACATCTTCTGTACGGGTGGAGTGGTCAGTTCTGTGGGAAAAGGAGTGACCGCCGCTGCACTCGGTCGCATCCTCAAAGCGCGTGGGCTGAAAGTTGCCATTCAGAAACTGGACCCCTACCTGAACGTCGATCCGGGGACGATGAGTCCGTATCAGCATGGCGAAGTCTTTGTGACATCTGACGGCGCTGAAACGGATCTCGACCTCGGCCATTATGAGCGCTTTATTGATGAAAACCTGAACCGGACCTGTAATGTGACAGCGGGGCAGGTCTACAGCCATGTCATCGGGCAGGAGCGCCGGGGGGATTATCTCGGCGGGACGATACAGGTGATCCCGCATATCACCAACGAGATCAAGCGGCGGATCGGCCTCGTCAGCCGCGAAGCCAACGCCGATATTGTGATTGTTGAGGTCGGCGGAACGGTCGGTGATATTGAAGGCCAGCCGTTTTTTGAAGCGATTCGTCAGCTTCGCAAGAGTCTGCCGCGTGAAGATACGCTGTACATGCACGTGACCTTCCTGCCGTATGTTGGCGCGACGGGTGAACTGAAGACCAAGCCTACACAGCACAGCGTCCGTGATCTGCGCAGCGTCGGCATTCAGCCGCACGTGATCATCACCCGCACCGATCACCCGGTCAGCGACGAAATAACCAATAAGATTGCATCCTTCTGCGATGTCGATGAAGACGCCGTGATTGCGCTGGAAACCACCGATCTGCTTTACGATGTCCCGATTCGGCTGGAAGATGCCGGACTGGGCGATTACGTTGTTCGCCATCTCAGGCTGGATACGCCTGAACCCGAACTGGATGACTGGCGCAGGATGATCCAGAAGATGCGCAACCCACAGCGGGAACTGCGTATCGCGATTGTCGGGAAGTACGTCGAACTGCATGATGCTTATATGAGCGTGAAGGAAGCACTGTTTCACGCTGCGAGTTTTAACGATGCACAGTTGGAGATCCGCTGGGTGCATTCTGGCGAACTCGAACGGGGGCGCGGTTTCGAGCAGTTAGAAGGTGTTGACGGGATCGTCGTACCGGGTGGCTTCGGCCATCGCGGTATGGAAGGCAAGGTGATGGCGGCCCGTTATGCGCGTGAAAACCGTATCCCGTATCTGGGGCTGTGCCTTGGAATGCAGGCTATGTGTATCGAATTTGGCCGCAATGTGATCGGGTACGAAGATGCTAACAGCTCGGAATTTGAAATCCCGACGTCGCATCCGGTGATTGACCTCATGCGTGATCAGGTCAATATCACCGATATGGGCGGGACGATGCGTCTTGGCGTGTATCCATGTGTTTTGCAGCCGGATACGAACGCGTGGCAAGCCTATGGCGAACGTCATCAGGTTGAAGAGCGCCACCGTCACCGTTTTGAATTTAATAATGTGTATCGTTCCGCGTTCATCCAGCACGGGATGAATTTCAGCGGTTTAAGCCCGGATGGTACACTGGTAGAAATCGCTGAAGTCGCTGACCATCCGTTTATGGTGGGGACGCAGTTCCATCCGGAATTTCTCAGCCGCCCCAACCGTCCGCACCCGCTGTTTATCGAATTTATCCGGGCCGCATGCGACCAGCACCGGACTGCACCATCAGGCCCTGCCGGTATAGATGATATTCACCAGCCTCAGATCCATGAGGCCGAAACAGAAGATGCACCGCGTTAACCGCTGTCAATCAAAGGTGAGTTATGTCAGTCCAAAGTTTTTTTAGCGCTATTCCCAAGGTCGATATCGGGCTTCAGCTCGAAGGCGCAGTCCCGCCGCAGACATTACAGATGTTTGCAAGTCAGAATGATCTGGTAGGGACCAAAGCCTATAACGAGACGATGAAGCAGTTTAATGCCATCAATTACACCAAACTGCCGGAGCTGGCGGCTGCCGTCAGCCAGTGGGTGCGCCATACAGATGACCTGTCGCGTATGGTTTATGACGTCGGCGTCCATCTCTCCAAACAGAATATCCATTATGCCGAAATCGGTGTTGATCCGCTGCTGTACATGACGCCGATGGGACTGAATTTCGATCAGTTTGCGGCGGCGCTGGATGATGGCCGGATGCGTGCCCAGCGTGCATGGAAAGTTCAGATGAACTGGGTTTTCAATGTCTCGCGAGAGGAATACCGCCGGACCGATGATATTCTCCGCTATGCCATGAGCGCCGGGGCGCGTAAATTCGGTGTGGTGGCGGTGGGCCTGTCGGGGCGTGAGGATGCACAGCCGGTAAGCCAGTTCGAGCGCCCATTCAAGGCGGCTAGTCGCAAGGAATTCCCGACGGTAGTCCACGCCGGGGACTCGCTGGGTTCAGAAGGGCTGAAGGATGCGCTCGTGCAGCTTTCGCCCACGCGAATTATCGGCGGCTGGGGGCTGATGCGCGATGAAGAAACCACCCAGATGCTGATCGAACGGGAAGTGCTGGTGACAGTGCCGATCTCGCGTCATCTGCTGTTTGGTCGGCTGGAAGAAGAAGGCGCATTACCGCTGGATACGGCGGCTGAACAGGGCATCAGACTGTCGGTGACGGCGCACATGCCGACCTTCTATAATCTGGCCCTGACTGATGAACTGGCGGCGCTGGTTGAACGCTATCACCTGCCGCTCGCCGAAGTAGAAAAAATCGCTTTGAATGCGCTGCGTTACAGCCTGCTGCCAGATGAGGAACGTAACCAGATGCTGTCTGACTTCCGTGAGGAATATGACACCCTGCGCGCCGAACACATCGAACAGCAGGAAGCCTGATTCTCCATTGGTAGGGCGTCATCAGAAAGCGAAAAGGGCGAATTTCTCGCCCTTTTTTTATTTCCGCCGGAATCGTCCGGACTTATTCGTCTTCTTCCGGCTGAAGCTCAAGCCGGTGGGCGGGCGGCGCGGGTGTTGCCTTCTTGGGCAGGGTGATGGTCAGTTTGCCGTCGCGGAATTTTGCGCGGGACAGCTCATTTTCCACCGGATGTGGAAGTTTCACAGCGCGGGTGAAGGGGCCAAAACGCCGTTCGGTCAGGATGGGTGTAGCTTCGACACGGATATCAGTATCGGGGAATGTCGTCCCGCTGATGGTGAGCAGATCATTCTCGATAGAGACATCGAAGCTTTCCGGATTTGCGCCGTCGATTGGCCCGGTACGGACAATCACCTCATCGGCGGTCTCGTAGACGTCAACCCGGATGACCTGCATCCCGGCAAAACCCTTGACGCTTTGTTCGACGATTTTACTCAGGTTATCCCGCAGGGTCGTGAATTCCTTTACAGGGTCGAATTTTTCCTCAGACATGGCGTGTTTTCCTGTTTGAACTGATGCTGCCATTATATACGCGCAACCAGGGCCATATGTTGCAAACGGCTGACAGATGCAGTCGCCGAAGGTGTCGTATGGCTGATGACTGACGCTGACTGAATCAAGAACGCCGGGAAAAATCTCTCCGGCGTTCTGCTGTACTGTTACAGGATGACGAGTGTAACCGTCGTCTTAGGCTTCGGTGAATTCACCTTCGATCACATCCGGATCATCGACTGGCGCACCGCTGCTGCCGTTTCGGCTGCCACCACTGGCGGCATTGTTGGCGGCGCTGCCTGCGCTGCGTGCAGCCATCTGCTGCGAGAGCGCATACGTCGCATTTTCCAGATTCTGCACGGCAGACTGAATGGCGTTGAGATCATCGCCTTCAACTGCCTGCTGAACGACCTGAATCTGCTGTTCGATCTGGGCGCGATCTGAAGGCTCGATGTCGTTACCGACTTCACTGAGCGCACGATTGGCCTGATAGATCAGGTTATCGGCATTGTTGCGAGCCTGAACCAGTTCTGCACGGTGTGTATCTTCAGCGTGATGTGATTCTGCTTCGCGGACCATGCGGTCAACATCCTGTTGAGACAGGTTAGTTGAAGCGGTCACAGTGATCTTCTGCTGCTTGCCAGTCGCCTTGTCCTGCGCGGTCACGTTCAGGATGCCATTCGCGTCGATGTCAAAGGTGACTTCGATCTGTGGCATACCCCGTGGGGCAGGGGCGATGCCTTCCAGACGGAACATCCCCAGCGTCATGTTATCCCCGGCCATGGTACGTTCACCCTGAAGGACGTGAATATCAACTGCCGTCTGGCTGTCCTCTGCCGTTGAGAAGACCTGCGTCTTCTGCACTGGGATGGTGGTATTGCGTTCGATAAGCGGTGTCATGACGCCACCCATCGTCTCCAGCCCCACACTCAGCGGCGTGACGTCGAGCAGCAGGACATCCTTCACTTCACCGGCAAGGACACCCGCCTGAAGCGCAGCACCGATCGCGACGACTTCATCCGGGTTGACGCTCTTGTTCGGCTCCTTGCCAAGTGCCGAGCGCACAAATTCCTGAACCATCGGCATACGGGTGGAGCCACCGACCAGCACGACTTCGTTGATCTCGGAGTTGGGGATTCCGGCGTCACTGATGGCCTGATTCACCGGCGCTTCCAGCCGTTTCATCAGATCAGCACTAAGCTGTTCGAACCTGGCACGGGTCAGGGTTACGGTGAGGTGCTTGGGGCCACTGGCATCCGCTGTGATGAACGGCAGATTGATCTCGGTCTGAACGGTATTCGAAAGCTCGATCTTGGCTTTTTCTGCTGCTTCCTTCAGGCGCTGCAAGGCCTGACGATCCGTCCGCAGCTCGATGCCCTGTTCGCGCCTGAAATCTTCAGCCAGCCAGTCAACGATCATCTGATCCCAGTCATCACCACCCAGATGCGTATCGCCGCTGGTAGCACGGACTTCGATCAGACCGTCGCCGACTTCAAGGATGGAGACGTCAAAGGTACCGCCGCCAAGGTCGAAGACGAGAATGGTTTCCGTGTCCTTTTTATCCAGCCCATAAGCCAGTGATGCTGCGGTCGGCTCGTTGATGATACGCAGGACATCAAGCCCGGCGATCTTACCGGCGTCCTTGGTTGCCTGACGCTGGCTGTCATTGAAGTAAGCCGGGACGGTAATCACAGCCCTGTCCACTTCATCACCCAGATAGGCTTCCGCGTCTTTCTTCAGCTTGCCAAGGATCATCGCGCTGATTTCCTGCGGCGTGTAATGCTTGCCGTTGATCGGGATCTGCACCCGGGCATCACCCTGCGGGCCTTCCTCAAGGCGATAGGGAAGCCGCGATGTCTCGGATCTCACATCGGCATAGTTCGTCCCGATGAAGCGCTTGATTGAGGCAACCGTATTTTCCGGATTAATAACCGCCTGGCGCTTGGCGGATTGGCCCACCAGCCGTTCGTTATTCTTCGTAAAGGCCACCACTGACGGAGTCGTCCGTGTGCCTTCTGCATTTGCGATGACGACCGGTTCACCGTTTTCGAGAACAGCGACAACCGAATTCGTCGTTCCTAAGTCAATACCTACTATTTTTCCCATTGTCTTAACCCTCAGTCTACAGGTCTTTTATTACAGCTTTATCTTAGTCGAACCGTGTTGGAGCCGTGTTGAAATAACGTAGAATCTGTATAAGAGCTGGTTTTCTGATGGTTCGTAATGTGTCATGAAAGTCTTACCATCTCGCATTTAAGTCTGACTTAAGCCCTGTTTATCTGGAACGGCTATAAATGCATCTATAATGTGACACATGTTTTGAACATGTCGTCCAGCACGCTTTTCAAGGAGAAAACATGTTTGACTTTGATGATGTTCGTGACATGGTACGCAATATGCAGCAGCCTGTCTTCTCAGTCTATCTGCAGGTGAGTAATGAACTGCGCGAGAATCATTCCGACCAGCCTGCGTGGATGATTTACGTCAAAAACGCATTGCAGGAACAGGAACAGAACCTCTCTGATGAACAGAAGCGCAACTGGAAAGGGCTTCGCGAACGGGTTGAGACGTTCTTTGCCAACTATCAGCCGAGTTCAAAGGGACTGGTGGCGTTCTTTTCCCCTGAAGATGAAGCGACCTATGAATTACCGGTGCTTCCCCACCAGAATGACGCCAGCCTGGGCGAGCCGATGGTTGTGCCGATGCTGTGGCTGATGGATGAGTATGAGCCTTATCTCGTGGTCCGCATTGATCAGGAGCGGGCGCACTTCTTCCGGACGTATCTGGGTGATATTCAGCTTGATGATAAAATCAAAACGGATCGGCACGAATTCGATTTTCGAGAGCTTGACATCTTCCATCCGCCCAGCGCACCGCACCGCACCGGCGGACAGCCGAAATCCGGCAGCGGTAAGGACCTCTTCGATGATATGATGCAGGAATGGATCACCCGCCTGTATCGTGATGTCGCGCAGAAGATACGGGAACTGGTCCAGAAGGAAGGGCGGCACCGCCTGATCCTTGGTGGGGCAGAGAAGTCGGCCATGGCGCTGAAGGAACTGCTGCATGAGGAAGTCACCCGCGATCTGGTCGCCATCATGCCGATTACGATGCATGACACCGAACAGCAGATCACCGAACGGGTGCTGCCCGTGGCGCTGGATTATGAACGCCGTATGGAAATGGAGCTGGTGGAGGAGATCATTGACTTTGCGAAAGCTGGTGGACGCGGCGCACTCGGTACAAAGCGGGTAGAGGAAGCGCTTCAGCAGCAGCGCGTCGAACTGTTGGTCATGCCGTGGCCGGGTGGCGGTCTCGATGATAATCAGATGCATTCCTACACCATGAAGGCGTTTAAGAGCAGCAGTCAATTCGAACTGGTGCATGGGGATGCAGCCGAACTGCTGCTTAATGAAGGTGGCATCGGCGCACGGCTGTATTATGCCGTCCAGCCTGTTTAGTGTTGACTGCCTGGTACTCCTGCGCAGCATAGCTGTATAAGCGCAGTCTGACAGCATAAAACGCTCTGAAAACGACGGTCTGCCTGGCCGTCGTTTTTCATTCTCTGCCTTGGATTGTGTTATGATTTGTGCCATTTCCACATCAATCTGAGGAGGCTTTATTGATGACATCTCTCAATGATCGTGTTGCGATTGTGACCGGGGCCAGCCGTGGGATCGGCAAGGTAATCGCGCTGGAACTGGCGAAGCGCGGGGCGACTGTCGTGATTAATTACAACAGCAGCACTGATGCGGCGCAGGCCGTCGTGGATGAGATCCAGCAGGCGGGCGGACACGCGGCGCTGTTCAAGGCGGATGTGAGCGATGAAGAGCAGGCCAATGCCCTGATCAGGATGGCGACCACCGATTTCGGTAAACTCGATATTCTGGTGAATAATGCCGGGACCACCCGCGACAATATCATCATGCGGATGAAGGCTGACGAGTTCGACACCGTGATTCAGACCAATTTACGCAGTACGTGGCTGTGTTCAAAAGCCGCCATTAACGCCATGATGCGCAAGCGCTACGGTCGGATCATCAATATCACCAGCGTCAGTGGGATTGTCGGTCAGGTTGGGCAGACCAATTACAGCGCCAGTAAAGCCGGGATCATCGGCCTGACAAAATCGCTGGCCCGTGAGATCGCCAGCCGCAGTATCACCGTGAATGCTGTCGCGCCCGGTTTCGTCCTCACCGATCTGACAAAGGATCTGCCGGAAGACCTGACATCCAAACTGAACGAACTTATCCCGCTGGGCCGCTGGGGAGAAGCGCAGGAAGTCGCGAATGCCGTCGCCTTTCTCGCGTCGGATGATGCGACGTATATCACCGGCCATGTCCTGAATGTCGATGGCGGGATGGCAATGTAGCGCCAAGGACGGTAGTCGTCCTAAGAGATGCAATCAAAGGTAATTGTATCCATTATAATAGAGGGCATCGAAGCGGACTGCTGTCCCACGCCCAATGCAGTCCGCTTCACAAAAGAGGAGCAGGGAGATTATTTCATGACTTTTGATAAAAAACGCCTCGACGAACTGCGCGATCAGCAGCAGAGGTGGGAAGATGAGGTTTTGCAGCCGACGCTTGCCAAACGTCCGGAACGCCGTAAAAAGTTTGTGACGCAGTCCAGTGTGCCGACGCAGGGAGTCTATACGCCGCGTGACATCGCAGATTTCGATTACGAGCGCGATCTCGGTAATCCGGGGGAATATCCGTACACCCGTGGCATTCACGCCAGCGGACACCGTGGCAAGCTGTGGACGATGCGAATGTTTGCCGGTTTTGGCACGGCGGAAGAGACCAATGAGCGTTTCAAGTATCTGATTTCGCAGGGCAATATGGGGCTGTCGGTCGCATTCGACCTGCCGACACTGATGGGATACGATACCGACGCACCGCAGGCACTGGGGGAATTCGGAAGCTGCGGCGTGGCTGTCAGTTCGCTGAAGGATATGGAGATCCTGTTCGATGGCATCCCGCTGGATCAGGTTTCGACCAGCATGACCATCAACAGCCCAGCGGCGGCGATCTGGGCCTTTTACATCGCCGCAGCGGAAAAGCAGGGTGTGCCGATGGCAAAGCTGCGCGGCACACTTCAGAATGACATCCTGAAAGAATTCATCGCGCAGAAGGAATTCATCTTCCCGCCGGAACCCTCCATGCGGCTGGTGACGGATACTGTCGAGTTTGCCTCAAAGCACATGCCGGAATGGAACAGTATCAGCATCAGCGGCTATCACATCCGTGAGGCCGGAAGCACCGCCATTCAGGAACTGGCGTTTACGCTGGCGGATGGTCTGGAATACGTCCGCTGGGCGTTGGATCGCGGCCTTGATATTGATGAGTTCGCCCCGCGTCTCAGCTTCTTTTTCAACTGTCACAATGACTTCTTTGAGGAAATCGCCAAGCTGCGGGCGGCCCGGCGGATCTGGGCGCGGGAAATGCGCGAGACGTTCGGCGCGAAAGATCCGCGTTCATGGCTGATGCGCTTTCATACACAGACGGCAGGTGTCAGCCTGACAGCACAGCAGCCGGAGATCAACACAGTGCGCGTGGCGATTCAGGCGCTGGCGGCGGTACTGGGCGGCACCCAGTCCCTGCACACCAACAGCATGGATGAAGCGCTGGCGCTGCCCAGTGAACATGCCGTGACGGTGGCGCTTCGCACCCAGCAGATCATCGCAGAGGAAAGCGGCGTAACACATACCGTGGACCCGCTCGGGGGAAGTTACTTCGTCGAAGCGCTGACCAATCAGACAGAGGCGGCGGTGTATGAATACTTCCGCCGGATTGATGAGCTGGGCGGCGTGCTGCCTGCGATTAATGCCGGGTTCTTTCAGCAGGAAATCGCGGATGCCAGCTATCAGCATCAACTCGAAGTCGATATGAACGAGCGCGCAATCGTCGGTGTCAACAAGTACAATGATGAAGCTGCGCCGGAGATCCCGATTCTGGAGATGGACCCGGACGGCTATAACCGTCAGATCAGCCGACTTGAGACACTGCGGCTTGAGCGCGATAACGAGCAGGCGCAGTCTACTCTGAATGCGCTGCGGAATGCCTGCGAACAGAACGAGAATGTCATGCCGTATCTGATTGACGCCGCCAAGGCTTATGTGACTCTGGGTGAGATCACAGACGTAATGCGCGTCGCCTTCGGCCTGTATAAGGAACCGCTGCATATCTGATTGGTATCCACCGTATGCTTCAGGCGTTTTAAACTGTCAAAGGTGTGT
>CAYNDH010000013.1:0-13732 GCA_964395665.1 uncultured Anaerolineaceae bacterium
CCACGCGAACCGTAGGGGCCGGATTCTTCCGGCCCATTTATTCCCAACCCATCCCATACCAAATCCCATAACCAGTTCCATCCCCGAAATCGGGGAGGACTAGGCAGGGGTTCATTTGAAAACTCTAACCACACAGACAGAACATTCGTGCTATACTTGTGATCCTTGCACCTTAACATGATCGCACCATCCCACACGGCATCTGGCGACAAACCGCTGTGCCCTGCAACGCATTTCTGCATCTTGCAGCGCATTTCTGCATCTTGCAGCGCGATCGCGCTGCAAATTCCGCCGCCGACTCGCATTTTGAGGGGAAAATCTTTTGCAGCGGCACAAAATTTCTGCGCCGCCGCCGCCGCTGCGCCGCTACAAGCTGTAACAGCCTGTAACCCATTCCCAATCCGCAGAATTACCCGAACACGGCAAGAACTGTTAAAATAGCGTCATTGTCATTCGAATGTGAATTATTGCATCAGAGAACTACAGTGGAATAAGCGTAAAGGAGTGCAGCGCCCATGCTGAATCGCTGGCAGTCGTTCGAACAGTTTCTTAATACCGCGCTGGAGACACCACTGGAACAGCGGCAGGCACTGGTCAACAGCCTGCTTCGCGAGCGCCCCAGTTTCCCTTGGGTAGAGGGGACCAAAGCGACCTTCATTTATGCCCGTCCCGGGGCACGCAGTGTCGCGGTCAATCTTGATACCATCAGGTCAGATCCGCCCTTTGCCCCCATGTCCAATCTGCCGGGCACTTCGCTCTGGTATGTGACACTGGAATTCGCGCCGGATGATCTGCTTGACTACCTGATCGCCGTCAACGACCCCATGACGCCGCTCGCCGAGGAACAGAACATCGTCGAGCGTGTCACCCGTTACTGGCAGACCGATCCCTACAATCCCCTGCGCATCAGCACGGCGCAGATGAATGTCTCCGTCCTGCGTATGGAGAAAGCCCGCCCCTTCCCGGACTGGTCGAAGCTCCAGCGCGTCCCACAGGGGACCACCTTTGAACACAGCGTCAGCAGTGCCCAGCTTCGGTTTCAGGATCGCAAATTATGGGTTCACACACCGCCCGGTTATGAAGGCTCCGGCCTTGCCTATCCCCTGCTGATCCTGTATGACGGTCAGTGGGCGGTCGGCCCTATGCAGATCACCAGTATCGCCGACGCCCTGATCAAACACGGCAGAATGCGCCCATCAATCATCGCCATGATCCAGAGCGGCGATCAGTCCAACCGTCTCAGGAATTATCTCAGCAATGACCGTCAGTATCTTTTCACACTGACCGAACTGCTGCCCTTCCTTCAGACTGAATACCGCATCGACTCCGCCAATATCGGCGTCGGTGGTGTGGACATCGGCGCCATCGCCGCAGCCCATACCGCGCTGATGAACGCCGCCGTCTTCTCGAATCTGATCATGATTTCCCCACCGCTCGGCAAGGGCATTGCAGAAGACAAGCTGGAAGAATATCAGCACCGCTTCGAGTCCGCGCCCGTACTTCCGAGCCGCATCTTCCAGTCCGTAGGCCGCTATGAGATGCGTTCACGCTTTTATCAGCCCGCACTGGCGCTCAGATCCATCATCGAGAGCCGGTCCGATGTCGCCTATCAGTTCGCCGAAATCGGCAGTGGACACGGGCTGGTCGGCTTCCGCAGTGTGGCCCCTGAAGCGCTGGCATGGGTCTCTCCCGGACAGGTCGATGCATCGACCGCCGCCGGACAGTTCGCCTCTACCCGAAGCTAAGGTTCATGATCCGACTTCGATCAGGTCATCAACCGACAGCGTAAATTCACCACCTCTCAGATACCCGTTGACGCGCACGGCATAGGTGCCATCAGCGGGTATCGTGATGTAGACCACCGGATTCAGGCTGTTCTGGCTATCGTCCCCCTCAATCATGACATTAGCCTGCGGGTCCAGAATGCTGATCACCGGGTCGAAATCGGTGTTCGACATCCCCGCCGCGATGATCCGCAGATACTGCCCACGGCTTGCCTGAAAGGGATAGAATTTGTACTCACCATCGCTCACACTATCCTGAAGCGCCATCACACGCACCGTCCCTACGGGCGGAGTCGCGGTCGGGGCAACGCTTACATAACGCCAGACCAGCGTATAATTTCCAAGGCTCTCAGGGACAGACGGACGAACCCGGATGTAATACAATCCACTCCGGGGGATCGCCACACCGTTAATCACCGGGTGCTGTGCACCTCCTGAATTGAAATCAATCCCAAGCAAATCACCATTCTCAGCGACCAGCTCCAGCACTGGCTCCAGCAGGCCTTCTCCAACCACGCTCAGGCTGATCACATCACCCTGTCGCAGATTGACGGTCCACACATCGCGCTCACCCGGAAACACGAATTGGGAAAGGTTGGATGCATCGGCCTGCGCTTCACCACGCACACGGTCAGCAAAGCTCGACCCTGTCCCGTAACCGGCCATATAGGCCCCGGATGTTTCCCCCAGTGCCGTGACGAACATCGTATGCGGGCCGCTGATCACCGCCGTAAAAGCGCTGATAATCGCCGCCCGGCCCGGCCCGGACATCTCTCCGGAAACACCGCTCACCAGCATGCCATCAGGATCGTACAGTTCCACATACGGGATGAGCGCCGATCCCTCTACCGGGACGACCCCCACCGTCAGGATCGATCCCGCATTGGCGACAAACGAATGGCGTTTCAGATCATTGGAGTTCTCAAGCTGGCTCTGAATCACCACATGATCCAGCAGGCGTCCGCTTGCGGAGACCAATTCCGGCGTAGGGTCGATGGGAAGGCTGGCTGGCGTGGGCGTCGTAATGATCTCAACCTGCGGCGTCAGAACGACCGGCGCATCACTCCGCACCCATCGCACCGAATACGAACCGGCAAAGCCTTTCCCACTGACCTGAAGCGTATAGTAACCCTCATCAGCCAGCGGAAGATTATGCAGAACCGCCCGCCCGTCACCATCGCTCTGCCCATCTACAGCCATCAGGAGTCCATTGGAATCATAGACCGTCAGAAAAGGGTCAAGCTCACCATTCACCCGCACGACCTCAATTGAGGCGTAGCTTACCGGGACCGCCCTGAAGATATAGACATGCTCGTTTTCAGGGGTTGTAAGTGTCCCACCCTTTGTCTCACCGCTGGCGAGTTCATCAATGAACGTCCCTAAATCGGCAGAGACCGGCAGCGGGGTCGGCACGCCAACCACCACCGGCAGCGGAGTCTGGGTGGCGTCATTCGGGTTAGCCTGATTGCTGTAACTTAGGCCGAGTTGATAACTTCCGGTCTCATCTCCAAGGCGAATCACCTGAACGGTGTATTCACCTGAAACCGAAATCGGCTCATCGGTGGTATCAGCGAGCATATCGCCTGAGGGGTCAAGGATTCTAAGCAGAGTTCGCACGCCGGCGTCCACCGTGCGCAGGGTGATGCGGTCACCAGCCTGCGCCTCAAATCGCCACAGGTGCATCATCTCATGGGGGGAAAACTCCGCCTGGGCAGGCTGCCAGAATTCAATCCGGCCCTTTTCAACGGGAGTCGGGCTATCAGTCGCGGTGGGAAGGTCCATCAGGGTCGGCATGATTTGGTCAGGGGCCGTCTGACAGGCTGAAATCAGCGCGATCAGACAGGCGGCAATCAGCCCACCTGCAACCAGCCGACCTGCAATCAACCTGACTATGCCCAGCCAATCAGTGCGAATGGGCGAAAACCACGGACTAAAACGCATACAGAATCATCTCCAGGTGCAATCACGCTCAACAATGTTAGCAGTGTCGAACGAGATCGCAAATTTAAATGGAGCTTCAGCCGTGCGTTTTAGCCCGTTCTGGCAGCCGTTCTTACATCATCGCGCTGACTTTGGATGATAAAAGCGCGCATAATATCGGTCGTTGTCAGGATACCTACCAGTGTCTCACCAATCAGCACCGGCAGCGAACTGATCTGGTGATCCAGCATCAACTGGGCGGCATGGGACACCAGGGTCTCTGGCTGGGTGGTAATCGGAGCCGGGGACATCGCCTTCCTGACTGCAAGCGCCCGCGCCAGCTCATCAGGATCATAATCCTCATGCAGGGTATAAGGTGATGCCAGCGCAGTCCGACAATCCCGATCGCTCAGGATACCGATCACATGTCCGTCATCGCTGATGACTGGCAGGTGTTTGCAATGATTTACCCTCATCTTTTCGACCGCCTCAGCCATAGACTGACCAGCAAAAATCGTCACGGGCCGGGGCGTCATAATCTCGCGAACATACATGATGTTTATCCAGACACTCAAGAGAACTTTCACAGGACGTTTCCACGGTGAAAGTTCTGTATTCGAACTACGCTTTTATATTCAGCTGGTTAACCACCATCTTGAAGATATCAGACTCCGTGATGATACCGACCAGTTTCCCTTCTTTATTCAGTACCGGCAGCCCGCTGACCTTCTTTTCCAGCATGATCTGCGCGGCATCCCCGATCGACTGATCTTCGGTAATGGTGGCAACATCTTTGCTCATGATCTTTTCGACCGTGAGCTGTGCCAGAAGATAATGCAGTTCCCAGATACTCAGCGTAGTGGCATCTGATGGCTTGGCCTCACGGACATCGCCCTTTGTGACGATCCCAAGCAGTTTATCGTTCTCGGCGACGAGCAGTCGGCGGATCCTGTGGTTCTCCATCAACTGGTTAGCCGTATTGATAAATGTCTTGGGGCCTACCGTAACCACAGGGGAAGACATCCAGTCACGGACGGTCATTTGTTCGAACATCTGATACCTCCATCAAGGGTTTGTCGATATGTTTTCTTATACTTTACCTTACTCTGATTAACTGGGACATAGGTCACTAAATTCCGTCGCCAGATGTCACGTTCAAAACTGGGCAGCGGTTTCCCTTTGCGAGCTAATCGGGACAATCACCACCAGTTGTGTTCCCGTGCCCGGCTGGGTTGAAATCTCAAGCTGGGCTTCAAGTATTTCGGCACGACGACGCATATTCTGCATCCCCAGCCCCTGTTTGAAAGGCATCCCATTCTCATCCTGCTCAAACCCGATACCATCATCGCGGATGCTGATCACAAGCGCCTGTTCGCTCTGGACGATACTCACTTTAAGCGAGGTTGCCTGTGCATGACGCAGGGCATTACTCAGGGCTTCATTGATAATCTGCAAGACGGACTCAAATCGTCTGTCATCCAGCAGCGGTGGTGTATCCGGCACATAAAGCTCGACAGTGAGTTCAGGCGAGACATACAGCCGGTCGATCATCGCCTGTATCTGATCCCGCATCGTGCGCACATCACTGCGCTGCTTGTGCAGGTCCTGAATATAGTGCCGGATGTCGTCGATAATCTCATTCAACTGCCTGACCACAGGCCGCAGGTGTTCCCCATCGTCATCCTGATCCGTGCGGATCATCTCGACACCCATCCCAACCGCATACAGGGACTGGATAATCCCGTCATGCAGTTCCATACTGATCCGCTCGCGCTCTTCCAGCAAACGTAAGCGTGACTGCTGTTCCATCAGCCGTGTCCCGGCAATTGCCAGCGCCGCATACCCGGCCAGTGTTTCCAACAGCCACTGATCTTCCGCACTGAAAGGCTTGCCATCGACGCGATCACAGACGTAAAACATGCCGAAAAGCTGGCCGCCCGCCTGAATCGGCGTACCCAGAAAGCGATCCATCTGCGGGTGGCCTTCGGGAAAACCACTCGAACGCGGGTCAGATCGAATATGTTCAAGGCGCAGGGTTTCGCGCTCATTCATGATCGCGCCCAGCAGCCCACGGCCCAGCGGTGGATGTTCGATCTGGCTGATTTCTTCCGGCGTCACGCCAGATACCTTGAAGTAACGCAGTCCGCCATCACCCGTGGGGATGCCGATGGCCGCATATCTGGCCCCGACCAGATTACCTGCTTCATGCGCAATCCGTTCAAGCACCTTTTCAGTATCTGTCGCTTCAGTCGCACGCATCATGCGTGTGACAATTTCACTCATTTGATTGAGAAGCGCAGCTGCGCGATTCTCAGGAGTTTCAGAACTGATCATTTTGCAGTTACCATCTGTAGTAGAATAATTTTTACCAAGTGTATCATTTCCACCCCCAAGTGTGGAGTAAGGGAACAGTAATGGTCAATATTTTAATCGCCGATGATCATTCGGTGGTCAGAACTGGCTTACGCACGCTGATCGAGCGACATCCTAATTTTAAAGTCATCGCCGAAGCCAGCACAGGAGAGGAAGCGATCACGCTTGCCAAACAGCTTCGCCCACATGTCGCTGTGCTGGATGTCCGTATGCCGGGTGTCTCGGGGATCGAAGCCTGCCGCCAGATCGTCCAGAGTGTACCGGAATGCCGCGTCATCATGCTGACATCATATGCCGAAGATGAACTGCTGTTTGCCGCTATTCAGGCCGGTGCGTCCGGTTATGTCCTGAAACGGATTGGAGACAATGAGCTGATCCACGCGATTGAACGAGTCAGCCGTGGTGAGGGTTTGCTTGATCCGGCCCTGACCAATACCCTGTTCAATGAGATGCGTAAGGTTAATGAGGTACAGCACGCCGCCGCATTTGCCAATCTCACCGCACAGGAACTGGCAGTGCTGGCGCTGGTTGCACAGGGCCTGACCAATCGCCAGATTGCGGTTAAGCTTTATCTCGGTGAAGGCACGGTGCGTAATTATGTCAGCAGTGTGTTGTCGAAGATCGGGGCCGCCAATCGCGCTGAAGCGGCTGCATACGCTGTCAAGAATAACATTCAGGAGTTTGTCGCCCCAATTGAAACAGACAGCGACAGCGATTAGGGATAGCAGGGGTCATACCATGCCGATCAAAACCCGTCGGGCGCTGTTATTCATGCCCGGTGATGATTCACGCAAAATCGAAAAGGCCGCACGCCTGGACGTCGACAGCATCATCATGGATCTCGAAGATGGTGTAGCGCTCAGTCAGAAAGAGGCGGCCCGCACGATCACCGCCAGCGCCCTGCACCAGACTGACTTCGGCCATCGAGAGCGCCTTGTCCGGCTGAATGCTGTAGAAGACAATACCATCTTCCGGCAGGATCTTGAGGCCACGATTGAGGGGCGCCCTGATGGTTATGTCATCCCGAAGGTCGCCTCTGCTGCACAGCTTCTCGCGGTCGATGCCCTGCTCCATCAGTTTGAGCAGGCCATGGATCTGCCGCCGCATTCTATCGAACTGATCGCCATCATCGAGAACGCGATGGGCGTCGTCCGCCTGCGCGAAATCTGCGAAGCGACACCGCGCCTGAAAGCGCTGGCATTCGGGGCGGAAGATCTGGCCGGGGATATGGGCGCAGTGCGGACCTCTGAAGGCCGGGAAGCATGGTATGCACAGGGGGCAGTCGTACTCCATGCAAAGGCTTACGGATTACAGGCCATCGACACGCCATTTATCGACCTCAGCGCAGATGACTCGGTGCTGGCCGCACAGACAGAGCGCACCATGCAGATGGGCTACACCGGACGGTTTGCCATTCATCCACGTCAGGTTCCGGTCATTCAGCAGATCTTCACACCGACAGCTGCACAGATCGATCAGGCCCGCCGTCTGATTGACGCCCACGAACAGCACCAGCGTGATCAGACCGGTGTCTTTGTACTGGATGGTAAAATGGTCGATATGCCGATGGTTCGCGCCGCTCAGGGCATACTGGAGCGGGCGCGTGCAGCAGGTATCGAAATCTGACCGCAATCTGAATCTGGATGTACAGTCTCTCAGGTGAGAGTTTCCACAATGTTTTTCGTTTTTGCAGGCATACGCTTTAGAGTCTGTCTATCTTACACAACATCAGAATGAGGTATTTAAATGTCAGTAGAAATCCCTGAAAAATATCTTGACCTGCTTCAGCGTCCCATCGTCGCAGCCCTCTCCACCCTGATGCCCGATTTCCAGCCCCAGGTGACGCCGGTATGGTTCAGCTTTGATGGTGACAGCATCTGGATCAACACCGTGCGCGATCGTCAGAAAGACGAGAATATGAGCGTGCGTCCGCGTGTATCGCTGCTGGTGGTGGACCCTGATAACCCGTACCGTTACATTGAAGTGCGCGGTAATGTGGCGGATCAGACCGAAGAAGGCGCCGTAGATCACATCAATCAACTGAGCGCCGCATACGCCAATCAGCCCGATTATTATGCGACCAATCCACTCCAGCGTGAGCGTGAAACACGAGTGATCTATAAGATTGAGCCAACACGAGTCATTGCGAGGGGTTAGCTCTGAAATCCAGTGTGTATCATTGGCTTGGAAATCTGCTTCCGAGCCAGATAACCCTTCCTGCAACTTCACCTGATCGCATCATCCTGATCCTTCCCTGCTGTATCGGTGATGTAATTCTGGCGACCGCTGCACTTGCTGCGCTGCGCCAGCATTATCCCCAGAGCAGTATCACATGGGCTGTGGGGTCATGGTCAAAGCCTGCGATTGAGGGCCATCCGCTGCTGGATGCGCTGCTGGATACCGGGTCGGATGCCATGCCTGTTAAAACGCCGTCGTCGTTCCTGCGCTTTGTCCGGATGCTGCGCACCGGTCATTATGATATGGCTGTTTCACTGGTACGATCCCCGCTGATGAGCCTTGCTGTACTGTTCAGCGGTATACCGATCCGCATCGGGTTGGACAGTGACGGGCGCGGCCTCGGCTACAACCTGCGCGCAGAAGTTGATCCCCGTCAGCGCCGCCATGAAGCAGAAATCTATCTGGATGCCGTGCGCCTGACCGAGGCCAGCACAGAGGGCTGTTTCGCCAATGTCCCTGTCACCGATCAGGCCCGCGCCGCTCTTGAACGGAAGCTGACCGTCCGACAGATCCGCCGACCGTATGCCGTCATTAATCCGACCGGTGGCAATAATCCCGGGATGCAAATGGACATCAAACGCTGGCCTGCATCCAGTTTTGCCGACCTGATCAATCGCATCAGGGTAGAACAGCCGAATATCGACCTTGTACTGATCGGCGGGCCAAAAGATGGTGACATCATCGACGCAGTACAGTCAGGCGTACAGCAGGCGGTTCCAACCTTTATCGGCGAACTGTCCTTTGCCGAGATTGCCGCACTTGCACAGCAGGCGCGTTTTTATCTTGGCTGCGACACAGGGCTAACCCATCTGGCCGCAGCCGCTGGCGCA
The DNA here is from genome assembly GCA_964395665.1 of uncultured Anaerolineaceae bacterium. Taxonomy (GTDB): domain Bacteria; phylum Chloroflexota; class Anaerolineae; order Aggregatilineales; family Phototrophicaceae; genus JAEZAF01. The sequence goes on from CAYNDH010000013.1 coordinate 9,146, forward strand.
AACACGTTTATGATTCTGGGGCCATCCGATCCAGCCCGGTATGCCCCCTACGCCCCAAATGCATCGGCACTCTGGAAGCTATCCGAAACACGTGCTGAAGGTGTCGCACAGGGCGCCCCGCAGGACTGGACATGGCAGCGTGACGGTGTCGATGTCGAGACGGTATTCGCCGCTGTGAAACCGTTTTTATCTAACCTGTCCGGTTAGGCTTTCACCCGCTGGAGTGATTTCAGCAGTTCGGCCACGATCACATCCACGCTAACGCCTTCGGCCATGCCTTCGAAGTTCAGCAGCAGCCGATGACGCAGTGCAGATGGGGCGACCGCATGGACGTCCTCATATGCCACATTAAAACGCCCTTCAAGCAGCGCATTGATCTTCGCACCCAGAATCAGCGCCTGTGCTCCACGTGGGCTGGCTCCGTAACGTACAAAATCGCGGACGATCTGCGGGGCCAGTTCACTCTCCGGGTGCGACGAGACGATAAGCTGCGCCACATAGCGGTTGATTTCAGTGGAGACCGGCGTATTCAGCGCCAACCGGCCCATTTCGACGATTTCCTGCCCGGTTGCAGCGCGGCTTGCGCTTGGCACGTCCATGCCCGTTGTGCGGTCAATAATCGTCACCAGGTTATCGACGGTCGGAAACGGCACATTCACTTTAAAGAGAAAACGGTCAAGCTGCGCTTCTGGCAGCGGATAGGTCCCTTCCATTTCCAGCGGATTCTGCGTCGCCAGTACGAAGAAAGGCTCTTCCAGCCGGTAATTCTGACCGCCGACCGTGACCGCTTTTTCCTGCATGGCTTCAAGCAGTGAGGATTGGGTTTTAGGGGTTGCACGGTTGATTTCGTCCGCCAGCACCAGATTGGCGAAGATCGGGCCGGGCTGAAAGCGAAATACCCGGCGGCCATCTTCGCTTTCTTCCATGATATTGGTCCCAGTGACATCTGCGGGCATCAGATCAGGTGTGAACTGAATGCGCGAGAACTGCAAATCAAGCACATCAGCCAGCGTGCGGATAAGCTGCGTTTTGCCTAATCCCGGCACACCTTCCAGCAGCACATGCCGACCAGCGATCACACCGATGATGACGCTGCGCACCACCTCTTTCTGCCCAACAATCACCCGGCCAACCTCACGTTCGATCGCTTGCGCCAGGCGGCTGAATTCTTCAATCTGCATATTGGATTGGCTCATTTTAAGCTCTTTTTGAACCTTTGTACGAAGTTTTGCGTATAGTAGTTTACACGGTCTGAACGGATCTGCACAAACGGTCTGTGATGATCAGACAGGTGACAGCACAAATCGGCATCTGTCATCCGCCATTAGTCGGAAAAAGATCCGTCCAATCGACGATCTTTGAGGTCTTGACAGATCGCAATGGGTCATGATAGTCTATAACACAGTAACAGCAGCATTCTCATCACATAGGAAAGGAGTAACAACAGATGGCAGTAATCGGGACATTTATCCCTGTTTACAACATCCCATTCGGTGATACTCCACTCTGCATCCGCTAACATCCTCTTATGGACAGCGCTGCGAGTGGGAATTTCCAGGCTTGCGGTCGTTGTCAGCATCATTCGCCAGGCACCAGCATACTGTGTCGCAAAAGCACAGCTACGGCTGCCCTGAGCAGGATCACCCTGCCGCCAAAAGCCATTTGATAGCCCGGTCTGTTCTCGATTAACAACCGATCCTATCTACGACGCCACCCGTCGAGGTGCACAAACGCCGCGACTCACAATCAGTTACATTCAAATCGCTTGGAAGGCAATCTACACCATGAACTCTATACTGGTTCAGCATGAAGTTGCGAAGCTTCAGCACCGCGAACGCCTGCAGCAGGCAGAACGTGCACATCAGGCCGAGCAGGAAAACTCGGTCAGTCTGATGCAAAACATTGCAGAACATCTGGTGAAATTCGGAGAAAAACTTCAGGAGTCGACACCGGTTTCGTGGTCACTCTCACAGCCCGAACGTCATCTGGTGAAATAGGCGCACAACGCCCTACCCTACAATGAAATTGATCCGGTCGCTGCGGCGTTCCGGCAGTCTCCAGCAGACACACTGATCTCAATCAACATGGCACCGCCAGACAGGGACTAAACACGATGCTTAGCATCTACAACGAATACATTCTGAACCGGCAGAAGCAGAACGAATTCCGGCAGGAAGTCGCGGCAGACCGTCTGGCCGCATTCCTCACCCGTCAGGGGAACAGCCAGCCAGACCAGAACCGGCTGCGCACCTTCATCGGTCGCCAGCTTGTCAGGCTCGGGCAGCGTCTCCAGTGAACAGCGCAGGATACGACGATCACCCGGACCAACTACGGGACGATCGAATAAACCAGCGTCACATCCTTTCACACCCGAAGATCACAGCGTGAGTCACTCACCTGTGATTTTTTATTTTCCGTGATTATTCAACCGGGTTATACGGATCAGGCAGTGACGCGATGGATGCGGATTCGGGGAAACCGCGCTCCACTGGCGGACGCTCCAGCACCCACTCATTTAACTGGGCACATAACTCGGCACTGATCAGAAAGATGGCTGCAAGAACATAAGCGGAGAGCAGCAGGATAATCGCAGTCGAAATCGTGCCGTAAACCACCTGAAAATTTGTCACATTGTCCACATACCATGTGAAGATCGCCTTTGCCAGTTCCCACCCTACCGCTCCGAAGAGCGCCGCCGGCCAGATCGCTTCCCAATGTACGTGACGAGCGGGCAAGAACCGGAACAGCAGGATAAAGACCACCAGATTGATACCAAACGGGACGAACAGCGTCCCAATCGTCAGCCAGACCGACGGCTGATCAAGAAAGAAGGCCGCGAACAGACGCAGCACACCAGTCGTGATAAACGAACTGATAATCAGCACGATCAGCACCAGTGTCATGAAAAAGGCCAGCAGGCGCTGCCGCCACATTCCGCGCCGTGAGGGGACATGGAAGATCACATCAATCGAACGGGTGATATTGGAAAAAAGGCCCAACGCCGACCAGATCAGGCCGAGAAACGCCAGCACCTGAAACGTCATCCCTTCCTGAATCGCATCCGCCAGATTTTCCTGAAGCAGGATCACCGTGCGCCTGGGCAGGAAAATCCCCAGTGCCTGTGCGATCTGTTCCTGCCCGATGGCCGGACCCAGAATCCCGTTCACAGTCACGATCAACAGCAGCAGCAGCGGAAAAATCGAAAAGAAGGCATAATAGGCAAGTGCGGCAGCCTGATTCAACCCGTAGCGATTGAAATTCTGAAATGCTGCCAGCAGATGTCGCGGCAGTGTACGGGTGGAATGACGCCGGCGCAGCCACCATTCCCTTATCGCATGTGTTGTATTGGTCAGACGTTTTCTGAAAGATGCGATCATTAGGAAACCCGTGTAGACTCAACTTATCGAAAGAAACAGCGGACTCGCGGATAAAACAGCCTCAGAACAGTGATTATAATGATAGATGCTCTCATTTTCGACTTTGGCGGCGTTTTGATGAAAACGCTGGATTACAGCTATCGACACGCATGGGATGATCGGCTGAAACTGCCGCACGGTTCCGTCGAGCAGGCGGTCCACGGCAGCCCTGCATGGCGCAGGGCGCAGATCAATCAGATCACAATCGCAGCATACTGGCAGGATGTCGCTGATCAGCTTGGACTTGATGCGAACGAACTGGCGGCACTTCAGGCCGATTACTTCAAAGGCGATATACTGGATACCGAGCTGATTGACCTGATTCGATCCCTGAAAGCACGGGGTGTCCGGGTTGGCCTGCTCAGTAATGATGGTCTTCCCCTTCGCGAAAAACTGCAAACCCTTGGCATTGCCGACCTGTTTGACCCACTGGTCATCTCTGCCGAGATTGGAGTCATGAAGCCCGCGCCCGAAGCATATCAGGCGGTGCTGGAGATCCTCAACCTGCCGCCGGAAGATGTCGCCTTTGTGGATGACATGCCTGATAATATCGCCGGGGCCAATGCCGTGGGAATGCAGGGTATTTTGTACCAGTCAGGGATGAATCTGCGCGATCTTTTGGAAACCCGCCTTAGAAACAGCTAAAATCCTTGTAGAATTCAGGCATCAGAGTGTTTATACAGTCGTTTGGGGGGAATAATGTCGAAACGTTTTTTGATTCTGCTGCTGGTTATTTTCGCAGGTGCACTGCTGGTCCCTACCCTGCAGGCACAACCGAGTATAGACATTGATTTTCAGGAAATTCTCCGCAGGCTTGGGCCGAGCAGCCAGTTTCCCGGCATCCTCTTTGATATCATGCGCTATCTGATATTTATCTTCGGCTTTATTACGATGCTCCTGGTCCCGGACAAGCAGTTAACGGCGTCTCTGCTGATGACAGCGGTTTTGGGCATCGTTATCATCGTCAAACTAGGCGTCTTTTCCCCGGTTGATCTGGCGACGCTGGCCCTGAACTGCGGACTGTTTGTGATCCCGTTCATCGTCGCCGGGATGCTGCGTGGTCGCAACCGGACGCCCCGTGCGGCCTTCCCTGCCCTGATCACCGGCTTGTTAGGCGGCGGCTACTTCTTTCTGTTCTGGGCACTGGCACAGCGCGGCGCATGATGAGCGC
>CAYNDH010000013.1:13832-46231 GCA_964395665.1 uncultured Anaerolineaceae bacterium
GGCGGCTACTTCTTTCTGTTCTGGGCACTGGCACAGCGCGGCGCATGATGAGCGCCGTGCATGATGAGCGCCGCGCATAATCAAATCAGCGCGGCACTTAACCATCCTGATCCAATTCAGAGGCAGCCGAATCAGATCTATTTCAGTCATCCCTGAGAGGATCTGTTCGGCTGTCGTCTTCTGACCAGATCCGCCAGCCCGATGGACGGTCTTGCAGCATCAGCAGGTATATTCCCTATCAGCCCACAACAAACAGCGGAGCAGAGTCTCTTGAGATCAGTGATCGCATTTAATCATAACTGGTTTTTTATCCCTGAAAAGCTCGACACCGTTCCCGCAGGTGATGCACGGTTCGAGCCGGTAACACTACCACATACCAACAGGCTGCTTCCCCACAACAATTTCGATGATACCGAATACCAGTTCATCTCCACCTACCGCAAAGCCTTCACCCTGCCAGAACCGTTGGCGGGACGACGGCTGTTTCTCGATTTCGAAGGCGTGATGACCGCCGCCACCGTCACCCTGAACGGACACAGCTACCCTGAACACAAAGGCGGGTACGTCCCGTTTTCACTGGACATCACCCACGCCGTGCGCCATGACGGTGAAAATCAACTGATCGTGCATGTCGATTCAACTGAGCGCCCTGATATCCCACCGCATGGCGGCATCGTGGATTATCTGGTATTCGGTGGGATCTATCGCGAGGTCAGCCTGCGTTATGTGGAACCCGTTTTCATCCATGATGTCTTCGTGCAGCCGCAGGATGTGCTGACTGATGCACCATGGCTGAAAGTGGATGTGCGTATGCGTAATACCCTCGCCGAGACCACTGCCGTGCATCTCGGCCTGGCGGTTGAGGGCATGGAGAACACCTCACAGCAGATTGATGTGGAATTACTGCCGAACGAGATCCGAAAATTAACAGTCGAATTACGCGGGATTAACTGCGAACGCTGGTCACTGGATCATCCCAAGTGCTATACACTGGAAGCAACACTCACACGCGCTGACCGGCTCACAGACCACGTTCTCACCACGTTTGGAGTCAGAAGTGCAGAATTTCGCAGCGATGGTTTTTATCTCAACGGTGAGCGAGTGCAGCTTTTCGGCCTCAACCGGCATCAGAATTACCCGTACATCGGCGCAGCAGCCCCAGCCCGTCTCCAGCGCCGGGATGCCGATATCCTGAAATATGAACTGGGCTGCAATATCGTCCGCACATCGCATTACCCGCAAAGCAGGCACTTTCTCGACCGCTGCGACGAAATCGGACTGCTGGTGTTCGAAGAGATACCCGGATGGCAGCACATCGGTGATGAGGCATGGAAAGCGCTCAGCATCCGCGATGTCGAAGCGATGATCGAGCGCGACCGCAATCACCCATCCATTATCCTGTGGGGCGTGCGGATCAATGAGTCATGGGACGATCACGACTTCTATAGTGCAACCAATGCCCTTGCCCGCCAGCTTGATCCTACCCGTCCGACCGGAGGTGTGCGCTTTTTCATCAGCAGCGAATTTCTGGAAGATGTGTTCACCTTCAACGATTTCTCGAACACGATCATCGAGCCGGATAACACACCTCATCTGGTGACCGAGTTCAACGGCCATATGTTCTCCACCAAATCATTTGACCATGAAGAACGCCGTGTCGAACATGCCCTGCGCCATGCCCGTATCCAGAGTCAGGCGCATATGATGGGCGGCGTCTCTGGCGCAATTGGCTGGTGTGCCTTTGATTACAATACCCACAAGGAATTCGGCTCAGGAGATCGTATCTGCTACCACGGCGTGATGGACATCTTCAGGCTGCCGAAATTCGCCGCACGCGTTTACGAGAGCCAGCAGTCCCCGGAGAAACGCATCGTCCTTCATGCGGCCAGTGGATGGCAGCACGGCGACATCAGCGAAGCCACCTTTGAACAGATTTATGTCTTCAGCAACTGTGATCGTATCATCGTCCACATCGGTGAGGAAAAACACGGAGAGTATGAACCGGCAGAAGCACTGTTTCCGGGCCTGCCACATCCGCCGTTTATCATCACCCGGCTGGGGGAACGCGTGGAACACAGACAGCAGGATTTACAGATCACCGGTTATTATCAGGGTGAAGCCGTTGCCGAGCAGAAGATCGCCGCAAACAGCATCCCCCACGCGCTGACACTGATCGCCGATGACCTCACTCTTCAGGCCGATGGCAGTGATATGACGCGGCTCGTGTTCCAGATCGTTGATCGTTACGGGAACCCGTTACCGTATGCCACCGCTGTAGTCAGCTTCACACTTGAGGGCGACGGCACACTGATCGGCGAGAATCCGTATCCGCTGGTCGGTGGCGGCGCAGCGCTTTATGTCAAAGCAGGGCATACAGCCGGTAAAATCATCATCCGCGCATCCACGCCGCGCCTGGAACCGGTCGAGATCCAGATTCAAACCCACTGATGCTTGACTGAGAACTGCACCGGTCCGCTGGAATGATCGGCGGACCAATGTTTCAGGCTGCGACGGCTTTCAAGCAGCATTAGCGTTCAGGCTTCGTCCATAAGTCCGTGCCATCGGTCCAGAAATGGAGGGTGCCGTTTTCGTCGGTTCGGTAAATCGGATAGTCAGCCACCTGTGCCATGACATCAGGATCAGGATCGCCCAGTAAATTCGCCTTGTCGGATTGCAGCACTACTACAGACGGCTGAACCGCTGCCAGAAAATCCGCCTCAAGCTGGCCCCGCGCCCCGTGCTGTGGGATCTGCAGCACGGGCGCGTAAAGGTCCTGATTTTCTTCGATCAGCCGTATCTGTGCAGCGCGGCTGAGATCCCCCGGCAGCAGAAATGCGACATCGCCGTAGATCACCCGCAGCGCCAGTGCGGAGTCATTGAGCGAGTCCTGAAGTTCTGGTGTTTCCGCCGGGTTCAGGACTTCGATCACCACACCGTCGCCCATGTCCAGCCGATATCCGGCGACCACAGGCTGTACTGTGCGTCCTGCCAGCATCCGTTCCAGTTCGGTAAAGGCCGGGCTTTGATTCGGCTGGCCGTTAGTCAGCACGACGCCAGTATCATAACGCGCCAGCACCGGTGTCAGCGCCGCGAAATCATACTCGTCCGGCTGTGTCACCACCATCACATCGATTTCACGTTCGTTAAATGGCAGGCGATCTCCGAGCGCTGTCAGCAGGCGTGACGGAAACCGCCCACCGTCGATCAGGATATGCGCCCCGCCGGGTGTCTGCACCAGCACGGCGTTACTATGCCCCACATCCAGAAACCAGACGTGAAGCTGTCCATCAGGCCGTGAACGCAGGACGGCGATCATCAGCACAATCAGGATCACACTCGAAAATACGCCGGTCATCATGGTAGACCGCCGCCGGATCATACGCAGCAGATCGAACCACCACTGCGGCTGTGCAGCCTGCATGATCGCCCCTCCAATTAACACGATAAAGATCACCAGCACCAGACGCGAGTCCAGCCACAACTCGATATTGGCAAACGAAAGCTTCGAGAACACCCGCACGATTTCAATCGTCCACGACAGCAGCACCATCGTAAACCAGAACAGAATCTGCGCTACCGGCGCTAATCCTGCCAGCGCGACCAGCACTGCCACACCGCCCAGAATCAGCAGCGCCGCCTGAACCGGGACGATCAGCAGATTGACCGGCAGCACCAGCAGCGAAATCCGCCCGAAATACATCGCGATCAGCGGCAGTGTGAAAACCAGCGCCGACAGGGTGACGATCAGCGGTTCAGACAGCCATCCACTGAGACGATCAGCGGTAACAGATGGAAACAAATGGTGCAGCAGTGCATCGAAGCGGGATTGCAGGGACGGCGTGAACAGTGACAGGCCAAGCGTTGCGAAGAAGCTAAGCTGAAAGCTGATATCCCACAGGATCATAGGATTAAGCGCCGACATCAGCAGCGCGGCAAAGGCCAGAGATGCGGGGACATAGGTTCGCCGCCGCAGCCCTTCGCCGATTACCAGCAGACTGCTCATCAGCGCGGCCCGGACAACCGCCCCATTTGCGCCGACCAGCAGTGTATAGATCAGCAGCACCGCGATCGTCAGCAGGATCGCCAGCCACCGCTGCCGAATCCAGCGGCCAAAGATACGAGAGACCAGCGCCGCGATCACCGCCATATTAAAACCGCTGATCGCAATCACATGGGACGCGCCAACGGTTGAGAATGCCTCATCCAGTTCCGGTGAGATCCCGCGCTCGTTGCCTAACAGAATCCCGGAGAGCAAACCGGCTTGCGGTTCTGGCAGATAGCGGTTGATCTGCTGCTGTGCCTGCTGACGCAGACGATCCAGAGAAGTCAGCAGCGGGTTACCGGCATCCGATGTGACACGTTCCACCACACTGCGGCGCATGATGCTGAAAACACCACTGCGCGCCAGATAATCGGAATACGAGAAGGTGTCATACTCCGCAGGTGTGATAAGCTGGCCGGTTGCGCGGATGCGATCTCCATACTGCACATTCGGATCAAGCTGCGCGGTGACGACCTGCACCAGCACCGTCCCACTAACGCGGTAAAGATCACCGCCGGATTGCAGGAATTCACTATCGAGACGCAGCAGCGTGCGCTCGTCGCGCCGGTCAGGATAGCCGGACACGATGCCGTCGATGGTCAGGCCGCCGCTGTTATTGAAAACAGCCACCACACTGGTCGATGGATACAGTGAAAGCCGCAGCCCGCCTAATCCGAACGCCAGCAGGCAGACCATCGCCCAGCGGTATGTTTGCTCGTGTCGCAGCATAAACAGCAGTACCGCCGCACCTGTGGCAAGGATCAGCCATGAGGTCGGTGTAAGCTGTGGGAAATACTCCGCGAGGAGGATGCCACCAGCCCATGCCAGCGCCAGATAGATAATACGCATACGGTGTCAGCCTAACAGTCTGGATCAGGCCTCTGCCATCAGTTTCAACGCCGTGATACTCGGCATGAAGAAGTATCCCCCACCCTTCACCGTGACAAAGCGCGGCATATTCGTCAGACGGTGGCGCAGAGGAAGCTGCTGCACCGTGAAATCATAGCCGCGTTCCTGTCCGAGATGATCCGCGTCCGTGTGATCACCGGAAATCGGGTCCTTATCGTTATAGAGACGGTCAAATTTGGTATTATTGCTCCACGTCTGCTGGATGAATTCAAACTGCCGGCTGATGCTGGCATTGATCGCCATAAACGCAATCCCGCGATCCTGCTGATCCTCGGTCAGATCCCTCGGCGGGATATTATCCGCTGTGACAAGCGGTGTGCCATAGCTCATCCCACGCCGGATGATGAGATGACTATCCGAAGTCCGCAGTGAAGATTCAGCCGTGGTTCCGTTGGTGTCTCGTGGATTGGTACGGCGGATATGAGCGCTGCGTGGGCAGTTGTAACCTTCATAATCGCGATTCCAGTACATGAAGTTATTCATCTCTTCGGCTGGCAGATCCGGCACATCATGATCCGGGTATTTCGCCATTGGTGCGCCGCTCGGCCATCGTCCCACCATTTTGGACGCCAGCCAGACCTTCTGATCGCGTAGAGAACGGGTCTGCGCTCGCAGCGGCTCGTCATGCAGCGCGTGTTCGGAGATATACCCCCAGAAGCCGACGACATCCTGATACAGCTTGCGGAACACGAGATAACTGCCGTTTTTCCCCAGATCGGCACCGTTCAGTTCAGGTGAAATCGGGAAGATGTCATACTGATTCTGATAGCCCAGTACGAATTCACCCGGCTTGATCAGCGGTTCACTGACTTCAGTATCACGCACGCCATGACGGAAACTTGGTTGAGAGACGCCATCCAGAAAGCCGAAGTGTTCGCGATCACCGGGCAGCTTTTCCGCCGAGAGTTCAGCATTCACCGTCATCTGATGCGCGTTCCACAGTACGGAATGCTGATCGTAAAGCACTTGCAGCGTCGGGTGATCAACCGCCATCAGGATCAGCAGCACATGCAGTTGGTCAGCATCCGCCCCGATATCCCAGTGCTGCGGCGCACTCACCCCGCGATCCCCCAGAAGATGCGACCGCCGCTCACTGGTCATGCCATCACGGAAATCCTCCGGGAAACTGTCCAGACAGCTCTGTGGCAGCCCCAGCGCATACAGGCCGTGATGTGTCAGGCCGATATTGGTGATCATCGGCGGCTTCAGCGTCTTACCGGTGGCAGGATCTTTCGGCCACACTTCACTGGTTGCGATCATCGGTGTGACGGCGGCCAGCCATTGTCTGCCCTGCACGGCATCTCCAAATGTGAGGAAAACGTAGCGGGCCACCATCAGATGCGCGTGACCGCTTAGGATCAGCCCCTGAATCTCGGAAAGCTCAAACGGTTCGACCGGGGCATCAGAGGCAGGTTTTGCGGTTGTATTCGACGACATTGTATTTGACGACATTGAGATTTCCCTGTTGATTAAAAGCGCTTCAGCCATTCACGAATGCGATTCTGATCCAATACCCCGCTGATCTCACGATCGTTCAGGATATTGCGCACGGTGGTATCGGGATAGGCACTGTAAAACACCTGCGTTTTAAGCTGATTACGGCGGATAATGCTCTTAAACGCTTCAATATCGTACGCGCCCTTTTCCGGATAGCCCGGCGTCGCAGTCCAGATCAGGTCCATGCCACTGGCCGCTTTATCGACAAATTCGCCGATATAACTTTCCCAGCTTCCGTCATAGTTGCTCTCAAAGAAGAGATAACGGCCATGATCCAGAATGGCCCACCGTGCAAAGTGGATGCTGATAATGCCGCCGAGCGATCCCTGATTGAAGAAATGCTTCGCCACCAGATCGATCAGCAGCAGCACCAGTTTGAGCCTGAACAGCGGCCAGACCCCGGGCTTGATGCGCGAGAGGACGGTCATCTGATTTTGTGTCACCACATCTTCGACCGCCTCAACACCCGGCCTGATCTGGTCATCCACCAACACCAGATTCAGGCGCGGCTCACGGCGCAGCAGCAGGCGGCGGATCGGTCGGATCAGAAAGGTATAGATCAGTTGAAAAATGACATCGAAGAGGAAGACGATCACCCTGCCGACCAGACTGACTGCATCCTTCAGCCAGACCAGCAGTGGAGATGGTGCACGCCGTATGGGGAAATCACGCAGCAGCGGCTCCAGCTTTGAGGCGGCAAAGCGCTGAATATCGGGAAGATCAAAGATGTCCTGTAACTGGCTGCGGATCGAGATAAAGCTGCGCACCCGGCTGACGGTTTCACCGCGATAGCCGAGATAAAAGGTCTCATTATCGACCGAATTGGAACGGACAAACCGCCGGAAGTCCCGGAAGAATCCTGCCGGATCTGTCGTGCGGCTGTCGGGATAACCCACACAGCTTCCAAAGATCAGATCGAGCGCCTGTCCCCCGTGCTCGATCAGCTCGCGGAGATGGCTATCAAGATCACCATCGTGATTCGACGTAAACAGCAGATAATCCCATGTCCCTGCAATATCATTCGGGATCAGCACCCAGCGCATGAAATGCACGGTTTGCAGTTGCGAGAAGTCGATATAAGGATTCTGGTATTCGTCACCATGAGGCTGACGGATGGCCCGACCAATAATGTCCAGCACATCGACCAGCCGGTTAGCTTCTGCCCGGGCAGAGTCAATTTTCACGATAACAGTGAGGGCATGTTGATTCATGGGTTAAACGTCCGCATCTTTCAGGTGTAGTGAGAGCTTCGGCGAAAGTATCATAGCGGTGCAGTGATCATTACGCGGATAAAAATCATTATAGTCCCGGTTATGTGAGCGACAAACCAGTTCTCATCATTATGCTTATGACTGTGCTTATTCTAAAGGCAAATTCGCTGGGCAAACAAAAAGAGCGGCGTTAAACCGCTCCTTGTAAGAATGCCATATCTATCCTGATCGACCGATCAGCGGTTATCGGCGCTGACCTCAACTGACTGCCGGACGACCTGCTGCGGTTGAACCTGCATCTGCGGCTGTGCTGTCTGCGCCGGTTGAGTATGGACAGCCGGTTCTATTTCATCCAACTGCCGGATGCCGTTGCGCACTTCATTGATATTACGCAGCAGGGTTTGTTCCAGCCGCGAAAGCGTATCCAGCACATACTGGTCTGCTTCTTCGGTGATATTGACGGCTTCCTGCCGTGCCTGTTCAATGATGAGCCTGGCACGTTCCTCTGCTTCTTTCACACGGTCCGTCTCATTCACCATCTGATCACTTTTGCTGCGCGCCACCTGAAGCAAACGGGCTGCCTCTTCATTGGCCTGCGCCAGCACCCGGTCACGCTGGGTGATAATACGGGCCGCCTTTTCAATCTCTTCAGGGATTGAGATGCGCATCTGATCGATAATTTCCAGCGCACGCTCTTCGTCGATGACCGTGAACTTGCTGAAAGGCATGTGTCGGCCTTCGTCGATCAGATCTTCCAAACGGTCTACCAGATGTTGAATGTCCATAACACGTCTCCGTCAGAATTAGTCAATCGCGAATACTGGTGTGGTACTGCGGCCCATGCTCCTGATGACTCACGGCCAGTTCCTCAAAACGGGAACGCAGTGCCTCAACCACAAAACCGGGAACCATTGATGAGACATCGCCCCCAAGTTCGGCGATTTCGCGAATCGTTGTCGAACTAATATGTAGATGGCGTTCGTCTGTCATGATCGAAACGGTTTCGATGTCTGGGGCAAGCTTGCGGTTTGCCAGCCCCATACGAAATTCAAATTCGAAATCCGAGAACACACGCAGACCACGTATCAGCGCCATTGCGCCTAACGATCGCGCATAGTTTACAGTTAAACCCGAATATTTTGCAACTTGTATATTACTATAGTTCTGGAAGGCCAAACCTGCGAGTTCAAGACGCTCTTCCACAGTAAATAACAGGTTTTTCTTTGGTTTGTCATAAATTGCGACAATCACCTCATCGAAAATGCGCGCAGCACGCAGCGCAATATCGATGTGTCCGTTGTGAATAGGATCAAGCGTCGCAGGATAGACAGCAATTCGGGTCATATGCGTTCTCCAGATAAATCCGATTGTAAACTATTGATTAAAACGCGCAAGTCGTGCAGACAGATCTTAATGCTGTTCCCATCTACGGGGAGGATGAATCGATAAGGGCATATCCGGTGACATGCCCCATCCTGAACTGAAATCAGCTCATATCACTTTCAGCCTGATAGATCATCTGAACCCGCTGCGCCAGCAGACGATGTTCAGGGCGCTCCAGATACGGGTCCTCTTCATAGATCGTGTGCGCCTCACGCTGGGCAAGCTCGACCAGATGCGGCGTCATGATCTCGGTAAGCTGAAGTTCGCTGCGTCCGCTCTGCCGGGTACCGATCAGATCCCCTGCCCCACGCAGCTTCCAGTCGATTTCCGCTAACTGGAAGCCGTCGTTGGTCCGTTCCAGCGCTTCCAGTCGTTCCTGCGCTTCGGGTGTTTCCATATCGGGGATCAGCAGACAGTAAGAGACGAACTGTCCACGTCCTACACGCCCCCGGAACTGGTGTAACTGCGCCAGACCGAAGCGATTGGCCCCCTCAATCACGATCACCGTGGCATTCGGGACATCGATGCCGACTTCTGCAACCGACGTGGTGACGAGAATGTCATATTTCCCGCTGCTGAAATCCGCCATCGCCTGATCTTTCTCTGCCGGACGCATCCGCCCGTGCAGCAGGCCAACACGATAGCGGTGGAACATCTGCTGGAAATGCTCGAAGGCTTCCAGTGCGGACTTCGCTTCGACCTTGTCCGACGATTCGACCAGCGGATGAACGATAAACGCCTGCCGCCCTTCCTTCACCTGCGCTTCAATGAAGCTGTAGACGCGCTGCCGCTCCACCTCACGCACAATCCGTGTCCGCACGGGTGTACGTCCCGGCGGCATCTCATCCATCACCGAGAGGTCGAGATCAGCATACAGTGTCAGTGCCATCGTCCGTGGGATGGGTGTGGCAGTCATCACCAGCAGATGCGGATTAATGCCCTTGCCGCGCAGCGCACCGCGCTGTTCGACGCCGAAGCGGTGTTGTTCGTCAATGATCGCCACCGCCAGATTATTAAACTCCACGCCACCCTGAATCAGCGCCTGCGTGCCGATCACAATATCAATATCAGCGTTCGCCAGTCCCTTATAAATCTCGCTTCGGTCCGCAGCGCTCACTGATCCGGTCAGCAGGCGGATCACGGGCCGCTGTTCCTCCGGCAGCCGTTCAAAAGAGCGGACAATCCCGCGATAATGCTGCTCGGCCAGAATACTGGTCGGTGCCATCAGTGCGGATTGTTTGCGGGCCTGAAATGCCATCGCCAGCGCTGTGATCGCGACCGCCGTCTTACCCGCGCCGACATCCCCCTGAAGCAGGCGATTCATCGGGACCGGGCGCGCCATATCACGCCGGATATCTTCAATGGCGCGTCGCTGGGCATTCGTCAGCGGATAGGGAAATATCGTGTCAATGAAGCTCTCAAGGAAGCCGTCGCTGACATCCAGCGCTTCCCCCGGCACGGCCTGCCAGTCACGCCGATTTGCCAGAATCGCCATTTGCAGCAGCAGAAGCTGATCGAAGATATAGCGGTTATTGGCGTGCTGAAGATGGTCATTGCCTTCGGGGAAATGCAGGTTCTTCAGCATCCAGCCCAGATCAGCCAGTTCAGCGCGTTCCAGTGTCGCCTGTGGGATATAATCCGGCAGGCGCTCCGCCCAATAATCGACCGTCTCTTTCATCAGCTTGCGAACAGAGCGCGCCGTCAGCCCTTCCGTCAGCGGATAAACCGGCACAATCCCGACGGTATGCAGATTCTCAGCATCCAGCTTTTCCCATTCAGGGCTTGCCATCTGGATACGGCCATTGAACGATGTCGTCATGCCGCTGAGGACGATCTGCATTCCGGGGCGTATCGTCCGGACAAGAAACTGCTGCCCAAAGAAGACCACACTCAGAATACCGGTGCCATCATCAACTTCGAGATAGAAATCCTTACGGGCATTACGGCCAATGCGGATCTCAGCCCGGCGTACTGTGGCGATGACCGTCGCGACCGTATTCGGCAGCAGCTTGGCAATCGACCTCATCCGGGTGTAATCGTCATAGCGGCGCGGCAGAAAGAACAGCAGATCATTGATCGTCGTGATGCCCAGCTTTTTAAGCGCCTGCGCCATTCGCGGCCCTACACCGCGCACATGATCGACCGAGGCATTCAGGCCGCGCATAATATCGGCGGCTTCGTCTGCATCAAGCTCTTTGCGGACACCACGCGGAGGACGCGCCAGACGCGGCACCGGCGGGATATCCAACTGGCCGGTATAGGTCGCTTCAATCGTATCCGCCGTTTCAAAAACCGCTTCGGAGATCTCACCATCACTGCCACGGCTCGGCTGCTGCTGTTTGGTGGGCGCTGATTTCTTCGGTGGGTTATTTTTCTTCCCCCGCTGATCGACTTCCCGCTTTGGACGTGGGGCCGCTTCCTGATTGTATGACTCCGGATGCTGTTCGGCGTGCTGTTCAGGCCGGGGATCTGCCTCATGCCGCGCAGAGGATCGCCCCTCTGACGGCCCCCGTTCACGCCGCGAACGGGTATCAGGGCGCGCTTCGGATGCCGCCCCATTTTCGGGTGGACGCTTATCCCGTTTTACGGCTTCTTCATATGAGGCCAGTTTTTCCTGATACTCTTGCGGCGCTGGCACTCGTCCCGTAATACGTTCCAGCATGTAATTGACCGTCGAGAGACGATCATTCCTGCTCTCTACCTGATCATAACTCAGCAGCAGGTCATGCAGTTCATCGACCAGAATGAACTGCTCGGCATTGCGCGCCTGACTGCGCGCTGGGCCTTCCCAGTTGCGGGCATAGGCAGAAATCCCACCGATGACAGCGGTATTCTGACAGCCCTGTTCGCGTTCCAGTTTGAGAATTTTAACCAGTGTCTCTAATGCAGATGGCATACCTTGATTACGCTTTCCAAGATGCACTTACCGGGGCTATACCCAACGCCCCAGGGCCGATATGCGTCCCCAGAGTCGGACCGACGCCCGTCGTCAGGGTATGTTCCGGCATGATGTCTTTTAATCTGGCTCGAAGCTCCGCTGCGCCTTCCAGATTGCTGATATGCAGAACAGCCAACCTGTCCAGCGGTGCGTACTGATGTGCTAATTCTACCAGAGTATCGATCACTTTGCTGAAGGTTCGAACTCTGGCAGCAGACGAAACTTCGCCATCTTCCACCTGCACAATCGGCTTGATCTGAAGCAGCGCACCGATCCCGGCCTGCGCCCATCCTACCCGTCCACTGCGCCGCAGAAATTCCATCGTTGCCAGCCCCGCATACAGCGTCTGATGCTTGCGAACACAGTCGATTGCATTCAGCACAGCGTTCACATCGCCGGTCTTTTTTGCCACCTCTGCGCCGATCAGGACCTGCCAGCCGATCGCCATGCTCAACTGCCCGCTGTCGATGATCGTGACACGATCCGCCGGTAGATTCTGCGCCCCCAACCGCATGGAATTGTTGATCGCGCTCAATTTGGCCGGCGTCGTCAGGACGATCAGGTGATCCGCCCCTTCAAATGCCTCTGTCAGGACTTCCTCTGTCAGTGCGGGTGGCGGGGCAGCAGTCGTGGGATGCGACAGCAAATGCAGATTCCGGAAGTACTCTTCACGGATCAGCTCCACACCGTCATCTGCAAAGCTCTGCCCATCGTAATTGACATAGCACGGGACCACGCCGATCTCAAATTCTTCAATCAGTTCGGCGGGAATATCGGAGACGCTGTCCGTCACAAATTTAATTTTCTTCATCAGTCATATTCTCACTTTCGTTCACAATCAAAGCACAGCCGGTCGCGTCGGTGCCGATGAAAGCGGCCAGCACCGGGCTGTACTGGGAAGTCTGTATGGTGAGATGCGGCTGCTCCTCATGTATCCGTTCGATCAGTGCGACACTGTTCTCGGTGAGGCTGGTTTTCGGCTGAAGGATGATCAATTCCTCAATATCATCGAACTCCATCACATAATCTGCCATGTGATCCAGCGCACTTGATCTCGTTTTCATCTTTTCGATCACGCTGATTTCACCGTTTTCGAGCGCAATCAACGGCTTGAGGTGCGAAAGTGCAGCGATGACACCATGCGATACCGGGATATAGCGGTGATGTGTCAGGTAATGGACATCTTCGACAAAATACAGGCTGTAAATGCGCTCTGCCGCGCCGCGCACCCGACGCACATATTCATCGAAACCGATGTGATCGGGGATAAGTTCTGATTCGGCAAGCTGCACCGCATATTTCACCATCATCCCCTGCGCTGCACACATCGACCGCGAGTCGATGGAAACCACAGAGCGACTGGATGAGAGTTTCTGGATAGCGGCCCGGCCATGATCCCAACTGGGCAGGATCGCCCGTGAGACGTGAATGGAGATCACCGCATCGGCAGACTGTACCGCCCTGTGATAGGCATGGAGAAAATCCGTCTCGGTCGGCGGATAAATGACAGGCGGAGCTGTCTGCCCCGCCATCAGATAAAATGTTTCTTCCGCGCTCAGATCGACGCCATCACGATAGGTTTCACTGCCGATCTGTAATCGATAGGGGACGACTGTAACCGGATGCTGCCGCACCCAACCCGGATCAAGTTGAGCGCCGCTGTCGGTGATGATATGTACGGTTGACATTATTCCAGACTGATGATGTAAGGATAAAGGGGCTGACCACCGTACACGGTCGTGAATTCCTGTGCCGGAAAACGCGCCGATAACTGTTTCAGCAGGTTCTCGCTCTGTGTCGGGCTGATCTCTTCACCATAGTACAGGGTGATCAGTTCGTAGTTGGCTGCGTCAGCCCGTGTGATAACCTGCATGACCGTTTCTTCCAGATTTTCTGACGATACTTTGAGCTGTCCATCTATCAGGCCGATATACTGCCCCAGAACAACATCCACGCCGTTGAGTTCCACATCGCGTGTGGCAGCGGTCACCTCGCAGGTGACGATCTCGCGGGCGGCTTCGCTCATACCGGAAACCACCTCATCAAATGCTTCGCTCTCGCGCAGGTTAATGCAAGCCAGCAGCGCGGCGATGGTCTGGGGGATGGTGCGTGTCGGGACTACTCGTACACGCTTGCTGGTGATCATCTTCGCCGCCTGCTCTGCCGCAAGGATGATGTTCTTGTTATTCGGCAGCAGGATGATTTCATCATTGGGCAGCCGCTCGATGGCATCCAGGAAATCTTCAGCACTGGGATTCATCGTCTGCCCACCAGAAATCACCGCCGATACACCCAGCTCATTGAAGAAAAGATCGCGCAGGCCCGGCCCATTGGTCACGGCAATCACCGCGATCCCTTCCACCGGACGGATCTCTGATGCATCAGGCTGTTCACGTTTGGCATGTTCTGCCTGCCGCTGCTCGACATAATCCTGATACTGCTGGTGCATATTCTCGACGACGATATCATCAATATACGCCCCGATCCCAATCGCGTAACTCAACGGCACGCCGGGATCATGGACATGGACATGGACCTTCACCAGTTGGCTGTCACCCACTACCAGTGTTGACCAGCCCATTGCATCAATATCGTCCCGGATTTTAGCGACGTTCAGATGTTCGCCGTGTAGCAGGAACTGCACATCATAGCCGTATCCGTCCACATCTTCAGGGGCAAGGGCTTCCTGCCAGTCTCCAGAATGATCATGAACATCGTGTTTTCCGTGCCCCGTGTCAATCGGCTCTCCGTGCAGCAGACGCAGCATCCCTTCCAGGATAAAAACCAGCCCCTGACCACCCGAATCCACAACACCCGCCTTTTGCAGGATCGGCAGCAGTTCAGGTGTCTGCGCCAGTGCAGCGCGGCCCGCCATCACCAGCACTTCGAAACCTTCAACCAGATCACCGTTCGAAATGTGGGTATGTTCATGCAGTTTATCTGCCGCCAGCCGTGCCACCGTCAGGATCGTCCCCTCAACTGGCGGGTTCACAGCAGCATATGCCGCTTCTACACCACGCTGACAGGCCCGGTTAAACAACTGGAGATCGAGCACTTCGCTGCCTTTGAGTTCCTTTGTGAAACCCGACAGAAGCTGTGACAGGATCACACCTGAATTACCACGTGCCCCGCGCAGCGCTCCTTCTGCCACCTTCGACATCACCTTATGGACGTCGCGGTCATCCATGGTCTCAATTGCTGCGTAGGCTTTCTTCATCGTCAGCAGCATATTCGTCCCCGTATCGCCATCCGGCACGGGAAATACATTCAATTTATTGACCACATCCTCATGCTGTGACAGCCATGATAACCCTGCCGCAATCAACGATTTCAGCAGATGACCGTCACAGATCTGATGTTTAACTTCTAACACCATCTTCAGTATCCTTACCGAATGATAATTTGCGTTTAACCTGCCCCCAAAAACCCGTCAGGTCAGTGCGCCTGCCCTTGAAAACACCCCCTGCCTATGATAGGATGCTCCTACTGTTTGATAAAAATCAGAGGTGCTCCCATGGCAAAATGTGAGATGTGCGGCAAGGCGCCTCAGTTTGGCAACAACCGCAGCTTTTCTATGAAAGCAACTCGCCGGAAATTCAAACCGAACTTACAGAGCATTCGGTTGATGGAAGGCGGGCGGTCCGTTCGCAAGACTGCATGCACCAAATGCATTAAAACGCTTGCCAAGAATAAGTAATCTACGCGTTACATAAGCAGTCGGGAAACCGGCTGTTTTTGTTTTCTAACTAACGCGCCATGCCCGGTTGTGCTGCCTGTCGCAGCGCTGCAATGCCGGACGCGATCCCGCCCGAATGCCCAAAGACGGCACTGCCTGCAACCAGCATATCAGCCCCGGCATGGACGGCTGATCCGATTGTCTGAAGATTGATCCCCCCATCTACGCCTAATGAAATCTCGCGTTCACCCTTTTTAATCATCTCTGTAAAATGCACCAGTTTGGGCAGCATACTGGTCAGAAAGGTCTGCCCGCCAAAACCGGGATTAACAGTCATCACCAGGATCATATCGACCAGATCCATAACCTGATCAAGCGCTTTCGGGCGAGTGTGCGGATTCACCGCTACGCCAGCCTGACATCCGGCGTCATGAATCTGCTGAAGGACCTGATGCAGATTCGGGCACGCTTCGATATGCACACTGATTGACGATGCCCCCGCCTCTGCAAAGGCTTCAATATAACGTTCGGGTTCAACAATCATCAGATGCACATCAAGCGGAAGTGTCGTTGCCCGGCGCATGGCTGCTACAACCAGCGGCCCCATCGTGATATTCGGCACGAAGCGTCCATCCATCACATCAATATGAAACAGGTCAGCCCCGGCGGATTCAGCCTCTGCTGCCTGAGCGCCCAACTTTGTGAAATCCGCCGCAAGTATTGAAGGCGCAATCCTGATGTTACGCAAGACGGTCCTTTCCCGTGGCCGCTGTCGGTTCCACTGTCCGCTAAAAGATGGACAATTATAACAGTGGCCGAGTCCATCGCCAGTTATAGCATAGATCTTAAGCATCAATCGTAAAGACAGATGAGTAGTGCTGCTATGTTGTATAACAATGCAGAGACTATTAAAGTTACGTGGATCTTCGGTACAATGGCCTGACTCAAACAAAGATTTTATACAAGTGACCTGTTAAATGCTTAAAAAATGCCTGATCGCAAACCGTGGTGAGATCGCCGTCCGGATCATCCGGGCCTGTCGTGAATTGAATATCGAAACGGTCGTCGTCTATTCTGAAGCTGACGCCCACAGCCTGCCCGTCCTGCTGGCCGATGAAGCCTATGCCATCGGCGGTGCTGCTCCATCCGAAAGCTATCTGAAAATGGACGTGTTGCTCGATGTCGCCGCTAAAGCAGGCTGCGACTGCGTGCATCCCGGTTACGGCTTCCTGTCTGAAAATGCCGACTTTGCACAGACGGTCAGCGATCATGGCCTGACATGGATTGGCCCACCGCCCCACGCCATCCGTCAGATGGGGAACAAGACCGAAGCCCGCTCCAGAATGGCGCAGGCAGGTGTCCCGACTGTGCCCGGATTCGATGAGAAACCGGGCGAAGACACAGATGATGCACGCTTCCTGCATGAAGCAGCCCGCATCGGCTATCCACTGATGGTCAAGGCGGCGGCGGGTGGCGGCGGCAAAGGCATTCGCATTGTCCGCTATGCCGATGACCTGATCGAAGCCATCGCCAGCGCACGACGTGAAGCCCGCAGCGCTTTCGGGGATGCCCAGATTTTTCTGGAACGCTATATCGAGCATGGGCGTCATATTGAAGTGCAGGTCATCGCCGACCATGCAGGCAGCACCTTACACCTGTTTGAGCGCGAATGCAGCACCCAGCGCCGCCATCAGAAGATCATCGAAGAAACACCCTCACCCCTGCTGACACCTGAACAGCGTCAGACCATCGGTGAAGCGGCAGTACAGGCAGCGCGTGCTGTGGGATATGTCAATGCTGGCACGGTCGAGTTTATCGCAGCAGAAGATGGTGAATTCTTCTTTCTGGAGATGAACACCCGCCTGCAGGTTGAACATCCGGTGACAGAACTGGTCACGGGGATTGATCTTGTAAAGCTGCAACTGCGTGTAGCATCGGGTGAGCCGCTGCCATTTCAGCAGTCGGATATTCACCAGCGCGGCCATGCTATCGAATGCCGTGTATATGCCGAAGATCCGCAGCAGGGGTTTTTACCCGCTACCGGAACCATCCAGTACTTCCGCCCACCGAGTGCGCCGGGTGTTCGGGTCGATACCTATCTGGAATCCGGCAGTGAGATCACCATCTATTACGATCCGATGATTGCCAAGATCATCGTCCATGCACATGATCGTCCCGCGGCCATCACCCGGATGCAGCAGGCGCTGAAGGAAACCGTCGTGCTGGGTGTGACACACAATATCCCCTTCCTGCACAGTCTGCTGTCACATCCGGCATTTCTCGCTGGCAGCGTGCATACGACTTTTGTGGATGAACATCTGCATGAACTCATCCCTGCGCCGCAGCCTGTCGATGATCTGACGCTGATTGCAGCAGCCGTAGACGATTTCGAACGTATGCGGCAGTCACCAGCCGCTGTCAGCACGGGTGATGATCAGGATCAGTACAGCCCATGGCAGAAGCAGGACGGTTTCCGCCTGGCACGTATTCCGAACAGCCGCAGATAACGAAAGCAGCAGGTTTGACTCTCACAGAAAACACCTCTCAACCCACTGCGCCACTGCGGGTCCTGATGATCTCCAAGGCCTGCATCGTCGGCATCTACCAGCGCAAACTGGAAGAGATCGCCACACATGGCGTCGAACTGCTTGCACTGGTTCCCCCTTCCTGGCGGGATGAGCGCGGGGAAATGCGGCTGGAACGGGTTTACACGACGGGCTATCAGCTTGAAACGCTACCCATTCGTCGCAATGGTGATTTTCATCTGCATCACTATGTCGGACTCGGCCAGCGAATGCGCGATTTCCGTCCACACATCGTACATATCGATGAAGAACCCTACAATCTGGCGGCGTGGCAGGCGCTGTATCATGCCCGGCAGGTGAAGGCCCACACCTTGTTCTTTAGCTGGCAGAATCTCAACCGCCGGTATCCCCCGCCCTTTGTATGGGGCGAGCGCTGGATGCTGAATACGACCGATTATGCACTGGTCGGGACACAAAGCGCCGGTGATGTCTGGCGGACGAAAGGCTATACCGGCCCGATGCAGGTCATCCCCCAGTTCGGCATAGATGATCAGTTGTTTCATCCCCGGCCAGACGGAAACCCGCCGCGCACGCCCGGACAACCCTTTCGCATTGGCTATTTTGGGCGGCTGGTAGAAGAAAAGGGCCTTCACCATCTGCTGGAAGCTGCCTCGCAGCTTGACTTCGACTGGCAGATGCAAATTCTGGGCGGCGGCCCCCTGCGCAGCGAGCTTGAACAACAGGCAGTGCGATCAGGGATACGTGAACGCATTACATTTATCGATCAGGTTGCATCAACCGAGATGCCCGCGCAGTATCACAATATCGATGTGCTGGTGCTGCCATCACTCACCCGTCCTAACTGGAAAGAACAGTTTGGCCGGGTGCTGATCGAAGCGATGGGCAGCGGCATCCCGGTCATCGGATCAGACAGCGGCGCAATCCCGGACGTGATCGGCGATGCCGGCCTGATCTTCCCGGAAGGCAGTGTGTCAGCCCTGCGGGATTGTCTTCAGCGCCTTTATGCTGATCCCAGGCTGTATGCAGAGTTGAGCCAGAAGGGACGCACACGGGTACAGTCACATTTCACCCACGCTCAGATCGCAGCCCAAACCGTCAGGGTGTATCACGACATCATGGCAGCACAGAATCGAAACAGAAGTGAAAAGGGAAAAGCCTCATGACCACACAGTCTGTGAACCTGTTCACTGGCCGACGGATTATTCTGGGAGTGACCGGCAGTATCGCCGTTTACAAGAGTATTGATCTCGCAAGCAAGCTGACACAGGCCGGGGTGTATGTGGATGTCATCATGACTGAAGCCGCCACCAGATTTGTCACCCCGCTCACGTTTCAGGCGGTGACCGGTCGCCCAGTCTATACCGATCTATGGGAGACAGATAGCAGCGGCGGTCTGCCGACACATGTCGCGCATATCGGCCTTGCCGAAGAGGCCGATCTGATCATCGTCGCGCCTGCTTCCGCTAATACAATCGCGAAGCTCGCCCACGGTCAGGCAGATAACATGCTCACTATTACCGTGCTGGCGGCCCGCTGTCCGCTGCTGGTAGCCCCGGCAATGGATGGCGGCATGTATGACCATCCGGCGACGCAGAAGAATATCCAGATCCTGACCGAATACGGTGCGACTATTCTGCCACCGGAAGCGGGGCGCCTTGCATCCGGACTGACAGGTCGTGGACGTCTGCCAGAGACGCCGGCGCTCATCGGCGCCATCCGTCATACGCTCGGCCAGACCGGACGCCTGAAAGGGAAGAAGATCGTCGTCAGCGCGGGTGGCACACGCGAAGCCATTGACCCAGTGCGATATATCACCAACCGTTCCAGTGGTAAACAGGGTTATGCACTGGCGCAGGCCGCACTCGATCAGGGCGCGGAAGTCATCCTCATCAGCACCGCGACCGAACATCAGACAACACCTTTCGGCGCGAGACTGATCCCGGTGGTGACTGCAAACGATATGCAGGCGGCGGTTGAACATCACGCGGCCAGCGCCGACATCGTGATCATGGCCGCTGCGGTCGCAGATTTTCGCCCAGCGTCTGCCTCCGAACAGAAGATCAAGAAAAATGACGATGATCCGGATCAGCAGTTGACGATTGAAATGGCCCGCAACCCGGATATCCTGCTGGCGGTAAAGAACATCCGGCAGAAAACCGGGTATCCGAAGGTAGTCGTTGGGTTCGCCGCTGAAAGCGAAAATCTGCTGCAAAACGCACAGAAAAAGCTCAAATCCAAAGGGCTGGACCTGCTGGTTGCCAACGACATCAGTGCGCCGGATGCTGGTTTCAATGTCGATAACAACCGCGTCACGATTCTGGGTAAAAATGGGGGAGCGGAAGAAATCCCGCTTCGCAGTAAAGCGCGGGTGTCAGAGCGGGTGATTGAACGTATCATCGAACTGCTTGAGGGGAAGAATACCCATCTTCAACCAGATGCCTCTGCTGATCTGGTGTGACAGTTCCTGCACGGATTTCCCTACTCACCGCGAATAACCTCAACTATAATGCGCAGGATTTATGGCGGCGTAGCGGCGCTACGTCGCTTTATTGTGTGGAGTCAATTCCGAATGAATGTTTCCAATGAACCAACCCTTCAGGAAGATACCCAGCCAGTCGCTGTTTATCGACCTGATACTCCCCCACCGGGATATGATAATGTCGAAACAGACGGCCCCGGCTGCGGGATGTGGATCGCTATTATGCTGATCGCTGGCCTTTTAGGGCTGATCATCGTTGGGCTGGCAGGGGCCGTAGGATGGAACAACGGCATCAAAATCGCGCAGCAGAATGCACAGGCCACACAGCAGGCCGACATCGACAATCAGGTCCAGCAGATGAGGTCCGATCTGGCGAATGGAAATGCAGCACTGTTTCAGGTTCGCCGGGATTATCTTCAGACGCAGTCGCCGGATCTGCCGGTGCTGATACAGATCGACCAGACCGCAACCGCCCTCTATCTGACAAATCAGCCCACGATCACACCCACCCCGACCGCGACATCCATTCAGGAAAATACCCCTGCCCCATCACCGACCGGTACCGATGAGCCGCTGGTGATCTCCACCGAAGCGGGCGGCGGGATTGACCTGCTCAATCTGCTGTCCTCAGCGCAGCAGGCCGTCAACATGGCGGAATGGGAAGACGCTATCGAGACACTGGACATCATCCTCTCGGTCGATCCGCAGTTCGAAAAGACACGGGTAGATGCCCTGATGACTACCGCACTCAACTCGCGGGCACTTGCCCTGTTCCGTTCAGGTGAAAGCGGCCTTGCCCAGGCCATCAGTCTGGCGAATCGCGTCGAACAGTTCGGCCAGATTAACGGTGATGTGAGCTTCGAACGTGATGTCGCGATCATGTATCTGAATGCCAAGGCTCGTGTCAATACCAGTGACTATGCGAATAGCATTCGCTTTCTGAATGATGTTCTGGCGCTGTCGCCCAATTATCTGGATACCAGCACCCTGCTGATGAACCAGTACATCGCCTTCGGTGACGCGCTCGACGTATCCGGCCAGCCCTGCTCTGCGGTGCAGCAGTATGAACTTGCCATCGCACGCGGCAGCGGCAGCGCCGCAGGCAAACGCGATGCAGCACGCTTCACCTGCGAAAACGGCACACCAACACCGCCGGGATTCATCGCCACACCTGATCCCAATGAGACGCCTGTTGCGCCAATCGGCCAGCCGGGTTTATAACCACCATCATCGTTAACGCCGCAACTGATCCTCACCGTCTCCTGTGAGGATCAGTTGCAATACAGAGGACACCAACATCATGACAGGCAAATATTACGATGAGCTTGAGCCGGAGATGGTCATCCATCACAACCTTGGCCGCACACTGACCGAAACCGACAATGTCCTGTTCAGCAGCCTGACGATGAATACCCAGCCGCTGCATCTCAATCAGGATTTCGCCGCCAAAACGGAATTCGGGCGCTGTATCATCAACGGCATCTTCACGCTGGGGCTGGTGGTCGGGATCACCGTCACCGAACTGACCGCTGGGACGATCATCGCCAATCTCGGTTATGACAATGTCCGCCATCCGCATCCGATGTATGCGGGTGATACGCTCTACGTCAGCACTGAGATTCTCGACAAGCGTGACAGCCGTTCCCGTCCTGACACAGGGATCGTGACCATGAAGCACATCGGGCGCAATCAGGATGATGTCATCTGCATTGAGGTCACACGGGCCGCGCTGTTTCTCCGGCGTCCACAGGCATAAGCATACAGCACCTCACATGTTACACGTTCACCGACAAAAAACGCGGAGCGATCGCTCCGCGTTTTTTAAATAGATTTCACGTAATCAGTGGATCAGGCTGTCAGCGCTTTGGCCGGAACTCCGATGTATCAGTCGGGTCAGGCGGACTGACTGTCACCACAGATGTGGAGCCGGTCGTTCGGGCATCTGCAATCCCCGCTGGACGCCGGTAATCCACAGCCGCCGCCTCTGCCGCACGTAAACGTCCTCTGAACCGAATCAGGTAAATCAGCAGGCCAAGCAGCGTCATCGCAATCGCGGCGGCCAGTGCGCCCAGGATGGAAATCATGATACGGGTGAGCACCGCTGCCGGGTCATCTGCTGGCTCCACCGATGATGAAGGTGCAGAGGCAGCCGACAACTCCTGCCCGCCGAAATCCATCACATAAGGGACTTCCGGCACATCTCCACCCTGAATGACAGTCGTCAGTGTATTGGGTGTTGTAGCACGAAAATCAGCACTCGTGACTTCCAGCGTATACTGTCCCGCTGGCAGCGACTGGAAACAGATCAGGCCGCGTGTGACGGTCGGCGAATTGGCGAGCAGTGCGCTGGCGACAATCACACCCTGTTCGTTTAACAGATTAGCACTGATTCCGCCCTGAAGCGGCACATCGTTCAGATCGCGAATACCATTTCCGTTGGCATCCTGAAACGCACGTACACAGACCTCACCGTTGGCCGACTGTGCCTGCACCGGATGATGAAGGCCGAACAGCAGAAGACCGGCAGCAGCCATCAGGCCAACTGTCGCGAACATGAGCCGCATAAATTTCATAAACCAGCCCCCTAACGCCGACGCAGTGCGAGCGCGGCACCGATGCCGAAGATCAGCACAAACCCCGCGACACCCAGGATAATCAACCCCAGATTCTGCATCAGGGCGTTATTGCCGCCGGTGTCCGCCGTCTCCGGGACGACAGTCTGAGGTTCGGTGTCTTCCGCAGCATCCGCGCTGCTGGCCGTCGGAATACTCGCCACGGCGACACCTTCAGCCGCGCCAAAGGTTGCATTCACTGTCTGACCGCTCTGCACCCGCACGCTGAACTGGGCCGCCGTTGTCAGGCCATAGCCTTCCGGGGGCTGTGCAGACGCGGTATACAGACCGACCGAGAGATCTTCAAAACAATGCGGCTCGGATGCGCCGTCGGTGATATATTCGCCTACCGTCTGCCCCTCACCGGTCAGCGTGATCGTGCCGCCTGCCAGCAGGCTTTCGCCATCTTCACGGATACGGTTCTGATTGGCATCCTCAAACAGCGTCACGCACACACCCGTCACATTATCGCCGACCTGCGCGACCTGGGTCACAGGGGCTGGCGGGGCATCGGTCGGAGTCGCTGGGATCTCCGTCGGCTCGTCCGTGGGTTCATCCTGGCCAGGTTCTTCAGTCTCTGCTGCATCTTCTGTGTCTGCATCCTCGGCATCATCAGTATCCGTAGCCGTCGCAGATGCAGCCCGACGGGTCGGAGCCGCTTCTTCCTCTTCCGTGGCATCCGCGTCTGTCTCATCCTCATCATCATCAGAGGTTCCGGATTCATCTGCAATGTCGGCACTCGATGAACCAGATGGCGCAGGCGGACGAATCACCAGCTTCTGCCCGATCTGAAGGAAGCGCCCACTGGAGAGGTTATTCAGTTCCAGAATCTCGTCATTCGTCACGCCATAAGCAACTGCAATCGACGACAGCGTATCACCGGCGGCGACTGTGTGGACAATCGAGCCATCTGCCTGTGGCGCCTGCGGTGCGACATACGGCGCGAAGGCTGGTGTTGGCACGACTGGCACGGGTGTAGCCCCTACCCCCGGTGTGACACCCGGCGCAGTACCCCCCGCCCCACCGACGGTCAGTGAGGCATCATCCCAATAGATCCCATTCGGATCGCTCGGTTCAGTCTGCGTGGCATATAAAAACAGGGTGACACGGGTGCCGTTGGCAGTGGCCGTCGTGGTCGCCTGCACCCATGCATCATCGGTGGTCACGGTGTTCGACCAGACAACCGCCGGGTCCAGCGGATTGGAACCGCCGTTCGGATCAATGCCGACGCGGAAGGAGCCGCCCGGAGTCGGTGTACTGCCGGGGCCGCGCTCCATGAAACCGCGTGCGCTGCCGGTTACATTCGCATTTTCCGGCACCGTGACGGTCTGATAAACGGCGGTCGTAAATGTGGCGAACCCGCGTGCAATATGGAGCGACCGCGCCTGATCAATCTTGAACAGTCCGGTATGCGGGAAACCAGTGGGGACGCGATTCTGCCATGATTCGCCACCACCGCGCAGAATCCAGCCATTCCAGGCAGGCGGCACATCAAAATAAGTGCCATCATCTTCTTCAGCGACCCTTTTATAGGTCTCCGTCGTTTCAAAACTAGGGTCCTGTAAAAGATTGCCCTGAGCCTGCACCACAGAGGCGCTGCTGACAGACAGCACCGCACAGACGACGAGTAAACTCAAAAGCCAGACAGATTTCCGCAACATTAACTGCATAAATGGATCGCTCCGCACTTGTGAAAGGCAATAATGCTGACCGGCCCGCACAAACCACGACAGGCCGACAGACCAGCCGGATGCGTCAAACGGCATCGCAGTACCTTTGGATCGCATATCGGAGATCATCAGCCGACGTACTAGGACAGCGGCTGGTCATCGGTAGGCGATTGTATAACACGCCGAGTTAAGGCGTCAACAGTAGCGACCGCAACCACCACACACCGTTGGGAGAGCGTCAGGCTCCGATCACTGTAATCAGCAGCACCGCCGCCTGTTGTATGGGACGATAAAAAATAACAGCACGCTGTTGGGCGGACAGCGCGCTGTAAATGTTAGGCTGTGGATCTGTAGATCAGTAAAGCACTGACAGGCGTCAGGTGATCAGGCGCAACCGACGATCAGCGATCGGCGATCACGCAAAGGTCGCTTCACGGCTGCGATACGGCATATAAGACTCGATCCATTCCTGATCATAACGCTGGACAAAATCTTCCGCCGTTTCGACCAGATCGCGATTCCCGATAAACAGCGGCGTCTTCTGATGCAGATCATGTGGGATCACATCCAGCACCGGGCCTACTCCATCAGAGGCAGCGCCGCCAGCCTGTTCGATCAGGAAGGCAAGCGACTGCGCTTCATACATCAGGCGCAGTTTTCCATAAGGCCGCCGGCTGTCCATCGTATCACCGGGATAAAGGAAGATCCCGCCGCGCAGCAGGTTGCGGTGAAAATCCGCCACCATCGAGCCGATATAGCGATGCGACAGCGGCTTGCTGCCTTCACCATGAATGCCCTGAAGCCACTTCACATAACGGCGCACACCCGGGGTCCAGTATTTTTCATTGCCATGATTGGCGCTGTAATACATGGACTTTGCCGGAACCGTGATGTCAGGATGACTCAGCAGGAACTCGCCTACACTGTTATCCAGCGTAAAACCGTGTACACCCTGCCCGGTGGTATAGACCAGCATGGTACTGGAGCCATAGATCACGTATCCGGCTGCCGCCAGACGACGCCCAGGCTGAAGGCAATCGCGCATCGTGCCGTATTCACCATCACTGATTTTGCGGTGAATGGCAAAGATCGTTCCGACAGCGACATTCACGTCGATGTTGGATGACCCATCCAGCGGATCGTACAGCAGCACATACCGCCCGGTATCGAAGTGCTTCGGGATCGTCAGCAGCTCTTCATGTTCCTCAGAGGCCATTGCACACAGGCGTCCGGTATGGTCATTCACCTTGTACATCATCTCATCAGCAAAAATATCCAGCTTCTGCTGACGCTCTCCGTGGACATTCTGCCCCTCTGCCATCCCCAGAATATCCGCCAGCCCTGCGCGGTTCGTTTCCTTGGAGATAATCTTCGCAGCCAGCGCAATATCATAAAGGATACTGGTAAAAACACCGGTTGCGCCGGGATGCGCTTTCTGCTGCTCTAAAATATGGCGTTCAATCGTAATAATTTTTGACATAACTTCCTTCATCCTTGTGGAGATGTAGATTTTGTTTCATCCTATCACGACTTCCAGCAGTTAATCGGACGGCTGGATTAGAATTTGCAATATGTATAACTATCCACGCAGGATCAGAGGATCATCATGCAGTTAGGCATTCATGAACATGTGCTTCCGGGTGACAGTCTGGCAGCAAAATTCACACAGGCAAAGGCATTGGGATTTTCGGGTGTCGAGTTACAGTTCAGTGAAACCTTTGACCAGAAAATGGCCGAAGTCGGGGCAGCGGTGTCAGCCACTGGCATACAGGTCAGCACGATCAGTATGGGCAAGACGAGGCTGCTGCACCCGGATATGATGGAGAGACAGCGCGCCCTGTCCCTGATCCAGCAGGCCATCGGATGCAGTATCGATATGATGACAGCAGGTGTGGTATTCCATCCGTTTTATCAGCCCGGCCCCACCCTGCCCGATCTGACGCCGTACAAGTCATCGCAGGAACTCGAATTCGAACTGCTTTCTGCCCTGCTGCGGACATCACTCGTCGATCTTGCGGACGCACTCGGCACGACGCTTTATGTCGCACTCGCGAACCGTTCAGAAACGCATCTGCTGCGGAAGATCACGCACGGGACCATGCTGCGCGAGAGCTATCGCAATCATCCAGGGCTGAAGATCGCCGCGCATCTGTATCACATGCACGCTGAAGCTGAACATCCGGCAGCGCTGCACGAACATCCGGAGACCGTCGGGCATCTGTATCTGAGCGCGGCGGATGGCGGTTTGCCAGGCAGCCCCTCACCCGAACTCGAAGCCCTGGCAGCGGCGTTGAACGAGATTCAATACGACGGCTGGCTGATTATGGATACTGTACCGCGCACACCTCAGCCGCTGGAAGCACTCCAGACCAGTATCGAGCAGCTTCAGCGTTTGTTTTCCTGAGTAACTTCTATCTCTGCTTCAACTGTTGAGTTATCGTCAAAGCTGATTTTGTGCTATGCTGGGCAGTGTAATGAATTTTGTAATGATGCGGGTGTCACTATGCGAATTCCAATAAGCCTTGCAGTACCTTCTGTCATCGGAGCACTGTTCTTTTTAATTGTTTCAGGCATACTGGCACAGGAAGCAGAAACACCTGCCATCATCTATTTCACTACACAGGCAGAGTCTGACCTTCAGCGCAGCACAGAAGCGATGGTGATTGAAGATCAGGACGAACTTGAAAAGCTCGAAGGGTTCGACGCACTCATTCTGGACGACAGCTCGATCACCTTAATCGACCAGAAATGGCTGACGGAACAGATCAATAACGGCGCGGTGATCGCTTTCATCAATACCTCTGTCGCTGACGCAGCAGAACTCATGGAGAATCCCTGCCTCATCAATGAAGATTTTGAGGGAGACGAAAACGCATACATCATTGCTTCACAGCACCGATATGGCGTCAATGCAGATGAAGTGGAGCAAGTCTGGGCTGACAATATGAAATCATGCAGTGACGATGATGAGACAGATACACCTGCACAACGCAGACGTATTAAAGGCTTTGTCTCAACTGGATACGGCTTTGTTTTTGAGGATGATGGCACTCCAGATGACTTTAGCAGATCACTGAACAGCGCCGTACGGCAAATGCAGCGCACGAAAGCATGGGCCTTAAATCAGGGAAAGCGTTAATCTGACAGCTCACGTCTGTAAGCCTGAACCCACCCTGATCTGAATGTTGTCCGCTTGGGGGGTCTTTGTCGCTTAACAGTCCTGCATTCGCAGTGCTGTTTCTCTTGACAAATCACACCCTCGGACATACGCTTGAAGCAGTCCATTTTGTCAAAAGAAAGTACTCAGGGTGGTCAGTATCGGAGTTGCCCCTTCCGAAGGCAGCACCTTCAGCGGTATGCGCCCGATTAACCTGTCTTCTGATCTGGCCCAACTGGCAGATCTGATTGAAGTCTCCTTCGCTGACACGATGGACAGCGGCGGGCGTGCCGCGCTGCGCGAAATGCGCCTGATGAGCAAGGTTGGCGCAGGTTTGGGTATGGTTTCCCGCCTCAACGAAATGGCCCTTGGCATCAATATGGGCTATGTCTGGGTTGAAGACGGAAAACTTGTCGGGAATGTCTCGATCTACCCGGCCCAATGGCCGCGTGAATTCGGCAGCGCGTGGATCATCGCCAACGTCGCCGTCCATCCCGATTACCGGCGGCAGGGGCTTGCACGCCGCCTGATGCTCGCCTCACTGGAAGCGATTCAGGTGCGCGGCGGCAGCATCGCCGTGCTTCAGGTCGATGCAGATAATGAACGCGCCCAATCCCTTTATGCACAGCTTGGCTTTCGCCCGGAACGCAACTGGACGGTCTGGAAGCGTCCGGCAGGGACACGCGCACGGCTGTCCACAGATTTGTGGCGGGCAGCCGAGAATCATGTGACCATCTCTAACCGAAAAACCAGCGAATGGCGGTCCGAGTATCAGCTTGCTAAAGCGGTGCGCCCTCTCGAGCGCGGCGGTGTTGGCTGGCTGCGCCCCCTGCATCCCAATCTGTTTCACCGCAGCTTTATCCGCTGGGTCAATGATCTGCTGAACCTCAAGACCATCGAACGGCTGGTAGTGCGTGATCCGGCAACTCATGATTTGCTCGCCAGTCTGTGGATTGAGCGCGGTCTGGGATCTGCCATCCAGTTAACACTGCTCAATCCCCCCGACATCCCCCAGAAGTACATCGAAGCGCTTTTAAGCAGCGCGGTTCGCCGCTTTGAATATCGCACGCTGTCCGTCGAACATCCCGAAGATGATACAGCGGTCCTCAACCTGCTCCAGCGCTATCACTTTCATCGGCAGCGCAGTATCATGCACATGCGTTGGGACGCCTGACCAGTCCTGTGTCGGGAAGGATGCTCTCGAACGAAATGCGCTCGCGCAGAAGGCCAGCGCTCCAAATGCCAGTGTCTTTAGAACTTCTCGCCAGTCACTCACGTATACCAGACATCAAGCTCCGGTACCAATAACCTGAAAATCAAAGGTTTGTCTCTGATGCGACAGCTTCTTTTCTATTTGCAGTATGCCGCCCGTAATCTGTGGCGTGATCGCCGCTGGTCAGCGTTTGGATTATTTTCAGTCGCCGCGGGTGTTGCCACGGTTGTCGCGCTGCGGAGTCTGGGATTAGCGATTGGCGACTCTCTCACAACCGATCTTCGCGAGAGCCTCAAGGGTGACATTCTGGTCAAAGCTGGTAACTCGGATCAATTCGGCGGGGCGCTGTTCACAGAAGCCAATGAAACCAGCCTTGGCTTCACGCAAATTCAGCTTGACGCACTGCGACAATGGGCCAGCGAACAGAATGCATCCCTGAGCGAAGTTATCTTCCTCAACGGCGCGCAGGTTGCCGCGATTGATGCGCAGACGGTAGGACGGCCCCAGTTCGTCAACCTCTTCTTTATTGACCCTGAAACCTATCCAGTGACCGAAACCATTCACTCAATCGAGCCTGCCGACGTGCCGTTGAATGAGCTGTTTCAGGGTGGAAACGAAATCGTCATCAGTCAGAACCTCGCTGCCGATCAGGGTATTGCAGTTGGCGATCAGGTCCATGTCAGTGGCACAGAAGAATTATTCATCGTGCGCGGGATCGTCGCGACCGAGACACAGGCCGGACTGCGTGAACTCGCCTCATCAGAATTCTTCTCGGCGCTCTTCGGCTACGGCTACTTATCACGCAGCATTGCCGGGGCTACGATCCCAATGGATACAGCACCCAACCGGGTTTACATCGGACTCCCAGAAGATCAGCAGTCCGTCGACCAGGTGATCCAACTGGAAGGCGACATTCGAAGGGCTGTCAGAAGCAGCGGCCAGGGCTTTGTCCAGATCGAGACGACGGAAGAACGGCTGAGAGAAAATGCGTTTGTCGCTGATATTCTGGGCCGTTTTATCGTCATCATGGGACTAGGTGCGATGCTCATCGGCGGTGTCGGCATTATCAATACCATGCTGGTGATCGTCCGCCGCCGCACCGAGGAAATCGCCGCGCTCAAGACCTTCGGTGTCAAAGGCCATCAGGTAGCGATCATGTTTATGTCCGAAGCCTTCTGGTTAGGACTGTTTGGCAGCATGATCGGCTGTGTTGTCGGCATTCTGCTCGGCAGCCTGACCAATCAGTTCGGAGAAGCTTTTATCCAGCAGCGATTACCATGGCGGCTGTATCCGGAAGCGATCCTGTTCGGTCTGGTGATCGGCATACTGGTCTCTGTGATCTTCGGCGTTCTGCCTGTGATTGCCGCGGCCCGTGTGCGCCCTGCCATCATCCTGCGGCCTAATGAAAATTATGTCCCCGCTGCGGGAATCATTCAGTCCCTGCTTGCGGTGATCTTTCTGGTCATCTCACTGGGTCTGATCGCCGGTCAGATTATCGGCCATTTCATCACCGGTATTATCTTTGTCGCCGTCACACTGGCGATTCTCGGCCTGCTGGTTCTGGTGCTGTGGCTGGTGGTCTGGCTGGTGGGAAAACTTCCGGCCTTCGGAATCATCGACCTCAAACTGGCCCTGCGTAATCTGTCTACACGGCGGCTGCGGACGGCAACCACGCTGCTGGCGCTGGCCGCCGGGATGTTTGCGCTCAGCAGCATCGCATTTTTCGGCTCCGGCATGCGGGACATTCTGAATTTCACCCTGACGAATGCGCTCGGCGGAAATGTGCTGATCTTCCCCTTGCTGCCCAGTGCGCTGGCGAATCCGCTGGTCGATGTGCAGCTCAATCAGATTGAGGGCGTGGAATCTGTCACCCGGCTCACCACTTATTCGGCAGTGGTTCTGACCGTTGATGATGTCAGAGTCAGTGAAACAATGTCGGATGAGGAGATGGTACGGCTCGGCAACGAGATCGAACGGGCATTTGAAGCCGGGGATTTTCAGCGCGGTCAGGAACTGATTGAGCAGTTCCCAACACAGACCAATCTGAACATGATTTCCCGTGATGTCAGGGGCGAAGCACAGCAAACATCGGTACTGATTGCAGGTCGTTTTCTTTCGGCTGAGGACCGTGGACAGCCGGTCGCCGTGATCGCTGAAAATGAGACAACACAGGATCTGAATATCGGCGTCGGTTCCACAATTCAGGTTGAGATACGAAGCACATTTGGCGCGGGCAGCGCACAGACACTAAATCTCGAAGTTATTGGGATCACGCAAGGAGGTGGCGCAGGGGGTGTCCCAGCCGGGTTCCTGAGCGGCGATATTCAGATTCCGTCCGGGCTGGTCCGGGGTAGCAGTCCGTTTCAGATCACGCTGGCACAGATCAGCCCGGAACACATCAACCGCGCTTTGGTCTCGATGTCGAATATCCCGCTGGTGTTTGCATTTGACATCTCATTCTTCGACTCGATCATCAGCCGTCTGATTCAGCGTTTCAGCGCACTGCCGATTCTGGTGGGGCTTCTGTCACTGGCAGCGGCAGCGGTGATTATGGCGAACACCGTCGCGCTGGCTACGCAGGAACGCCGCAGACAGATCGGCATCCTGAAAGCAATTGGGCTAAAGTCGGATCGAATTCTACGGGTGATGATTTTGGAGAATACCGTAATTTCGCTGTTGGGTGCCGCCTTGGGTATTGGAGTCAGCGCACTGGGCGTTTATCTGATGAACCGTTTCGCGCTTGATCAGATCCAGATCATCCCACGAGATGCGCTTCCGGTAACAATCATACTGATCGGCACTGCCGTGCTGATTGGCATTCTGGCGACATTCTTCAGTGCGTCGGTGGCGGTCCGGGAACGGGTGTTAAACGTCCTGCGGTATGAATAGCGGACTTATCGGCAATTTACGTCTGGGTATGCCGGGAAGGAACCATTGACACTGACCGGCACAGCTTATACAATCTGGGGAATTCGCAGATACAGCGAAGTAACGGGCCTGTAGCTCAGTTGGGAGAGCGCTACAATCGCACTGTAGAGGTCAAGAGTTCGAGTCTCTTCAGGTCCA
>CAYNDH010000014.1:0-44327 GCA_964395665.1 uncultured Anaerolineaceae bacterium
GCATCGGCACGAATGTCCGCCATGCTCAACTCCCCCCGCGCGTTGCTCGTCTCTGTGGTCATGCGCGCCGCCAGCTCGTCTCGCTGCGCACGGATGCACGCCGGGCGGTCGCACGAATAGCTGCACGTGTGGATCTCAGTCATGGGGCATTATCTCCGTAATATCCGATATCGCTGCGACGTGGGCCTACTTGGTGTTAGGCCTCGAATTTCCATTCATAATGTGAATGATTCTGGCGCCGGCTTACTGGCCAAGAAGTGTCTGCAACCAGTTCTTGGGCCGAGACTCGCGTGCAATCTCAAGCGCCCGGTAGTGCGCTATGTCGTCCCGGAGTTTCTGCTTGTACTCTGCTCGCGCCTGATCTGCTTCTTCCTTTGGCAGGTTGGCCCAATGAGCCTCAAGAGCCTTGCGTTTTTCTACCTCAGCCATTACTGAGATTGCCGCATAAAGTCCAAACATAATTCATCTCTCCTGTTGTCAATCCCTGTGTATCTTCCGCTCGGCAGGATTGCCAGCATTACTCCCAGCGGACTAGGAGTAATACTTGCTACCCTAAAATCCGACCCAAGGTACCCACTCACATTCCTGGGGAAGGGCGCTCCAGTTAGTAGGCGGGAAACCTTCCACGCTACGGTACACCTGGCCGTTAGGACACACGAAGTAAGAGATGTCCCAACAGTTATACGCCTTGATGCGAAGTTTCATAAAAGCTCCTACACTCGCAGATTGTCTGTGTTATTGCCCACGCTCCTTCACGATAGTATGCTCGCATGGGCTGTGTTCAGTTAATACAATTCCTGACAGAACTCCGGCGGCGTAGCCAATGGCGAGAATGTAAGGCCACACTTTTACTTGCGCACGGCGTCGAAGGCCAGCAGCGCCGGTAGCATCTTCTATATGAACGCGCAGACAAGGCATTAGATATCTCCGTAGTTAGAGTCCGCGAACCTTACTGATTTGTTGCATTACAGTTCCCAATTCCTTCTGCAATTCCATCAATCTTTGGAAGCACGGAAGATCAGCGGCCATGCCATTCTTTTGAACAGCCATAGCATACGCGGCGCTCAAGCATCCGGCGCCTTCGTTGATCTTCTTAATCACCTCTTGAGAAACGTTCACGGGAAGATTATCGACCACGGCTGTAATCCTCCCAACTCCTTGCCCACCTGACCATATAACCCTTTATGTCCGTGTAGTTATGCCCGAAGATCGTATTAATCAGCGGCTTAAATCCTTCTGCCTTGACAGCCTCATAGAAGGCTTCGGCCACCCGTTCCGTCTTGAACTTGGCAATGCTTACATAGTCATACATGCCGCACCTCTCTGTGTTACCTAAGCAGCCCACTCATTGAATGGGCTGCGGAAGCGCACAGTTATGCGAGCATTGACTCAATTTCCCGTTCAAGCAATTCCACCAACTCTTGGTGCGTGGCGCGAGGAACCTTGAACATCTCCCGTACAACGACAGTACAACTGCGTCGGCCACGGGAGAGTTTCATTCCCTGCGCCTCCAGCTTCACGCCACCTTTCAAGGCCGCCAGTCGCGCCAGGTGAATGCCCATTCCCTGTAGCGTGTGCGCACCTGACATTGCCTTCGGTGAACCGTAGCCAAGCGCTGCTTTGTCGATCGGATTATTCTCTGCAATGGTATTCATTCTACTTCCTCCCTCAAGGACGCCAACCGTGGTAGAGTGCAGCCATAAAGAACACGAACACAAACCCTCCCAACACCAACAAAGAATAACCCAGCGATGCGAACACGTCGCACAGATACTGATTCCGAGATGACTTCCCCATTTCTAACTCCTTTTGGTGAGTGCCCGCGGTGTATCCACCCGGTATTGTGATGATGCGTAGTTGGGATGCGATATTATAGTTGTTTTGTTGTCAGTTATTACTGTAACCTGTGATTATTATACCATTGTGTTGGGAATGTTGTAAATGTTTTCGTGTTGCAGTCCCCCATGCTAACCCTGTGTTCTTTCTTAGTTATTTTTTTTTTACTTTTTTAGGAAGTAGGATGAGGATGGGGGACTCCAACACAAAAACAAGACCAACACATACAACTCCCATTCACAATATGAACGGTTCTTTCAGGCATAAAAAGAGGCCACACCGTTAAGTGCAGCCTCTTTATTCTAATTAGCTGAAGTGCTTTAGCAGACTTAGCCCAATGAAGGTAGCGGCTGCAATACTTGCCATGACGCCGAACACATGAGCTAGTGTAATGCGCCGCTTACTGGGCTGATTAGCACGCTCTGCCCTTAGCAGATCAGATTTAGTCTGCCGCCAGTCGCACGCGCTGTAGTCATCACGGTTGTATCTGGGCATTTCACCGTTCCTCCTTAGGTGGATGGGGACCATAGTGCTCGTCTAAAGTGGCCACATACATGCGATCTTGTCCATCAGGGATATTGGATTCCGGGCAGTTGGTGGAGTTGAACCAATCGCTCCCGATCTTTCTCGTCTTGAAGATTGCGCCATTTCGACGTTCTGTGATCTGGTATATATCCATACGGATAAAGCGTGGCATTGTATTACTCCGCAATGATATTACTCCAAGACGAACCGAAGGGCGGCCATTCCGTTTAGACAGAATGCCTGCTTAGCGGCATGGTAGAGTTCTTGAACATCACGGAAGCTCATCACTTGGTCCTCTCGATTTTGCAGAAATTCATATCAGCTCTGACAGCACCGCCCACAGTCAAGCCCTTCACCCGGTCCCGAGTGATATCGGTATTGACGTAGCGAGCTTGTACTAAGGTATTCATATCAACATCCTTGAGCATAGAAACCCCAGCTTCGTTGTATACGGTATACTGCATAGCGTGGACTCATCAGGCCGGTACTGTTCCGGCGACCGAGGGGCATCCTTGCCCCGTCGGTTTCGTCCGTTACACTCCAAGTGAGGCCAGGAAGTCGGCCCTCGTCGCATCGGGATTGGCGGCCTTGTATGCCGCAAAGGCGCGGTTGAAGGCGGTCAGCGGATCGACGGGGCCGCGCGGCTTGCGTTCGGGGTTGGCAACATCATGCGCGTCGATCGTGCATTCGATCGGAATCTCGCCGGCCTTGCGCCATTCGGCCTGCTTGGCGATGATGATGGTCCGGGTTGCCAGTGCTCGCAAATCATCGGTCGAGATATTCGACCAATCAACCGTAACCTTCGTTTCGACGGGCTGTTCTTCCTGGGACAGGCGGGTTTTGGTGGTGGTGGTGGTGGTGTTCATGTGCAACTCCTGTTAGGTGCGCACCGTTGCGCATTACCCATGATGCAATGCGCGGTGGGAATATAGACACCATTTTATTCATGTACGTGAATAATGTGAACGGTTCAGGTTGTCATAACGTGGAACAATTCGGTAGAGTATTGTTTCACGCGCATTACATTATGTTATACTATAACATTCCCTGAAGGTCCGGGGGGAGTGTAGTTGTGCCGGCCAACGATTCAAGGGCGGGGAGGGGCAAACCGCGAGGCCCGGCCCAGGGGGGAGAGGCACCCTCCTATCCGCGACGATTCTGGAGATTTCGTAGTATGTCCTACTCGCAAGATTGAGGTTAACAACTTCATCACGCGGATTTGTCATTGGGTTGACATTTGGAGGCCGCCGTGGTAGGATCACCGGACTACCCAAAGGAAATCGCACATGCTTGGGACCGCTTTCACGCAGTTGTACTCCCCGCAACAGATGCGGCAATTTGTCGCGGTTCGGGATGCGCTTGTAGAAAACCCCAAGGCTCTGGACAACCGCGGCGACGCGGCAGATTCAGTAGCCGCACTTACCACTTCACATGACGGGAATGATAATGGCCACTCGTAAGAGCACCCGCAGTAAGGCAAAGGACGCGCCAGAACGCGTTGGCAGGCTTGGCGGTTCGGATACTCGTAGCGGAGCTGAGCGCCTCATGAGTAAGATCTCTGAGGGCATCAGTAAGGATAAGAGGCAGAACCGTCGCTGGGATGACAGTCCTGAGACTAGGGCCAAGAACCTTCGTGCGACGGAACGGCGACTGGCTGCGGAAAAGAAGAAGCGAGGTGGCCGGTAATGGGATTTTTAAGCAAGCTCCATAAGTCTTCTAAGAAGTTGGTAAAGAAGGCCGATCCGCTCGGGCATAAGATCAATCAAGCGCTCGGCACTTCTCGCAAGCCTGTGAAGAATGCAAAGGCCCCGGCCCCCGCCCCTGCGGCGCGAACCAACACCGGCACGGCAACTTCAAACAAAGCACCTGCAAAGCCGGCGAGTAAGACCGCACCTGCTGTAATTCCTCGCGCCGGTCCTCCGAGGACAATGACTCCCTCCGCCCCGTCCGCATCTGCTAAGCGCACGACTGGAGGAGCGACAAAGTTCAACCGAAGGGTAAAGTAACATTCACAATATGAACGCACCCAACTTACCGGCGGGAACTCGAAGGGCCGGCGAAGCTGGAATGCGCGAGCGGTCTGGCCGCGGCGGAGATCCTTCGCGAAGGCCCGGAATCCAAGGGATCGCGGTAATCTCTCGGCGCGGAGCGCCCCTGCTGTTCGGCCGAAGGCCGGAGTTCTTGACATGAACCAATTAATCCTTGCTAACGCTGAAGATTATTTAGATGAGCCTCTATTTGAATCTGAGGAGAAGCCTCAGTGGGTGCTTACTAAGCTGAAACCTGTACATCTTTCGATCTGTTCCCTTGTTGCGCAGGGCAATAAGTACGTTGACATTGCAAAGATGGTTGGCGTTACGCCTCAGTATATAACTATGCTGATGCGCCAGCAAATTATTAAAGATGAGGTAGTGAGGAAGGCTGAGTTAGTCGGTACTCGATTGGAGCTTTTGTTTGAAAAATCTGTGGATACCATTGTAGATGCTATGGAAAATGGTAATCACAAGGAAAAGTTGCAAGCGGCAAGGCTTCAATTAGAGGCTACTAGGCGTATCGGCCGAATTGATCCCTTCGCACTGACTGGCAATGTTCCTAGCGATCGTTTAGAAAATTTAGCTAAACGACTTGAAGGCTTATTAGATAAAACGAAGGGCGGACTTTACGATGAAGCAGGGAATCCCTTATTCGAAGAAGCGGAAATCATTCGGACAAAATCTGACAGTGGACGCTCTGAGGGCTCGGAATAAGGCTGGAGGGGGCGAAAAGCCGCGTGCAATCAAAAATCCTGGCAGCAGAGCTGGGCTTAAGAAGGGAGCAGGTGGATGACCCGCAACGTTATTGTTCCTGCTAAGCGGTCGGATGCCACTATTCCAGTAGATTTTGCGTTTGCGGATCAGTTAGAATTCGGTGAAACTATCGCTGGGCAGGTTGTAACAGCTAAAGTGTTTACTGGAACTGACAGTGCCCCTTCTGCTATCCTCTACGGATCTCCTACACTTTCCGGTACTACTGTACAGCAGGTTGTTACGGATGGAGTTGCTGGAAATATCTACCAACTAGTCGCGCTTGTTACTACTTCAAAGTCTAATATGTACAGTAAAAGTGCGAAAGTTGCTATTGTGAACGAGCCTGAGGCCATGTCTGGGGATAGCTAATGCAGAACCAGGTAGTTCTACCTTTTAAACGCCGGGTAGATATTCATGGCATAGGGATTTCGTTCGAACAGTATCTACAAAGCGGCGAAACCATTGAAACTTTCGCTT
Source organism: uncultured Anaerolineaceae bacterium (assembly GCA_964395665.1). Classification (GTDB taxonomy): domain Bacteria; phylum Chloroflexota; class Anaerolineae; order Aggregatilineales; family Phototrophicaceae; genus JAEZAF01. Next base: position 5,625 of record CAYNDH010000014.1, read on the forward strand.
GTGTAGTGGAAGTTTTTTCTGGACTTGACTCTAATCCATCTCATATGTTAGATGGACTTTGTCAACTTCATGGGGATATGTTATATCAGCAAGTTAAGTTGGGAGAAATCGGTGTTATTTACTTATTAGTTTTTAGTGCGACGACTAATCAAGGGAATACTTACGAGGTTACTGCCAAACTTGCTGTATTAGAGGATTCTGTTCCGGCTGGACCGATCTATCAGTACCGAGATTTATCATCTACTCCATATCCTTATGTTTTCTTGGAGGCTTTTGATAGTAATTCTGAGCTAGATTCAGCACTAGAGATTACCTGGCCAGTTGAGGCGTTTGATAGTAATAGTCTCTTAATCTCCGGTTCGCTCCAAGCAGTTCTGCTAACCTATGATATGGTTCCAGAGGCGCTGGATTCTACCAGTGATATTGTTAGCGGCTCTCTTGACGTACTACTTATCGTATATGAGTATATAGAGGCTTTCAGTTCTACTTCTGATTTAGAGAGTGGGGAGCTATACACACAGAAACTTGTGTATAGTAACTATCCTCCAGAGGCTTTTGATTCTTCATCTGATATTATTTCTGGAACCTTGGTATGATTAAGTTACCGCGAGTGGCGATGGCTGGAGCTTTTCAGTTTGTTAAGCGTACTGTTCATGAGGACGGTAGTATTGGAGGCCCTCGCGTAGTAGTTCCTTGGTTTCCTAATGTCATTACAGATCAGGGCTTGGATGAGGTAGCTGTGAATCAGTCTACTCTCGCCTACTGTCAGATTGGATCAGGCAACACTCCACCAGATGCTACAGATACTGAACTCTCTGCATACATGGCAGGCGCCGCTGTTATTAGCCAGACCCCAGCATCTTCTGGCGCAGTTGCTCCTTATTATGGTGGAGTTATTAAGACGTATCGTTTTGGTGCTGGTGTAGGTACTGGAAATATTCAGGAAATCGGCGTAGGTTGGGCAGGCACGGGAGCTACTCTTTTTAGTCGGGCTCTCATTGTGGATGGCAGCGGCACTCCAATTACTATTACAAAGTTAGCTAATGAGATTCTTGAAGCCTCATACTGGCATCGTGTTTATGCTCCTACTACAGATGTAACAGGATCAATTAATATTTCTGGAAATTCTTATAACTATACCATTCGGGCAGCCTTTGCAGGTACTACTAAAGGCAGCAATGGCAGGGGTTGGGGATTGCACGGGTTTTCCGCTTCTCAGAATATCATGTCTGCTTTTCTAAGTGCCGCCGGTAACAATAGTCAGAGTGGAACTAAGGTTTATACTGGCACACTGGGAACTGTTTTATCAGAGCCTAGTGGGACTGCTGATGTTTGGGGAGTTGCTGATAATGATGATTATGTCCCTGGCGATCATGAAAGGATTGGAACATACACCTGGACAATCGATGAAGGTAATCTTTCTGGTGGAATCCGATCAATCATGTATGCTGCGGGATGGGCAAACTATCAAATTCAATTTGATCCAGTAATTCCGAAGGACAATACTAATCAGTTAGAGCTTACATTCTCCCATTCGTGGGCTAGGAAAACCTTGTGATTCCTGAGGAACGCCTTTCTACTGAGCTGGTTTATGCGCCTTTTATTGTCCCGGACCCTGAGCCGTCTGCGTTAGTGTCCCGGGAACTTGGCGGTATAGCACTTAGTGATCCATCGCAAGGTTTAGAGATTAAAGTTTGGACTGCAACAGTTGTTCCTGGAAATCCGGACCAGATTCAAGTTGGCGCTGATGACGTAGCTCCTGTAACTATTACCTCTGCCTTTAACGTAACTAATATATCCCTAGCTTTTGACCAGAACATGCGGCCTACCATTGCTTATGTAGCCGCTGGTCAGGCATATCTTTATTGGTATGACTCGTTTATTGAGGACTACGCTACAACTGTTCTTCCTGATATATCTACTCCTTGCGTTACATTAGATGATCATAGGCCGTCGCAGTTAGCAAACAGTGATATTATTCTTGCATATGTTAGGGATGGGAATCTTTACTTCAAAGCGCAGCGAGATCGTTACACTGTAGAGTATTTGCTTTATCCTGATATTAATATCGGGCTTCCGTCTCCTGAAGTAGTTGCTGTAGGTATGGGAACAAACTACCGTTTGCAGTTTAGGATAAGGGGTAACTTCTATGGCGGTTAAGTTAACTGCCAAACTTATTGAAGCATTCGCTGGTACCTTCTTATCGGGTCGTTACGATGATGCTAAGCCTACGCCAGATTTTCATCGTAAGGCTTGGCATTTATACTGTAGCGATCACCGACAGGCTGGTATTGTTGCTCCTCGTGGTCATGCTAAGAGTACTGCTCTTACTTATGACTATATCCTTGCTGAGTGCTTGTTTCGTACTGCTCAATATGTAATCCTTATCGGCAGCACTGAAGATAAGGCTGCTGAACAGTTATCAAACCTCTCAGAGGAAATTGAAACTAACGAAGATATGCGTCGTGAGTTCGGCATCGCTGGATTTGAGACGCAGCAGAAAACTGAAATTATTGTAAAGTTTGATGACGGCGCAAGATTTCGAATCTTAGCTCGAGGCGCTGAACAGAAGATTCGTGGTGCTATGTGGAATGGTGCACGTCCTGACTTAATTGTCTGTGACGACATGGAAGATGACGAACAGGTAGAGAATAAAGATCGCAGAGCCAAGTTCCGTCGGTGGTTCTTCCGTGCGGCTAAGCAAGCACTTAGTAGGCGTGGGCGTATTCGAGTCCATGGTACGATTCTTCATGAGGATTCTCTGCTATCTCGACTTCTTAAGAATCGCATGTGGCACTTTCAATTTTATAAGGCCCATGAAAGCTATAGTGATTTTAGTAATCTTCTCTGGCCAGAACAGTGGGATGCTAAGTCCCTTCGTGATGTACAGATTGAGTTTGAGGAAGATGGAGATTCCGGCGGTTACTCGCAAGAGTTCCTTAACACTCCATTAGATAACAATGAGTCTTATCTGAAGAAGGAAAACTTCCGGCCTATGTCGGAAGATGACTATCTCACGGAGAAGGTTTATATTGTTGGCGCTGACTGGGCTATTAGTACTAGGGATAGCGCGAACAGAACCAGCTTCACTTGTGGTGGTAAGGACGTACATAACATTGTTCATGTAGTTGATCAGCAAGTTGGTCGATGGGATTCCCTTAGAATTGTAGATGAGCTATTTGACTTTCACAAGAAATGGAAACCTGTAGCTTGGTACGTGGAGAATGGGCAGATCTGGCTTGGCCTTAGGCCTATGATCTTGCGAGAGATGCAGCTCCGAGATGTCTGGATTAATTTTATAGAACGTTCCCCTATTAAGGATAAGGCTGTCCGAGGTCGAAGTTTACAAAAGCGACATAAAAATGGAGGTATGCGTTTTGATAAGCAAGCATCTTGGTATCCTGGATATGAGGCCGAGCTTCTTACTTTCACTGGAGTCAACGACGCAGTTCTGGATGATCAGTTTGACTCAACAGCTATCATGAGTATCGGCTTTGACGAATGGAATGAAGTAGATGCTGATGACTTTGTAGAAGATGATGAGTGGATCGATCGTCGAGAAAGTAGGAATCTCCGCAGCGCTAATCGAGGGGGCCGCAGTTGTGTCGGCTATTAAGAATCATTCATAATGTGAATGGAACTACGGGATAAAAGATGAGCGGCCTTGAACTTAAAAATTATATTACATTAGATAAGGAGACTATTATGTCTCCAGATCTATGTGACCGTTTTAGTGAGCAGGATTTACTTCGTATCGGCGAGTGGTGCGGAGATAACTATGCGCGAGATCGTGCTAGTCGTCGTAAGTGGTATAAGCGTACCGAGGGTGCGCTTGAGCTGGCTATGCAGGTACAGAAGAGCAAGACCTTTCCCTGGGCTGGCTGCTCTAATATCATCTTCCCGCTAGTTACGATTGCCGCTATGCAGTTTCATGCAAGGGCGTATCCGACTATCGTTAACGGTAATGATGTAGTCAAATGTCGTGTTATCGGCGATGATCCCCAAGGAATTGAAAAGTCTCGAGCAGATCGCATATCTGCTCACATGAGTTGGCAGCTTACCGAGCAGGATGAATCCTGGGAGGAGGATACTGATAGGGCACTCCTTAATGTAGCCATTGTTGGCTGCGGCTTTAAGAAGTCCTACTATGATGGAAGTCTCCAGCACAATGTAAGTTCCTACGTTCACGCCAAGGATTTGGTTTTCGATTACTGGGCGAAGTCTATTGATGATGCAAAGACTAAGACTCACCTTATCCCTTTCTACCGGAATGACATCTATTCTCGGGTGAAGTCTGGAGTGTTTAGAGATGTACTGGATTCGCCTTGGTATGTCGCTAACGCTTCTGTGGTCAACCATGAGAATGATTTTGAGGAAGATGATCGGGATGGCCTGGATCAACCTCCACCAGATCATGATACTCCCTTTATTCTTTGTGAGCAGCATTGTTGGCTTGATCTAGATGGCGACGGCTATGAAGAACCGTACATTGTTACTTTTGAAGAAAGTAGCCGTGCGGTAGTTCGAATCGTTACTCGTTTTGACCGTGAAGGTGATATCGAAAGAAATAGCAAGGGTAACATAATTCGTATTCATGCTTGGGAGTATTTCACTAAGATTCCCTTTATCCCTGCACCTGATGGTAGCTGTATGGATATTGGCTTTGGTGTTTTATTAGGTCCCTTGAATGAAAGCGTAAATGCTGCAATCAACCAGTTGTTTGACGCTGGCACGCTTAGTAACACTGCTGGCGGCTTCCTGGGTCGTGGTGCAAAGCTCCGCGGTGGCCTCTATGAATTTGCTCCATTCAGTTGGAATCGAGTTGATTCTAGTGGAGACGATATTCGTAAGAACATTATGCCGCTTCCTGTTCGGGAGCCTAGTAATGTTATGTTCCAGCTTCTTGGACTTATTATTGAATACTCTAATCGTGTGAGTGGTACTACAGAGATTAGTGTAGGTGAGAATGTCGGCCAGAACACTCCAGCCGAGACTTCTCGCACAATGAATGAGAATGGGCAGAAGATCTACTCAGCAATTTATAAGCGTATTTGGCGAAGCTTTAAGCGGGAGTTTAGGAAACTTTATAAGTTAAACTCTGTATACCTGCCTATGACTTATAGGTTTGGCAGCGTGGGTGCTACGATTGCGCGTGAGGATTATACAGGCCCAGCGTCCGGTGTTGTTCCAGTTGCAGATCCAACTATTGTTTCGGAAGCTCAGCGGTACAATCGTGCTATGATTGTCAAGCAGTTGTCTGCTGGGAATCCTGCTTATGATGCAGATGCTGTGGAGATTGAGACCTTACGAGCGTTAGGTATTCAAGATATTCAGCAACTGTATAAGGGCGTGGCTAATGCGCCGCCTCCGCAACCGGATATCAAGATTCAGATTCAGCAACTCAAAAATGAACTTGGTATGCAGCAACTGCAAGCAGCTAACCAGCAGTTCATTATGCAGATTCAACAGACCCAGATGCTTAATCAGGCTAAGATTGCGGAACTTCAGGCTAAGACTTATAAGTTACAACAGGAGGGGCAAACCGTTACAGGCAAACAGAACATTGAGGCTTTCCGGGCCGAGATGGAATGGCGTCGTATGCATGACCAACAGTTAAGTAATCAGATTAAATCGCTAATGGAGATAGGAAAGAATGAACTCGAACGAGCCGGTGGAGCAGGATTTATTCCTAGCATGGAAGGATCACCCGGTGACACAGGAGCTTTTTCGCCTCTTGCAGGCTAGGGTTAATGAAAGGGTGGAAATGTGGTTGGATGGCAACTTCGATTCATCGTTAGACGCAGAATACATCGCTAAGAACTCTGCGGTAAAAGGTTACTGCAGTGCATGCAGAGATATCTTAAACATAGCTTATGAGGATGTAATAGAAAAGCATGAATAATTCTGGAATCAAGCCTCTTGGGCGGGCTGTATTAGTTAAGCCCTATGAACCTGAACGTGCATCTAGTATCATTGAACTTCCTGACTATGTGAAGGATAATTCAATGGTAATTGAGCAACGCGCTTTAGTAGTTGCCGTTGGTCCATCTGCTTGGTATGGGGAGCCTGCGGGACCTCGAGCTAAGGTGGGCGATAAGGTTCTTGTATCTAAGTTTGCAGGTGCTATGTTTAAGGGAACTGCAGACGGACAGCAGTATCGCATTATCAACGATAATGATATCTTTGCAGCCATTGAGGTAGAGAGTAATGACTAATGAACAGGATGATGCGATTTCTCCGGAAGTAGTTGCTACTGCTCAGGAGATGGGATGGCAGCCTTTAGAGAATTTTAAGGGCAATCCTGACAAGTGGGTAGATGCTAAAACCTATGTGGAGCGTGGGGAGCATGTTCTTCCCATTGTGCGAGCTGACCGCGACCGCTTGCGACGGGACCTATTGACACGCGACAACAAAATTGGTACGCTTGAAAAACAGCTTGAAGTTCAAAAGGCCTTGATCCAGGAATTGGGGGATAACTTTTCTAAGGATTTAGAACGCCGAATTGCGGAACAGCGCGCGACTTTAAAGAGTCAGTTGCGAGAAGCGTCAGAAGATAGAGATGTAGGGGAAGCTCTCCGAATCCGAGATGAGTTGAATGAACTTGATGAAGCGGAGCGGGAAGCTAAAGATAAGCAAGCTGCAGTTAAGGCTAAGTTAACCACTACCGACGACCCGGCGCCAGGCCTTTCTGAAGATTTTAAGGCTTGGCAAGCTGACAACAGTTGGTTCGGGGAAGATAAGAAGCGCACTAAAGCTATCCTTCGAATCTCGGAAGATCTCCGGGATGATGGAGAGACGTCCACTGGCCGTGAGTTCATGGACAAGTGCCTAGAGCTTCTTCTCGAACAGGAGGGTCAGAGGTCTACTCAGGTCACTAGTAAGGTAGAAACAGGCAGTGCCCGTGGAGGAAGCCGCTCGTCAGATGAGCGCTCTTATTCGAGCCTTCCAGCTGACGCTAAGGCGGCTTGCGAGGAATTTGCGGAATCCCTTGTCGGGCCCAATAAGCAATACAAGACTAAGGCGGATTGGCAAAAGGCCTACGCTAAAACCTACTACGGACAATAAGCCATGAATGAAAAGACTAATCCAGCTAATGAGAATCCGGTAAGCAAGATTCCGGAGAACTTCATTCCCATGTCAGCTCCGACCCAGCGCTTACAGGTCCCAGAAAGGGATGGCTATGTTCGCTACTGGTTCCGTGGAGACAGCAACCGCATTCAGCGGGCTATGCAGGCAGGTTACACATTTGTTAAACCTGAGGATGTTAAGGTTAACAATTTTGACCTCGGTGGGGATTCAAGTACTTCCGGTAATAGTGATTTAGGTACTCGCGTAAGTGTTTCTGCCGGTGACACCGCGAGTGCTGACGGCAGTCCAGGTAGGTTGTACCTCATGGAAGTTAGGCAAGAGCTTTACAACCGAGCTCAAGAACTTCTACAGGAACGAAATGATCAGGTGGCTCAAGCACTTCGCGCTGGTTTGTTAGGCGCAGATGGTGAAGGTCCAGCTGATAAGAAAGCCCGGTACACCACTCAAGGTGTTCCGGATCTCTTTAATCCGAATAAGCGGAGACGATAATGGCTAATGCTAATCGCCCGACTGGACTTTCGCCCGTCAGTATCTTTGGCGTGCCTTATGCTGGTCAGGGTAACATTTACGCGGTCGCGGCAAACTACGCCACTGCTATTGCGATCGGTGATCCGGTCAAGAGTGCTGGCGGTGCCAGTGCAGACGGTTATCCTCTCGTCAGTCTTGCAGCTGCCGGGGAGGCTATCCGCGGTGTCGTCGTCGGCATCGGTCGGAGCCCGACGGTTCTGGCTAACTGGGGGAACCTCGATACCACGGTTCGTCCTGCCACTGCTGGCTATGTTGGTTATGTGTTAGTTGCTGATGACCCTAACATCGTGTTTGAGATTCAGCAGGCTGACACTGTTAATGCTGACATTGGCGACAATGCTGATTTAGTTGCTGGTGCTAACAACGGTTTTGTGTCTGGTTATACCCTGTCCTCGACGGTGGGTACTACTAGCGCACAGTGCCGTATCCTGGGACTCGTTAATCGACACGGTAACGCTTTTGGTGACTATGCCAAGGTGCTCGTTAAGATTAATGAGCATGAACTTTCCTCCACTACTGGCGTCTAAGGAGACTACTAATGGCAGGCGTAATTAACACTGGTAGTCATCCGAAGCTGCTCTGGCCCGGCATTCATGCTATTTGGGGTCAGGTCTATGATGAACACCAAGAGGAATACACGGACCTGTATGATATCTTAAGCTCTAACCGAGCTTATGAGCAGGACGTGCAGATCACTGGTTTCGGGCTGGCGCCAATCAAGGGACAAGGTTCTGCGGTTACTTATGACTCTGAGATGCAGGGTTGGATCAGTACCTATGCCCACGTTGCGTATGGTCTCGGCTACATCGTGACCTATGAGGAATTGCAGGATAACTTGTACAAGGAAGTTTCATCGCGTCGTGCCAAGGCTAACGCCTTCTCGATGCGGCAGACCATTGAGAATGTGGCTGCGTTCCTCTACAATAATGCGTTTGTGAGTACGTACTTTACTATGCCGGATGGTCAGCCGTTAATTAGTGCTGCTCACGTCAATCCGTCTGGTGGTACTTTTAGCAACGCCCTCACCCCTGGCGCTGATCTGTCTGAGGCTGCTCTTGAGGATATCTGCATTCAGATCATGCAGACCACTCAGGATCGAGGCTTGCTCATCTCGAACATGCCGCAGTCTCTGCATATTGCTCCGGCGGAGTTCTACAACGCTAACCGCGTTTTAAAGAGCACGCTTCAGAGTCACACCGGCAATAATGCTATCAACGTGTTGAAGGCTACCAATGCGTTCCCGCAGGGTATTAAGCTGAACCACTATTTCACTAATCCGAATGCGTGGTTCGTTCGCACTAATATCCCTAACGGTATGCAGTTGTTCTGGCGGAATCGTCCGTCCTTCGATCAGGACAACGACTTTGATACCAAGAACGCAAAGGCAGCTAGTTACATGCGCTTCTCTGTTGGTTGTACTGATCCGCGTGGTATCTACGGTTCCAGCCCTCCGTAAGGGCGTTGTAGGTATGTGGTGGTAGGGCGGGTTTTCGACGCCCTACCATTCACATTATGAATGATTCTAGGCCTATCTCAAGAGGATATTTTTAAGATGGCTACTCAAGGTTACGCTCGTCCGCCGTTCAGCCCGACTCGATTCCCGGCAGGTATTACTAATGCTAACGCTGGTGATATTCTCGCTAACTTAGCTACGGTTGATCCCACGAAGCTTCAGATTTTCTGGGAAGATTTCATTGCCGCTCCGTCGGCTCTTGGCGTTACTACGGGGATTGCAGGTGCCGGTGGCTTAGCTACTGCCGCGACTACCGTTGCGGTAGATACGCCTACTGCGTGTTTCGCCCTTGATGATACGAAGCGATTCTTCTTTGCTGCTCGCCTGAGTTTGGCTACTGTATCCAACTCTATTACTATTGGTTTTGCTGAGGACCTTTCTGATCCTGATGATGGTGTGGTAGTTACCATCGCCAACAACGTGCTTACGGTGTCTAACTTCATCGGCGGTAGTGCTGTCGAAACTGATACCTATGCTGCCAGCACTGTCAATGCTACCATGTATCAGGTTGGTTTTGAGTATGATCCCCGAAAGGGCGTTAGTGTTTATCTAGATGGTAATGTAGTTGCTCGCATCGTTCCGGCAGCTCTTACCACTGAGAACCTTGTTGCTGGCGTCTATCCGTCAGGTGCTACTGCTACGCTGGATTACATCTTCGCTGCTGTCGAACGTTAATCACTTATTCCGACGCAGGTGTGTATACTGCGTCGGATCTTTAGGAGACCCCTATGGCTATGCAAGTTTTAGATCAGGGTCCTCGTAACTTAGTGATTAAGTTCTCGGGAGCCGGCGCTAACACCGTGGATGTATCGACCCTTACTCCACCGTGTACTGATCTTCGTATTTTAAAGGTTACCTACGATAGTCCTGGAGATGGCGGGCCTATTACTTTTGCTGGGGATGCCGATACAGATGTTACGCTTTTAACCGTACACGGTCACTCTGAAACTCTCTGCTTTGAATCATTCGGTGGTATTGTCAATAATGCAGCTGCCGGGAAAACTGGGGACATTATTGTTACACTTCCAGCAGAGTCTACAGCTACTGTAATTACGCACTTCAAGAAGATTGGTACTGTTACTCCCTTATAAGGTGTTTCATGGCTACTTCCAATACCGTCTATGGTATCATCAACGATGCAATGCACGATGCTGGTTATTTAGGGGAAGGGGAGCAGCCTAACTCTGAACAATTGGCTAGTAACTTTCGTCGACTTAATGACATTATCAACCTCTGGCAAACCCAGGGGTTGAAGCTTTTCTTAAATGAAGAGTTAAGTGTTAACCTTTCCCCTAACGTCGGCTTTTATTCTTTTGGCCCTACTGGTACAGTAGTAATGGCCAAGCCATCTCGAGTGCTGCAAGCTAATGTTGTGACAAGTGCAGGGGTTCGTCGCCCTTTAGTTACTCTTAGTTGGAATGAGTGGATGACTCTTTCTCAAGTAACTACCCCCGGTACTATTAGTTCTTATTTTGTAGACAAGCAGGCAGTAAACTTAGGTGTGCATTTCTGGAATCCCCCAAGTACTGCCGAGGCATCTAATACTGCTAGTTTGTTAATCCAACGAGAAATTACTAATCCTATTAACCTTGAAGCCTCTATGGACTTCCCGCAGGAGTGGCGTATCGCTCTTCGCTGGGGATTAGCTGATGACATTTGTACTGGCCAGCCTCAGGCTATTATGGACAGATGCGCTCAGAGGTCTGCTATCTATCGAGAAGCTCTTGAGAATTGGGACGTTGAAGATGCGCCAACTCGCTTCACTCCCGATCAACGTAGTGGTTATGGTGTCGTAGGACGTTTTAACTAATGGCTAGGCAAAGTTCTCAATTCGAGTCTGTCGTTCTGCCCCCTAGGTTACCCCTAGTAGTGGTAACATCTAATCGTGCGGAAAGTGTTACTAAGGATGCTCGCTTAGTTAATTGTTATATGGAGCTTTCTAAGGAGGGAGAGCTTTTCATCTATAAGCGTCCTGGTCTATCTACCGCTGGTGTTATCGCTGATGGTCAGGTAGGGCAAGGTTTGTGTTTCTGGAATGGTTCTGTCTACTCTATTTTCGGAGGCACCATTTATAAGGATGGAGTGGTTTTAGCTTCCGGGTTAGACAATACTACAACTTATAGATTCGATTCTATCTTAGGCGCTACTCCTAAGTTAGTTTTTGGTAATGGCGAGAACGCCTACGCAACTGATGGTGCTACTGTATCTGCGAGCTTGCATAGTATTGATGAGGACTATCCGGAAAAGACAGTTAAAGGTTTTGCTTATCTAAATGGCCCCATCTATGTTATGCAGCCAGAGGCTGTGATTTGGGGAAGTGCGATTAACTCTGTAGATCAAGCAGGTGACTGGGATCCACTGAACTTTATCCGCGCACAGATTGAGCCTGATGGCGGAGTGTTCATGACTAAGCAGCTTGTGTACGTTGTGGCATTAAAGCAGTGGAGTACTGAATACTTCTTTGATGCCGGTAACTCTGTGGGCAGCCCGTTAGGTTCAGTACAGGGTATGAAGGTCCACTATGGTTGCGCTGATGCTGACAGCGTTCAGAAGATTGATGATGTACTTGTCTTTCTCTCTACAAATCAGGCAGCGTCCTTGCAAGTATCTATGCTCAATCAAGGAGCATTTAAAGTAGTTTCTACACCTTCCATTGATCGGCTGCTAAATAAGATTGATACAAGTATTGTCTACTCGTGGCAATTAAAGATTAATGGGCACAGCTTTTACGTTATCACGTTTAAGAATAGTAACTTAACTCTTGCCTATGATATTGTCCAAGATCTCTGGTTTCAGTGGACAGATTCCAACGGTAACTATTTTCCTATTGTGGCAAGTACTTATGATGCTTCGCAGCGGCATATACTTCAGCATGAATCTAATGGCCGTCTTTATTATATGGATAGTGAAACTTACAAGGATCTGAATGATCCAATTGTAGTTAAGATCATTACTCCTAAGTTTGATGCTGACACGTTCAGGCGTAAGCAGCTTAACATGATGAAGGTTGTAGGAGATCAGGTTGAAGGAAGTGTTCTAACAGTTCGGCATACTGATGACGATTATCGAACATGGTCACAGCCTAGAAAGTTTGATCTAGGTGCAGAGGCCCCTATGCTTATTAATTGTGGTACTTTTAAGCGACGGGCCTTTGAACTTGTTCATGCGCAAGACCTACCTTTCCGTATTAGCGCTATTGAAGTACAGTACGATGTAGGAACCTTATGAGTGTTGAGACTGACAAAGTTCCTCCAGTTCCCGAACATACTCCTCCATTACGAGAGGATGAAGTTACCAGGGAAAATGGAAAGTTCTTTAATCAAACATGGACACGATGGCTTGTGTCTTTGCGAGATAAGGTTAATGTCATTAATGAGAGTGTTATTAATCTCATTGATGTAATAGGGACAGGTTTCCTCGTTAAGAATGGTATAGTCTGGGTTACTCGGAGTTTTCAGGGAACCTCTAACCGCGTCACTGTCACTAATGGGGACGGCACTACCGGCAACCCTACAGTTGATGTGGTAACTGCTGATCTAGTTGCAGGTACTAATGTATCATTTAGTGGTAGCGGAACTGGAAGGATTATCGATAATGGTTCCGGCAATCTAACTATTAATGCTACTGGAGGTGGGGGCGGCTCAGCTACTGGCGGGATCACGGTAACTGGAGGCAGCCTTAGCGGTAGTGTCTTAAATGTTGGTACAGTATTCTCCGCAATCCTCCCTACTAATTATGCACTAGATGCAGATTGGTTTCTTTGGTGCGCCCCTTCAGGAAGTATTGAGTTAGATGTATGGGTAGATAACTTTGCCAACGTTCCTCCGGTTGTTGGCGATAGTATTGTTGGTGGTAACTATCCTACAGTATCATCTGGAATAGCCGCTACCGGAGATTTTAGTGGCTGGGGAACTACGGCATTGACACAGTCACAAGCAATAACTATTCAAGTTCGTTCGGTCACTTCCGTTAAGTGGTTCACTTTTACTATGCAAGGTACTAAGTCATGACTTGGATAGTTCTTACTAACAGTTCATCTGGGGCACCTAGGAACTCTGGAACTAATGGGGACTTATGTTCTGTGCTAGATTGGGCCTTACCTCAAGCTAGCTGGGCTATTGAATATAGTTCTGGAAATGCTAGGGTATATAGGCCCGGAAGTGGTAACAGGCATCGCTTGCATGTTTATCATGATTCTAGTATAAGCGGTAACGCAGGATTAGCATTAGTCCGGGGATGCGAAGACGCTAGTAGTGCTACCTCAATTACTGACCCATTTCCGCTTACCTCGCAGTTAGCTAACAATGCATCTAACTGGCTTGTAAGTAATACACAGAATACAACAGACCGAGAGTTTAAGATCTACTTAAGCGAAACTTTCATTTATTATTTTTCTAGTTTTGGCGGCTCTTCTACCTTTTGGAGTATGGGCTGTTTTGGAGACGTTCCGGGAAATTTTTCTAGCCCGTATGATACAGTTTGTTGTGTTAAGCCTAATACCTCAACATCTGATGGAGGCGGTTTAGCTCAAGCTATTAGTGGTGGTGCTAGTGTTATTAATGGCAGGTTTTGGTGGTGTCGTGATTTAAGTAGTTCGGTTAAATCTACCACTGGCAGTATGGCGGGAGTTCAGACTTCTAGTCCAGGAGTAGTTTCAGGCCTTCCTATAGCTAGAGCTGGTTATGGAAATCGCATATACCGAGAAAAGATTGGTGTCAATGATAGCTCAGCGCAAACTACTACCATGGGCACACTTTCAATGGTAAAGCGTGGTTGGCTTCCTAATCTTTGGGCGCCACTCCACGGAGGTGTAGGTACCATCACCGTTGACGATACCTTTACTGATACTGCTTATGACCCATCAGCTAGCTTTCGCGCCCTTATCTATTCAACTTCTTGGTTGATTGTTGAGGAGACTGATACTTGGAGTGCTCCCAGTGGCTGACCTTGGGGATGTTTCAACTGATCAAATTGCGCAGGTTGTTGAAAGTTCTATGGCCATCCCTCCCGCTACTTGGCCAGATATTAGTGTTTCAATTCCTTTGGTCACTAGCGGGCCGCCTCCAGTAGTTGAAGGGACTTCTGGATTCGTGTCATTTAGTTAGGGGGACATAGTGTCTTATGATTTTCCAGATGTAAAAGAGGCGCTCCACAAGTTTGAGAAACTTGAACTTAAGCTTATAGTCAAAGAAGCTATTAAGGAATGGTTAGACGAGCAGGCGGCGATTGTAGGGAGGTGGTCCATTAGATTTATCCTCCTAGCAACTCTCGGAGCTTTGGCCTATTTTATTTTAACTAGTCATGGGTGGCATAAGTGAGCGACAATATTCCGGGTGTAGTAGTTATTGATGACTTCTTTCCTGATTTTAATCGAGTCAGGCAGCACGCTATCCTGTCAGAGTTTTATGATTGGTTAGGTCCAGATAATGAAGTCTATAAGCGCATCACGATGCTTCATGTTCCGCAGTTGTTTGATTGTCTGACCTCAACCTTGGGTGGAGTTAAGATCGTTCTATCTGGCTATCGCCTTAACTATGAACACGAGCCGCCTAATCAATCGATTCACTCTGATTTAGGTTATGGCTCTCACGTAATCGTGATCTATCTAAACGAAGGTGATAGTGGTACTGCCTTCTGGAAACATAAGGAAACAGGTACGACGGAGATCAACTACGGAGACCTGGAGCTTTTTACTAAGATTAAGAACGATTTTGAGGATGCTGATGCGTGGGAACAGATTGATCTTGTACCTGCCAAAGCAAACAGGGCTGTAATTTATAAGAACAATCTTTTCCATTCTCGTTTTCCTTTTAAGGCTTTTGGTTCTACTCCTGAAGATGGGCGCCTAATTGCTATTGCCTTCTTCCATTTTTTGGAGGACTTAAATGATTAGGCACGCAACGATCTTAGATACTCCAAAGATTCTTGCTTTAACGAAAGAGTTCTATCCTGAAACTCCCTACGCAAAGTGGATAGAGTTTGACGATGAAACTGTTACTAACCTAATTCATCTAGTAATGCGTAAAGGGATCTTTCTTGTTGCACAGGTGGAAGACGAACTGGTGGGTATCCTTGGAGTTATTGGCGCCCCTTTTATGTTTAATAGTAATTACACAATCTGTTCTGAGGTTGTCTGGTGGGTGGCTCCAGCGCATAGGCAAGGAACTTTAGGTCGAGATCTCCTTCGTCGAGTTGATCAGCTCCGGCAGCTTAAGGGTTGGGTGTATTTTCAGATGACTCGGCTTGAGACTAGCAATCCGGTATTAGATAGATTCTTTAAAAAAGAAGGATTCCTTCCCACTGAATACTGTTTTACAAAGGTGAACTAATGGCCGCTGTAACTGTAGGAGCTTTGGTATCAGTAGGTACCGCTGTATACGCTTCCAAGCAAGCTAAGAAACAACAAGAACGTGCTATTGCAGCTCAGCAGGATCAGATGGAAGCACTTGATCCGTTTGCCCAGCATCGGCCAGAGTACGCTGAACGCCTGAGCCAACTGGCAAACGATCCATCGTATATTACCAATACTGCTGCGTTTAAGGCTAGGTTGCAGGGTGCTGATCGTACAATGGCTTCTCAGGGATATACTGGTTCCGGTAACGCTTTAGTTGCCGCCGCAGACGCAGGTGCGGCAGCATATCAGCAAGAGTTTGACAACCTCTCTATGCTGGCAGGTGTCGGTCAGGGTCAGGGTGCGCGGGCTAGTGCGTATGGCACAGGGGCTGCTGCGGAAGCGGGCGCTAACGACAACAAGCTAAGCGCTATTGCAGGTGTTGGTAATACGCTTGCTAATCTTGCTACTGTTTGGGGTGGAAGGTCCAATCCTACTCCAGTGACACCTCCTGGAAACACTGGAACAGTTGGCTCCTTGACAAACTTCGGAAACAATTTAGACAATTTCTCTAATTGGAGCTAGTGATGGCTGTTGATCTTTCCCGTGTAGGTTTAGAGGGACTAGAGACAGGACAGAGGATTCTTAACTCTGAAGCTGCTAGGGCTTCACAGGCTCTGGATGACCAAATTAAGTTAACTGAATATGAAGATGCCCAAGCCGCTGAGGCGTTAGATCAGCAGGTTATGGCTAACACTCTTTCTATTGCTCGTGGTGAGGGGGTTAATATTCAAGACCCCAGCAATACTCCAGAAAGTTTTAGCCGCTTTATGGAAATTGCCGCCGGACAATACGCAGCTGCGGGCGCCCCTAAGCGTGCCACAGATATGCTGGCGTCTGCGATAGATTATCAAAGTAAGTCAGCAGAGATTCAGAGTAAGGCAGAGTCTCGGCAAAAGACTCGTCTTGATAATATTACTAAGGCAGCAAACTATTTCTGGGAAGGCTTAGCTGATATTGGAAACGATGAGGAGCTTCAGTTATTCTGGGATAACCTTCCTCCAGAGGTTGTAGAAACTGTTGGGCCTGATCAAGTGGCTAAGTTGAAAACGGTTCCTTACAGTCCCGACTTTACAAATCTTGCTAGGGCTAAGGCTCTTACCACAGCCCAGCAAGCAACCTTAGAACTTTCTGCACAGGGACACAGGCGAGCAGATAGGGTAGCTGCCGATGCCGCAGAGTTTAGGCGGATATCTTTACAAATCTCTCGAGAGCGAGTTAAGGAATCTGCTAGAGCTAATGATATTAGGGAAAAGACTAGCGGGGCAACAGGAGGTGGGGCATCTAAACCGGACGAACGTCATGCAATGCGGGCGATCATCTTACAAAATGTAAAAGCCTTACCAATGGGAGAATCCCCTAAAGAGGACTCCCCCATGCTGCAAGCTGCGATTGAGGATGCCATTGGACGCGCTAAGCAAATTTTCAGGGATACTCCCGGAATCTCTATGCCTGAAGCTATGCAGCGGGCAGTAATGGAAGCTGAACAGGCAGGAGATTTCGTTACTTTCAAGGGATCGAAGCCTGGAGATTATTACACTAGGTACGAAAGGCGAGGAGGGAAAAAGTCCCCACTTCCACTTCCAACAGGTTCTGTCGAAGAAGTTAAATCTTCCCTCATTCCTGGTAGATATTATCAGATTGATGGACTCGGTAGTAAGCGTTGGAATGGCAGTTCTTTCGATAAATAGTTGCATTCATAATGTGAACGGATCTTATGACAATCTCTTTAGAAGAAGCTATGGGCTTAACTCCATTTAAGCCTGCCAAGCGTGACATGTTTTCGACGAGCGCTCCCGAGAAGGTAAGTGTGCCTTCCGGTAGTCTGTTGCCGTCAGACCCAGAGATTAAGCAGACTCTTCTGGATACTGCTGAACGGCATAAGATCAATCCGGCAATCCTTTTCGCATTAGCGCAGCAAGAAAGTAACTACAATCCCGAGGCAGTTGGACCTAAGACTAAGTATGGTCATGCTACGGGAATGATGCAGTTTATTCCGGATACTGCCAAGGGTCACGGTATCGACCCGTTAGATTATCGTCAGGCTGCCGATGCGGCAGCTAAGGACCTAGCCGCTCAAATTAAGAGTAGGGGTGTTGAATGGGCTATTGCCCATCATCACGCTGGCAGTAATCCTAAGCAGCATGGTCCTCTGACTAGGCAATATACGCAGCAAGTTTTAGCTAAGGCTAAGACTATTGCTAGTGAGTTAGATATCCCCTTTGACATGGTAGAGGCTGCGGCTCAGCTTGAGCAAGCAGCAGATTCCGATACCATTTCGCTTGAGGAAGCTCTTTCGATTCGGGGTTCGGAGTCTAATGCCCCGCCGGCTCCCAAGCCTAAGGCTGTTGCCCCGGCTGAGGTAGAAAGTCTCCAGACTACATTGACGCGCCGACTGGCTAGGGATATGGCAGAGACCGGCATTCCTATCCCCGGCGTTGCGTCGTCTATTAATGCACTAAAGCGTTCTGCTCATCGTGGGTGGGAAGGTATTAAGCAAGCCCTGAATCGGGAAACTGTACTTGTTGATCGGACTGATGAGGAACTTAAACTTCTTTACGATGAAGCTAAACTTGACTTTAATAGTGAAGTTGTCCGTAGGGGTTTAAGTTTTGAGTCGTTCGCAGATCGATATAGGCAAGTCCGGGTATCTGCCAAGCCTTTTGCAGAGGAGGAAGCTGAGTGGGTGGAACGTCTTAAGACCTCTCCCCAGGACGCCTACCTTCTGCCTAAGAGATTAAACCATCTTCGTCCGATGGCAGATGATACGAACTTCGCTCCCAAAGACACTTTCACTGGTGTAGTCCAGCGAATCGCGGCGAATGTTAAAACTCCGATTGATTTACTCTTACAGGACTCCCTGCCTGCGGCTGCTGTTACGTATCTTGCAACGCTTCCAGAATTAGAACGTAAGAAGTTTGACACTATTAGGCAAACCGCCCAGGCCATGCAAACGGTTAGGGATGAGAATGCCTCGCCTGAGCAATTAGAACAAGCTAAACCGTTCCTAGCTGACTGGGAGGAGCGCACTAATCCTGACGTTATTCGTGCGTGGGACCAGCTATGGACTGCCGCAAATGAAAGCCCGGATGCCGTAGGATTAGCTCTCATAGAGGCACTTGCCGCTGACCCCTACATGGTAGCAGCTCCTGCTGGCTCCGGTCTCATTAAACCTATCCGCTCCCTGCAAGCTGCAAGGAAGGTCGGGGCAGGAACAACTGCTGGGAAGGTGGGAACTATTGCGGATAGGATCATTGATGGTGCAGCCACTACGGCTACGCTGAACGTGGCTACTGGAGCAGTACAGAATCTCGCAGAGTTCGGCAGGGTTAACGATGACGAGGTTCGGCTCAACGCTGCTATCGGCGTTCTCACTGGTGCGGCAGGTAATGTGTTCTTCCAAGGGGCCAGGGCTAAGACAAAGTTAGCTAACGCCGAGGCTGCGAAGGCCGAAGGTGTGTATGAACAAGCTTTAGCTGATGCAGCTAAGGCAGACGTTCAGATGGAAGAAGTTATTGAAACGGCCCTTTCCTCGAAGCATGGAGTCGGAACAGAAACTACCCCACTTCAGCAGCTCATTCTCGCTATGGCAGGAGATCCGCTGCATCCCGATCCCAAGGCTATTATCGCACAACGGCGAAAGAGTATCAAGGACGCGTTCAAGAACGAGTCGGATTATGCAGACTACCTTTCCTTTGTAGTAGAGGAACGCCTTAATCGTGCGGCGACTCTGGCGACCGAGGCGGAGGCGCAGGCGGCAGCGAAGCTCGACGCCGCGCACGGTATCAATCCCGAGGACGCGGCTGCGCGGAGGGCGGGGTTCGCGGAGGAGTATGACGCCGCTATTATCGCCCGGAACTCTGCGGAAGAGGCAGGGATGATGGATGAAGCTAGGGCGGAGATGGAGAAAGCTGTTGAACTTAATGAGCGCTTAAGTGCGGAGGAACTATTAGAGGCTACATATACTGAGGATTCTTCAACTATTGAGCAGGTTGAAGCGAATATTGCTAGACGGGATGCCGCACTGAATACGCCGAAGCGGCAGCGTGGTAAGGCTGATCCAGAAACCCTCGCCCGTCTTGGTGTAGTGGCGGGCGGAGCTGCTGTGGGCGCTACTTTATTTCCTGAAGATGAAAAACTTAAAGGCACTATTCTTGGCGGTTTAGCGGGCCTTGTTGTTCCGGCGGGCGGTTCCATCCTTACGCGCATGCGACAGGTTGGTGCTATCGCTTCTGACGGACAAATCATTGCAGCATTAACTAAGGCAAAGAAGTTAGCAAACTCTTTAGAAGAAAGTGAGATTCGTGCACGCGATAATGCGTGGATTACGGCCGCTAAAGCCGGAGATCAGAAGAGTTTTGAAAATCTCTGGGAAGCTTATGGAAAGAAAATTGAACGAGTAGTTCAAAAGTATGTAGCCAATCGAGAAAGTTGGTTAGCGGCAGAAGCCGCAGATATTGCACAAGAAGCCTTCATTAAGGTCTTTACAGAAATTCAAAGTAACCCCGACTTTAATATCCGAGAGTCGTTCCCTGCGTATGTAACTAGGGTTGCGCAAAACGAAGCTAAGATGGCCATTAGGGCCAGGCAAAGTGATGGACGCGGAGGTGGAACTTATAAGGTCCTTAACGAAGATGTACCGTCCGCTCGAGATTCTTATGAAGGAGAGAGTAAAGCTGGTTATAGTTTAATCGATCGTCATAGCGACCTTCCAGACTTTGAAGTTGGAATGGAGGGTGCCTATGACACGCCTGAATCCTTAGCTGTTCGAGATCAGGTGTTCGATATCATGCGGCAAGAACTTGAGAGGATGCCTCCTAAGGTTGCGGAAGCGTTTACCTTATATCATCTTGATAACTATGATATGAAGGGTGTGGCTGAGATGATGGGTATCAGCCAGCCTACTGCTTCTGTGCATATCGCTAAGGCTGAGAATCGAATTAAGGTAGCTATTAAGAACAATCGATTGAAGCTTGGGCAGGAACCTTCGGAAGTTAAGGTTCCTTATAAGCAGCGTGGAGAGGCCGATACAGAAGCGATGGTAAAAACCGCAGCGATTACTAGTGCAGCTATTGCTGGTGGAGCCGCAGGTTATTTCTTCTATGATGGTGATCCGTGGAAAACGGGTGTTAGTGCGCTTTTCGGCGGCACTCTTGGCGCATTAGCATTAGGTAAGGCTGGTCGAGGTAAGAATATTGCATTAGGCGATCTCGGTGATGCTAATAGGCTTTCCCTATACTTACGCTCGATAGATTATCGCCTTAGGGATATGAGTCCTACCCTCTATGGCCGTGCAAAGAAGCATGGGGAGGCAGAGCTTCGAGATATTAAGAAGTACAATGATGCTACGTACTCCTTTACTCAGATCTTTGATAAATTACCTAAGACAATTAAACCTGTAGTTATTCGAGCACTATCGACCCGCCGGAAGGATGTTGTTGATAAGGTGTTGAACTTCGCAGGAGGTCAAAAATTTGTAGATGCTTATGCTCCAGTAAGAAAGGTGCTGGATGATATTGAGGATACTCTTGTTGATTTAGGTCTTATCGCAAAGACGGAGCTTGATTACTTTCCCTTTAGTGTTAAAGACTTAGACGGACTTCGTAAGGCATTAGGGAATGACGTTTCAGATAAAATTGATCAGGCTATCAAGACTGCTGAGGCTACTGTAAAGAATAAGTCTGGACGCGCGCTCACTGAAATTGAACGAGACATTATCGTGAATAAGGTGTTAGAACCTTATCTCGGTAAACCAGTTCAGGCGGGCCGTCCCGGATTCTCCAAGGCTAGGACTATTCAAGAAATCCCGGAACATCTGCAACAGTATTATCATGATCCTATTGCTGCACTAAATAGTTATGGTGTGCAAGCTATTAAGTACATCGAGAGGGCAAAGTTCTTTGGGAAGCATTTAGTTAAGAAAAAGGAAGGTAACCATGAATACGTTAATGTTAGCGACTCTATCGGAGAGCTTGTTAATGACTTGAAAAATAAGGGAGAGTTGTCGGATAGCCAGGCTATTGAACTTGCTGGAATGCTCCAGGATCGTTTTTCTGGAGGTGAGATGGCGTCATCTCCTGTTGTCTCAGGTACTAAGGATTTAGTAAATGCATCCTTACTGGGACATGTATTTGCTGCAGCGACTCAGGTAGGTGACATCGTTCAGCAGGCAAGGCTTCATGGTTGGCGTGCTAGTACTAAAGCACTTGTTCGACAAGCTATTAGGGCTAAGAGGTTAGACCTTCGGAACTTCGGTCTCAATGAGCATATTGGGCACGAGTTTCTTGCATCTGGCTGGACAAGAAAGGTTGCTGACTGGTCATTTAAGTATGGCGGTTTCCGTACTATTGATGAGGTAGGTAAAAACTTTGGCCTAAACGCTTCTGTAGAGCGGATGCTTCAAGATGCACGTTCTCCTAAGGGCATTATGCGTCTGGCGGATAGGTATCAACGCGCATTCCCTGAAGATTTTCCAAAGGCATTAGCAGCGTTAAAGCGAGGTGAGGTTAATGAATCTGTAGAACTTCTTGCCTTTACCGACTTAACTAGAACGCAGCCGCTAACATCGTGGGAACTTCCGCAAATGTATCAGAGAATGCCTAACGGAAGGCTCATGTATCATTTGCAAACATTTAGCCTTCGTGTTCTTAACGAAGTTTATGAATCAGCTGTTAAAGATATTCTTACGACTAACCCTAAACGTATTGTTAGAGGTGCGAAAAACTTAGTAGGTATTGGTGCCATCTTGGGAGTGCAGGGAGTTCTAAGTGATAAAATCAAGGACGCATTAGCAGGAAAGCCGCTGGAATTAGATTGGAAGGAGATTCCTGTTAATGCCTTAGAGGCTCTCGGCTTATCTTTATATGACTATAATCGTATGCGAGATTCTGGACCGTTGGAAGGATTTATCGAATCAAAGAAGCCGCCAATCTTTAGGATGAGTGCAGACCTCCTGAATGAGCCGGAACGTTCGAGTAAATACATTCCAGTACTTGGACGTCCTGGCTATGAATATTTCCGAGAGAGCTTAGAGAGTAGGAGAAAGGATCGGAGAAGGCGTGAAGGTTATAAGGTTGAAATCAATGTTCCTCCTAAAGAGAAAGATAAGCAGAGGCGATCCTAATGGGTAAAGCTGATTTTCTTAAATTAGGCGATTGGAATGCTCAGTGTTATGAATGCGGGAGGAAACGTAAAGCAAGTAGTTTGAAACGGCATTGGCAAGGATACTTTGTTTGTCCCGAGCACTGGGAGCCTCGGCAGCCGCAAGACTTCGTCCGCGGTACCGAGGATCTACAGACGCCGCCGTGGACACAGCCGCAGCCCGCACCACTCTGGGCACCAGGCAGTCCGACAAGCCCCGCGCCTCCCGCCGCATCCGATCTGCCGATTCATGGAGAAGATTGATGACTCTTACTGATGCGGACTTTGCTAAGGCCGCGGTTGAGTTAAATTGTGATGATGCTGCGATTAGGGCAGTAGCAGAAGTTGAATCCCCGGGGAAGGGTTTTCTTCCCTGTGGGATTCCTGTTATTCTCTTTGAGGCCCATATTTTTAGCAGGCTCACGGATCATAAGTATGATAAACTGTATCCTGATATCAGTTCTCCTAGATGGAATAGGAGACTTTACGCAAAGGGGACCGATTGGATTGATCGAGGACGGAAGGAAGCCCAGAGGTTAGAAAAGGCAAGTTCCCTTAATCGCAATGCTGCTTTGCAGAGTGCTAGCTACGGACGCTTCCAGATCATGGGCTTTAACTATGAATTCTGTGGCTTTAAGACGTTACAAGCCTTTGTTAATGCTATGTGGCGGAGTGAGTCTGCTCAGTTATCTGCCTTTGTAGCCTTCATTAAGACTAGGAAGTTAGATCGACATATTAGGGACAAGAATTGGGATGCGTTTGCGGCAGCTTATAATGGTCCAAGTTATAAGTTAAATAAGTATGATGATAAACTTGAAGCAGCATATAAGAAATTCGGAGGCTCTTAATGAAGTGGTTAGTTGATGATTGGAAGAAGTCCTGGCGGTTTGCTACTGTTCGTTTCTGGGTTATCATTGGAGTGTTCGCACAGTTATTAGAGCACATTCCCGCACTAGCAGTTACGTGGATTGATAAGAGGACTGCTACGGGTCTTGCTATTTTAGCAATCATTTCCATCGCCTTGCGTATGTATAAACAGAAGAGTTTATCTAATGACGATCCTCCTAACCCTCCTAGCGATAATTAAAAAAATACCCTACCAAGCCTGGGTCCTGGTAGGGTTGGTGGGACTTGTCTGGTTTTATGGGAACTGGCAATTCCAGAGAGGTGAAGCTAGTGCCTACGCTGAATGGGAAAAGGCGAAAGAGCGTGGTAAGGTAATTCTTGCTGAGATTAAAAAGAGGCAACTAACGGTTAACATGGTTGTTGATACTGTCTTTCACGAGCGTACAGAGTATGTATATGTTACAAGTGAAGCCATCATTAAAGAAATTCCTTACTACATTCCTGTTAGTACTCCCGATCTCCCTGGTGGTTTCCGCGTGCTGCACGACGCAGGAGTTCGTTCCATCGTTCCCCCCACCACCGGAAGCGTCGAAGCGGCCCCTGTTGGAGTTGCAGACGCTACCAGAACCATCCTCTCCAACTACTCTACCTGCCACCTAGATCGAGCTGAAGTTGAGGCGTGGCGTCAGTGGTATCAGGAACAGGCTCAACTCTGGCATCTAACTTATAGTAAATAGCGATTTCTTTTTTACAGTGAGGGCACTCGATTAGAGAGATTAAATTCTCTCCAGTCTGTGCCCTTTCTTTTGCCCAAGTAGCAGAGTCAGCATGTGTCATTTAAATAGCCCCGTAAAAGTCTCTGGTATAATGTTATCAGATCCATTCATAATGTGAATGCTACTCGTCAATCCAGGTGTAGGTCTTATCCGGTCCACCTGATGCGTCCGGTACAAGTCTAACTTTGATCTTGCCTAATTGCTGTAGTGTAACTTCAATGTTTGACAACGTGAGTGGATCAATGTCTCTGAAGTATTTGCCCAGTACGGCTCTGCGAGTAGTAATCCCCATAGACTTAATGAACCCCATAACAGTATCGAGAGCATCGCTATCTCGGGCTTTTCCTAGGCCTCCGAAAGTCTTGCCCATATTAACTTCAGCGTCTCGCAGTAACCCGATGGCCTTATCAAAATCTGCTCGGGTCATTAACAAATCATCTGCGCGACTGGCGCTACAGAGGATCATAAGTTTACGAAGATGCGTAGCTCGACGTTCACAGTAACCAATAAAACGGTTATCCTGAATGGCAGGTTGCCCATTAGAAAGCTTCTTATCCTGTTCTATATACCAATCAATGTAAGCCTGTTTTCCCTCTGCATCGAACTTCATCTCCCCGGCAAGCATACTAATACGCTCTAAGTCTCGTTGCAGCTTTAACCCAAGCTCCTTCGTGGCTTCATCAACTATGTACTCTGGAACAGTCTGCTTTTTGTGCGTCTCAACAATGAAGATCACTCGGGATGTAAAGCCGCCGCCCAAAGCTTCTTGTGGAATCATACTTTGAATCCAGTCAGGTGCGGTGCCTCCACAGAGGTTTAAGCATAGCCCTTGTAGACTATCTTTGCCGCGACTAACTGTTTCATACTCCCAATCATCCTTACTATCATACCAATCCGTTAAGTTGGAAAGGTAGGCAATATCTCCCTGTCCAAGGAATACAGAAAGCTCCTCAGAAAATGCGGTCACTGAGCAATGGAACTTAATGATTCCATCACTGGGGTCTTGGAAATTCTTACTGGCACGTTTCATGGCTAGAATCATAGCCTGTCGACCGGAAGAAGATTCCGGCACCACAGACACGGACCCAATTTTCTTCAGCATTGACTTAGCGATGCCGATGGCAGTACCTTTTCGGGTACGTCCAGATGGGCCAATCAAAACTACGTATAGATTGGGGTAGATAACTTCTGCTAATCCCCACTGTAAATACACTTTTCGCTGCAATGCCCCCGCAATAACTGATAGACCACACCAGGTATGATAGCTTGTCGGAGACTCAGTATTCTGTGTATATTCCAGATAGCTATCTAACCAGTTAGTGAGTTCCCTCATTGCGCTGCCAGCCCTCAAGTGCCGTCATAAAATCTTCATAGGTATCCAGCTCGGTCATCCCAAAAGGATTACGTTCTGCATCTGCCGACCCCCAATTAAGCCCAAACTTATAATCACTTGCGATGCGAAAGCTCCGATTGTTATAGGTAATATCCGGACTTGTATAGTATGTGATCTTATCTCGCAGGTAGTTAAAGTTCTCCTCATCCTTCAACACTTTAATAGGTACCTGCATTAACACTGAGTCATGCACCTGCGCCAGTACGTCGATATTAAAGCCGATAGGGTTGCACAATTCCTTGTCAGCATGAATATCTACCATGCCTCCATTAAGAGAATCGACAACAGTACTCTGCGGTATCATGGAGTATGCAGACTTCCACAGCTCATCACCCCACTGTCCCATGAATCGGACGCTACGACCGAAACAATTTGTGAGTGTGCGGTCCTTACTTAACTCACGTTTGATAGACTCATACCAGATCCGAATCCCCGGATAAATCTGATGATACAGTGCAACAATACGCTTAGCCTCCGGGATTTCAATCTCATTAATGAGAGCGAATCCATTATAACCTTCGTCATAATTAAGGCCGTGGTTAGACTTCTTTCCGCATTGTCGCAGCGACATTGTTCGAGGCCACCGGGCATTATAGAACTCGGACAATTTATCCTGTCGAAGTGTCCTGATATAATCCGCATCAGTGCTATGCCCGACAAGCTTTCCCTCAACCTTAATGATTGATGGGTCTGCTCCAAACATTAGGCTTGCAGTATGAGTATGCACGTCAATGCCTCCCTCAACCGCAGCGATCATATTAGCATCGCCGGAAGCGTAAGCTACAACTACCCATTCTGCTTGCCGTTTATCAACTTCCATAAAAACGTACCCTTCATCAGCCACGAGGAACTTCTTAAAGTCCTGTGGTAAATTTTGAAAGTTCGTTCCAGTTCCGAAGATAGTTTTACTGGACGAAAGTCGTCCAAACTTAGTACCACGGGGGTTGAAAGAGCAACGGATTCTATCATCTGCATCGAATGCAAGATTGAGGTAAGTTCCGTAGAGTTTGTGCAGGCCCCTAATTTCTTGAACAAGCTTCGCTTGTCGTAGTCCTGAGTGCTTAGCAGTTCCCCGTACCAACCTTTGTAAGGCTTTATCATCAACAGTTGGATTTCCCTCGGCATTCGTGTAGGGCTTAATCCCCAACTCGTCATAAAAATATCGTTGGCAGTCTTTGGAACTTTTGACATTAAGCGGCCTCCCACAGAGTAGGTCCAAGTCAGCTTGCTTAGCGCGGATATCCGCCTGCACATCAATACGAGTAGCAGCCAGTGCTTCCTTGTTGATCTTGATTCCCCGAGTCTGCATGAACATAAGAACCGGGAACAGGCGCATGGTTAAATCTACTGCCGGCTGGAACTGCCCAATGTTGGGCCAGATGGCGTCATGGATTTCTAGAGTACACGCAGCATCCAACGCCGCATACTCCAGAAAAGTTTTACTCATTTTCATTCTTCGCAGCTCCCGTTAGGACAGGGCTTAGCGCGATAAAAGTCCTCTAAGCCCTGCCAAGCATCGGCCTCGTCCAGAAACGGACCAAACTCATGATTTGCCACAAAGAAGTACCATTGACCATCAGATTTTTGAATCGGAACGTTCATGAGTTTTCCTTGATATCGTCGAACTTAACCATATCCTTCCAGTATTGCTGACTGCCACAATAGAGGCTCCCCAAAAAACCTAGCCCCTTTGGGAACTCTGGATACATACAGGAATGTCCGATCATTGTATCGTGGATTGGCCCCCTGAGATAAATCCCATAGCGAGAAAGCATAAACTGGATATCAAAGATAGCGTTCTGCAAAACTTTAGTGGTGCTTGGATCTTCCAAAAGATTAGCCATCGCCCGCCAGATCAATGCTTCTTCATCTAAGGTCCAACGATCAGCCAGGGGAATCACTACACCAATGCGAGGATCAATGCTGAGATTGATACAACTCACCTCAAAGTTGATCACCTCAATATCTACGCTAAGGGGACTCTTTCCAACGAAAGCTTCGATCCACTGTAACGCCTCCTCCACACTGTCATATTCATAGACCAGACGACGATCAGGCCGGATCAATTCCCTAAACTTGCTTTCCTCCCTAGCCTTTTGCAAGTCACAAGTAATCATGTGCTTGTATGTATAAGTTCCACGCACCGCCTGCCCAGGGTGATGAGTAGGGATAACCTTTCTGGTTTGCTGCAAACCGATGCTAGGAAATACATAGCCACGCTTTGCGGCTACGGCTCCGACGCCGGCCAGCGCGACGGAGGATGCGCGGCCACAGGCGACGATGACATTGCACGATGTCGCGTCTAGCTCCTCCCGGAGCCTTTGCAGGTGGGTCTCGCCCTCAGCAGTGAATACGCCTTTGTTCTCAATGAAGAACTCTGGACACGGCCCTGCAAGAGACTTAGGAGAACTCCGCTTACTTGGACGACACTTAATCAAATGGGTGAGGTATACCTCTCCCCTGATAAGCCCAGCTAGATGCAGGCACTGTTCTAGTGCATTGCCACCGTACCCCTGGAACGGACGTAGTACGGCATCATCGAATCCACTAGTGTAATCTCCGACTATTGCAATCTTAGCCGCAGGATCGCCCTCAGGACGAATCATCCTACGAACAGGTGAGGCCATGAA
Source organism: uncultured Anaerolineaceae bacterium (assembly GCA_964395665.1). Lineage (GTDB taxonomy): Bacteria > Chloroflexota > Anaerolineae > Aggregatilineales > Phototrophicaceae > JAEZAF01. The sequence continues at coordinate 33,931 of CAYNDH010000014.1, forward strand.
AGACATTACTTAGTCCTTATAGCTGAAAAGTTTGCGAGTATCTTCCTCAACTGCTAACATGAATTTGTCCTTGTACTTATCATCCAAGTCATAGCCAAAAGCACTAATACCCATGTTATAGCAGGCTCGGAGAGTTGCACCGCTGCCTAGGAACGGAACAAGTACGTGATCCATACCAATACTAAGAGTCTTAAGGATTTCTTCAATCAGTTCCACTGGACGCTGAGTCGGATGATACTTACTCCCCTCGCCAGTAAAGTTAAAGACATTAGCCCTTCCTCGGGTAGCTAGTACGGGGTTCCCCTTTCGACACAAGTAAAAAGGTTCATAGCACCGAGCATAATACTTTTCTGGTTGAAGTGTCTGTCCATTAGGCTTAACCCAAAGCGCCGGAATTTCATCTACAATCCAGCCAGCTTCTTGAAGTTGTTTCAATACCTCAGATTGCCAAGTCGGCCCAAACCAAAAAACTAGCCAGCAATCCTTTCCAGCAACACGATAAAGTTCTTTAGTGAGGCGAGCTAGGAAGGTCTCATAGTAATCCTCTGGAACCTCTTTATACCCAGTTGCTGTACTATTGGGCTGATCCCTAGAACCCTTTTGATTGTTAAGATCAATTCCGTAAGGGGGATCGCATTCTATAATAGTAATGTTTCCCCCATCACGAAGCTTAGCGAGTCCATCAAAGACATTTCCGATACGATAGTCCGAATCTGCTCGCTTGAGAGCTGCGCGCACTCCCCCGTCAACACCAGACTCTTCCGGGGTCTTAGTTTCAATCTTTTCTTTCTGTCGGTTCCGGAGTTCCGTGACGAGGAGTTTCTCCTCAAACTTCTTGATCGATTTAAAGGCGTCATCAGCAGTTTTACACTCCGCAATCTCTGGAATAAGAAGCATAGCCTTAGCTAACTGGATATCCTTGTTAGTCATTCCCATAGACAGGCCGACAAGATCACCAGTTTTAGCCTGACTCCAGTTAGGATTCTTTTTCCTTTGCAGCGAGTCAATCCTAGCAGTCAACAGTGCCCGTTCCTGCCAAGTAAAATCCTTTCTATGGATGTTCTCGATCAATTCAATTTCAAGTTCATCTACATCATCTACCACGTCCCGCACAATTGCTGGGATGGTAGTAAAACCCAACTCCCTACATGCAGTAAACCTACGCCCACCTGCTAAGAGCTTACCCGTAGAACTAATTGTAATGGGCTGGAGAACTCCCTTCTCCGTAATGCTAACCTTAAGTTCCTCCAGATCTCCATAATCTTCACGAGCACGCTTCTCGAAGATAATATCCACAATCTTAACGTGCTTAAGCTTGTCCTTACGCTCCCCTTCAACCACTTTAGTCATTGCCATCCCCCAATCCAAGTAGTAATTGTTCCCGAGCTTCTGGATCCATAGCAGCAAGCATGGCGTGCAACTGATTCATCCTAGTAATATTACCAGTCTTACCAGTGTTCGCAGCCCTCTTAGCTCTTGCCTTTGCCGCAGGCCTTTCAACTGTTCGGTTATGTCGAATCGCCTGAATACGTGCTTTAAGTTCTTCCTCACTTAAACTACTCAAAGGTTTAAAGAGATTTTCAAGTTGCATTACCGCCTCCTACTCTGTAACTCACGTGCAGCACAACCCACTAAATCCTTATCCATAGTAGACTGCTGGCACATCCACTGGAGATAGCCAGAATCAATCTCTGCCCACTTCTTTCCAGCATGCTTACCAAAAGCGATCCTAGCAAAGTGTTTAGGTTCTTTTGACCACTGAATTAAAGTTTCTACGCTTTGCTCCTTTAACAAGGCAGATAAAATAAGCTCTGTAGTTTTGCAATCATGTAAGGCTGAATGGGCTGCGTGTTGATACTTACGCCCACGCAAACCCAAGTTAAGCCAGTACTTAAGAACTTCGTTCTTGTGGCTGGGAGCATCGGGCCATTGCCGAAGCGCGCATTTATAAGTACAAATCCAGGAGAACTCTGAACCGAAATTAAGTACCGCAGAGTCATACTCCACATTGTGTGCTGCGAGTGTAGTAATTCTGTGGGCATGTAGCTGCTCCAAAAGATTTGCCTTAACCTCATTCCAAGGCCTTGCATCAACTACATCATCATCACAGATATGATGAATAGCACTAACTTCTGGCGGAATAGATTTCTTAGGCTTAACATAGGATTCCCACGAAAGTGCGGGACCGTGAACAGCTACTTCAACAATTTCACAAGTAGCTAAATCAACACCCGTTGTCTCTGTATCAGCCACAACGATATTTAAAGGGATCATATTAATTCCTAGAAAATCTCCAGGGGGCCGAAGCCCCCCAGAGAAACAAGGCTTAGTCCTGCCTCGGCAGACGCGGGAGGTTCAGTCGGTTGTAAACCGTAACGCCATCCTGCCCAGTGTCCTGCCCGACTTCGATTTCAGCAATCTTTCCAACTGCCTCGAAGCAAATAGCATCCAGGTCAATCCCGTTGCTATCGAAGGGAATATCGAAGGCAACGAGAAAACGCTTCAGCATCAAAGCCTTATTGCGTGCCTTAGTCGGATCATCATCCGGGTGAGGCAGCGCTCCAAAGTGCCGAATGTTGGAAGCGTTCAGACTTTGGTCTACAAAACCAATAGTAAAAACGAGTTGATCCCTTCCTGGATTGGCAGAGTTCGGACCCGTTTGCTTAACATCTGCTGCAACAATCTGAAGTTCATACACACCTGCCGGAGCAGCAGTGGCTTCCTTGGCTTCATCAAATGCAATAGGAACGAAAGTCATACTAATTTACCTTTAGTTTAAGTGGGCCTTTCGGCCAGAGACCAGCACTTGCTGGTTTGGTTAGTACCATTCACAATATGAATGATACTTATCGCTTATCCCCAGAACCAACTAAGGTTCCGCGGGCCTTCCTACCTTTAAGCTTCCCAAGATTCCTTTCCATAATCTCAGAAAGATCAAACTGAAGTTCATGTGCAACCATTGCAACATACCAGCACACATCACCCAACTCATCTGCAAGCAATTCTCGGGTATCATTCCAGCTAGTCCGATCCCGGAGAAACTTCTTGTACTTACCTGCCACTTCGCCTGCCTCACTGGCAAGTCCAAAGATAGTGTAGACTACGCCGTCATCTTTCGGATAAACGGCCGTATCCACACAAGCGTCTTGATAATCATCAGCCTGCATTGGTGACCACCTCCATTGTACGTAGAATCAAACGCCCTCTCTTACCCTTCAGATTATCAATGTAGTGAGTCTTTTCTCTAAGTGTAGCCTCTGCCGCATAAAGCTTTCGAGTAAGTTCGTCTACCTGTTCACTTAACTGCTCCCATTTAACTAGCTCTTCCTGAAGTGCCAATTCAACAAGTCGAAGGTCATCCGCACATTGCTGCAAAATGCTCCTAGTCATTGCCTGCTCCTCATCAAAAGGCCGCCAATTCCCTGGCCAACTACAGGCTTTTTCCAGTCAATGGTTACATCCTCCACTGGATTAAGCCCACGAAGTGTTGCCCTAATTGTCGTCATAGTACGATCTGGAACCGTCTGGATGGTGTGCTTTGTTACTCCCTTACCATCATTAGTAGCTTCGCACAAATAGATATCACTAAACAACAACGGAACCTTTACCCTAAGTTTACCTGTTAGCATTGGATAGCGATAGATCCGCTTAGTCAGCTCATCTTGCTTCATCTCCACATGCCCAGTCATTACAACAGTCTTACCCATTGCAGTAAGTTGTCGACAGATAGCATTGAAGGTATTCATCTGCGGCCCATAATCATCTTGCTGAGGCCAACTACCAGCCCGCCCATTAATAGACAAAGTTCTATCCATAATGATATCGAGGAGGGTCGTGGCACTATCGAACAGGATTGCGTCGATGTTGTCGAAGAATCCTCCCTTGAGGCGGGCATTAAAATCCTTCTCCCAATCTACATATAGATCATTTACAAATGTAGTAGTTTTATCTCCTACACCTTTTGTAAGAGACTTGACACTAAGATTAAGACGATCAGGGAGAAATTCTTCATACTCAAGATCATGACCTTGAAGGCTTAAGATAGCATTCGGATCAAAGAGGTACGCGAATTTCTTTCCTGGGAAAGTTAGAAACTGTGAGGTCTTTCCTGAACCCGTATCACCAAGAAGTAAAAACTTTGGTGCAGCCCGTTCCTTAGCATCTTTTGCATTAGCCATAGTGGGTCTCTTTATTCAAGAGGTGGCACTTTACTTCATCAATATGGATAGCCTTGATGGGATCATCCATATTGCGAGCCCTCTGCTCACCGAGAAGTGCGTCCTTGATGAAGCTTCGCACATCAGGGATTGTCGCTCCGGCAGGCTGATCAATGGTGACTGCGAACGTGAGTTTAGTCTTGCTACGCTTAGCCATTGGATTCCTCCAGCTTCTTAAGCTTTGCCTTAAGTTCTGCCATCTCGGCATCACGGGAAGTAACTACCTCACAGCGCTCAGCTTCGATGTTAATAACCTTACCGACGACCACCTTATTAACATTATCAGTATACCTCTTTTCCACCTGTCGAATCTTTCCCTGCGCTACGGCAGTCAGCAACACAGGCAGGAAGTCTTCTTCGATGGCATAGTTGTAATATCCGAAGGTAACCACGCTAACTTCACTCATCTTTGTTATCCTGTTTTATCAGTTTGTCTAGTTTCAGAATATTAAAAGGTTCCCACTTCTCTACCTTATATCCAACAGGTACGGCCTTAAGCTTAGTTGGATCTGGAGTCGTTCTACAAATGTCAAGAAATGGGCATGTTCCGTACTTACCAAAACAGCTATCTTCATTCTTTTTAAAGCACTGTCGAACGTCCTGACCAGCTTCATACAGCCTTGTATTTTCCGTTACTTCTGCTGCCCACTTTTCGGTGGTAACGATCCACTCGAAGAGGAGTTCTTGCTGGTGAGCGACGGGGATGAACTTAAATGCATTATGTACTTTTTTATGTACGAGGGCGGCGTCCACCCAGACCCCATCAACACCGTTAAAAAAGAGAGAAGCTCCAAATTGGTAACCTTTGACTTGGGAACTTGCGTACCATGAGTTAACGTATTCATCCCTAAAATTACCTGAGATCGCATACGCTGTCGTCGACTTATGCTCTCCCACAAGTCTTTGTGACTGGTACTCAAATACTTTGTCAAGTCGTCCGACATACCAGTGATCCGGAAGATTAGGAAGTGGAACTGCAAACGGTTGTTCGACTGCCAGGAGCTTGATCTTCTGCAGAAAATCCCAACGCTTGTCAACGTAGTGCCAAAACATTTCCTTAGCAATCATGGGAGTTCTGGGACTTAACTTTTCCGTCTCATGGTGCCCAATTTCTGTAGGGAACCCCGCGTCAGCCCAATACTTCATGAACTGATCAAAAGCTAACTCAACTAACAAAGACTTATCAACCTCTAGACGTTGTGCAAATTTCCAGATAACATCCATACCTTCATGCCATGCACCTCCAAAAATGAGGGGAGCTGCGGTACGTCCGTAGTCTACAGTCCATCCAAGGTAGTGCCTAAGAAAGTATTTACGTGGACATTCTTTATAATCACTAAGTCGTGTATTATCATAAGTTATTGAACGTTGAGTTAGATTGGTCACAGTATCAAATCCTTCTCATAATACTGTCCATCATGAAATACTAAATAATGAACCTCGCCATGATACCCTACCATAAGAGCACTTGCCACAGCACACAAGCTCGCAGGACCAGTTAGAAGAAGAAGGTCAGTTGGACCACTTTCACTCAAAGTTTCATCAAGTAGACGGAACAACTTATGAATATCGTTCTTTGAAAGAACTCCCTGAGTACAGAAAGTGATTTCCCCGAATCGTTCTGCATCAGCATAGTCATGCCCTCCATCGTTTAGTACGTATACCCTTCTCACATATCCTCCACATCACGGAAGCCCAGAAAAATAGGATGGCGTGGCTTGTCTTTCACACCACTCATCTTGAAAGATTTATACTTGAGAACCCTGCCGGCAAGCCTGTGGCGTTCGCTGTAGAGGTGAACTCTTTGAGCTTCTGTGAATCCAGAACCAATGCTAAACTCTTGTCCAGACTCGCAGCATCGTACAAGGAGCGCACCAATGAGAGCATCTGCCTCCTTGTTAGCGGATATATGACTACGTTTGGCGTAGCCGCGTTCGTCTCGCTCTTGGTCATTGTAATTTCTCATGAGCGGTGCCCAGCCGAGGACAACAGCTTCGGCGTCGTGGAACCTTTTGACTTTGACTAGGTAGGCTTCCTTTAGGGTGCTGCGGTTCTGCTTGTATGGGCCATTAGGGTGGCGGAGCATTACTCCTTCGTAGCCAAGTGAGAGGTAGTGTTCTTCCCAATCAGACAGTTCGTTGTAGGAGTCAATCCAGTGGTGCCGGACATTCACTACTTGAGGTAGTCTACATGCGTAAGGGAGTCGAATCTCGAAATTGGCCGGATAGTTCCATTGATCGAATACATGGAAGCTTACATTAGGGGTTCCGGTGTAACTCATAACACCGCTGGAAGTCTGCTGCATCAAGTTCTTATCCCACGGATTACCTACCACAAGCTCTCCGTCCAGCCCCTCCAACTCTGGGCGGCCGAACAGTTGCTGTGTGTATGTATTCCTAATGGGCTTAAGGGTACGGCTGACCAACGTGCCATTGACTACCAGCGCACGGATACCGTCGATTTTTGGGGACAGAAGGAAACTATGCCCGCGCTTAAACAGGGCTTGAAGTTCTTCGTCGGTAGCCTTTGCGGCGAGCATAGGTCGCTTAATCACGATATCTCCCGAAAGCCCAGTTAAATATTTCATCTGAGAAGTGCCAAGGATACTTAAAAAGATGCCAGCGCAATAGGAGCTTAATCATCTTTAAGCCCCCGACTAACAATTCGATAGATCAACTGAATCAACTTACTGTTGAAGCAATAAGCTACGAAAATAGCTGTATCTCTGTCCCATCCGCAACCCTGATAGAATGTCCCATTGGACACTCCGTAAGTTTTGCATAAAGGATGGCCGCACTGACATTTAGTGACATTAACCATAACTCCTCCTATGTTTGTCATAAGCTTCTTCAATAGAAAAGAGAATGGTATCGTCTACCTTGTCCTCCAACCACTCAGCTCGATAGCCTTTGCGGTCATACAGTTCAAATTCCAATTCTCCCGGGTCAGGCGCATCCCAAGTGTCTGGATGCCCGTTCAACTTTGCCGGAATTTCTGGGCTGTAGTTAGTAACGCACACGATGCAAGGAATGCCTTTGAGCCTAAACTCAAAGCAATCCGATTGTAATTTGTCAGGATTGATCTTCATGTTAGCCTGTTGTTTTGTTATATAGTTATTGGTACGCCGGGAGGGAATCGAACCCTCACGCCATAAGCGAGGGATTTTAAGTCCCTTGTGTCTACCAGTTCCACCACCGGCGCTAAGGAAGCGGTGATAGGAGAGCCTTCCGCTAGCAACGGCCGGCGCTTACCTCTCATATCCCAGATTACTAGAAAAGCTATCACCGCTTAGAATTGTTGACGCGAAAATCAACAATTCTAAAAAGGCCCATGTACCTTGTCTGAGTGGAGTTGACACGTAGCTTGGGGAGTTGTATCAGACTGTACTTTGTCGCGTCACCGCGAGTGGGTAAGGGCTGTACCCAAGACATCTAATTAGTTCAGACCAAACGAAGCCAGAAGCTCGGCACGCTCCTCCGGAGACATGGCCTTCAGCGCAGCAGCAGCCTTTTCCTGCGGAGTCTTCTTCACGGAAGGACCACGCTGGCCAGGAACCCAAGCATCTACCAAAGCCTGAACCTCAGCCTGGTCCTTCTCAATATGGCGGCGAATCAGAGCCTGAATCGCGATAGTGAAGGAGTCATTAACAGCATTAAGCACGGCATCTTCACCGAAGCGCTCCAGAGCTGCCGCAACAGTTTCCGGCAGATCGTAATTCACGGTGATAGAGGTGTCCGAATCCTTCTTCCTAGCGGTAATCTCAGTCATTGCTATTTTCCTTTTTTAACGGTTGAGTTGTCTCTCCAGTGGACAACAAATAGACACAAGCTGCTGGAGATCAGCCATGTCATGTTAAATTATGGTTAAGGTTTGGGTATTTCCCCGAAGCGTTCCGCATTATGGGGCAATGTGACGGAATTGTCAATAAGCAAAGTAGCATCAATTAACTTCTGTTGCAGAATACCTGCCCATAATCGAGCAGCGGAAATGTTCCCGTGTTCATAGAACGCCAAGCTTTTAGACAAGGCTTGGTTTAACTCACTACGAAATGACTTTCGCTTTGCCATCAGAAGCGTTCACAATATGAATGGTAGATGTTAATCCACTGGAGCTGGGTATTGTTGATTATGCCAGATTACCTCTAACCGCTCTGTCATAGCCACGAGCTGATCCCTATTATATCTACGTTTGTGTACCCAGTACCAACCGTTTGCGTATCTCACATCACAACGTTGGCCATAAAGTGCGAAGTAAGCATTCTCATAACCTTTAGCACAATTGAGACACTCTAATGCTTTCCGCGCACGTACATCATCACTTTTAATCTGCCTGAGAAGTTTCCTGTATGCTTTTCGCTTCTCATAGACATTCATTGCGCTTACCGGATAGCCAGAACAGTGGGCTTCACAGCTTCCAAATTCGTGCGCTTAAAGATTTGAACGTGTACCTTCTTCTGGGAATTGCGCTTTTCACTTTCTGTGAGCGGGAGGAGCACACGTTCGTATGTACCGGCATTCCAAGGACACGGAATCTTATGACTTGCCCAAGGAAATGCGTAGCAAATCCGACCACTTTTCTTGTGCTTGTAGATAGGCTGCATACTAGTAACCCCTTATCCACCCGGCAGGATTGCCGAAGTTACTCCCTGTTTCCAAGGAGTAACAGCAGAACCCTATTCAGAGATTAGGATAGCCAGTTCTTCCTGTGAAAGAGTTGCGAGGTAAGACTTCAACTTCTCTTTTTCAGATTGCTTCGGCTTTTTGTCAGTACCGCTCTTCCACGACTCTGGAACATTTACAGGTTTTTCTTCAACCTTCTCGCGGTGCAAATAGTCCGCAGCATAAACTGTCACAGACTGCGGAAGCTTCCGATCGCTACTCCTCAACTCCTGACAGCAGCGATCCTGTACATAGAAACTTGCGAGCAGCTCTATCTCACTTTTATCCAGCCCCTCCCAATCTACGTGAATAGTAATTTCCTCATGCCCAAGCGCTGCATATCTTTTAAGGAGAACTTTTCCAGACGTTTTCATTACAACTCCCGTATGCGCGGTGCATTATACATGATGCAAAGTGCGGGTTAAATATTATACTCATCCATCTGGATAGAGCTTCCGCAAAAGTACATCATATTCTGCCTGTTCCCTCGGGCTTAGCTGTCGAGCATCTTGAATTGTAAGAAGTTCAGTAAAGCGTGCAGTCTCCTCGTTCGTAGGCGGAACCCGGGGCTGCGCCTCCGCTGGCTCCGGCCCGCCCTCGGCTTCCGTGGGATAGAAATCCGTCGCCTCCGAACTCCTCGGGCTGGCCAGATCCCGCGCCCGGAAAGATCCACCGCGAGAGTGTAGTTCATTCGCAATCCTTGCGCGCTGTCCTTTCTTCCCCAGGTAGGGCTGCATACGCGGGAGGTACTCAAACTCATCTGGTTCGGGAATCAGCTCACTTTTCCGTGCCGTCTCCAGCAGGCTTCCCAAGGCGAGCGAAACGCACTGAGCGAAGGTTATGCCGTTACGCGGGTATCCTACAGCATCCAAGATATCTAAGACGCTCTGACAGTCTCGCGGGTTTACTCGAATACTTACAACGTGGCCAGCTTTCATGCGCGCTTTGCATCCTTTTATTGTCGTTTAGTCCACTTATCCAGAACCCACTGCACCGGGTGTTGCACCTCTATGTATGCTTCTCCCTTCAATGCAATGTACGTCCACTCACCTTCTCTTGTCATAATGCCCGCTCGCACATACTGGATAGCGTCTGCATCTAAGTAAAGTGTTCCAAGGCGATCGTTAAATGTTAGAATGTGCTTGTTAGTTTCGTTCATAATGTGAATGGGCCTCCTTCGCGGCACACTTAGCGCTTCGCATTGTCATCCTCCCGTGCGGCAGTGGGGTGGAGAGCGACGATGAAAGCGACCAGCTTCTCACCTTTTGCGCGCATCCCGCTGTTGATGCCGTGGCCTGCACAGTTGGCGACCCACCGCGCCAGAGGCAGAAATTCCCGCAACGCCTCCGCCAGCCGCTCGGCGTGGGCTTCGGCTGCGTCCCTGTGCCTCATCGCAAGCTTGGCCGTACCATTCGCCATGTGCCAGCCGTCGCGTGCTTCCGCAACCTCCGCCCGCAGCGCATCGACCTCGGCGTCCCGTGCAGCGGTGGCGCGACGGTTCCATGCGGTGATGGCAGTCTTG
>CAYNDH010000015.1:0-4251 GCA_964395665.1 uncultured Anaerolineaceae bacterium
CTTTACCACTCTTCATAATAAAACGGGTTTGACGACTTGTATACGGTACTGAATATTCACCGGTCACAGGCCAGAAAGATTGTTATTGGCTAGTATCTTCGCCCTAAAAATGGTAAGATATGTATATCTTTTCACAAGCGCAGCACCAACCGGAGAAACTCTGACCCATGCCCACACCTTCGACCAATAACATCCCAGATATTGTTATTGGGCGACTGCCCGTCTATCTGCGCGCCTTAAACCGGCTGGCCCAGGAGGGCAGAGATATTACGTCCTCACATGAACTGGGTCAGCGACTGGGGATCAGTTCAGCACAAATCCGCAAAGACCTCTCCCATTTCGGTGGATTTGGAAAACAGGGAACCGGTTACCAGATCGTCTACCTTCAGGAAAAGCTGCGGCAGGTACTGCACGTGCAGCAGGAATGGGAGATAGCACTGGTGGGCGCAGGTGACCTGGGTACAGCCCTGGCGAATTACAAGGGTTTTGCTGATCGCGGCTTTCGCATCGCCTGTGTATTTGACGCATCACCCAACCGCGTTAACAAAAAACTGGCCGATTTCACCATTGAGCCGGTGGATAATATGCAAGCGCGGGTTCGTGAGCTTGGGATCAAACTGGCGATGATCGCAGTCCCGGCGGAAACCGCGCAGCAGGTGGCTGATCTTCTCGTTGAGGCGGGTGTTGAAGGGCTTCTGAATTATGCCCCGATTAACATCAATGTACCGGAAGGCGTTCATGTCCAGTACATCGATCCGGTGATTCATCTGCAGCGGATGACCTACTACATCACGTAGAGGCAGGGCCGCTGCCTGGTTCACATCTCAGGTCTGTGCAACCCGGTTGAACAGTGCCGGATCTTCCAGGGCGCGGCTGGCACCCAGTGCCACAGCAATCAGGGGATTTTCTGCCCGATAAACCGGCACACCCGTCTCTCTCGTGAGATACTGGTCCATGCCGCGCAGCAGCGCCCCGCCCCCGGTCAGCACAATCCCACGGTCGATCACATCTGAAGCCAGTTCCGGCGGAGTCGTACTCAGCACATTCTTCACCACCTGTGCAATCGCACCCAGCGGCTCCGCCAATGCTTCGACCACTTCGCCCGTCGTCATTGAAATCGTCCGGGGAAGCCCACTGACGTTATCACGGCCCTGAATATCCATCATCAGTTCTTCCGGCTGATCAACCGCCGCCCCGATCTGGATTTTCACCGCCTCAGCAGTCGGCTGGCCGATATTCAGATTGTACTTACGACGCACATAGGCAATGATCGCCTCATCGAGCTTCAGCCCGCCGACACGCCCACTTTCCGCCCGCACGATATTATTCATGCTCAGAATCGAGCCTTCGCTGATCCCACCGCCGATATTGACCACCATATCACCGGCGGGCGTCCCAATCGGCAGGCCAGCGCCAATCGCAGCGGCCAGCGGTTCCCAGATCATATAAGCGCCACGCGCACCGGCTTCCAGCGCGGCATCACGCACGGCACGGCGTTCAACACTGGTCACGCCATAAGGGACGGAGATCATCACCGTCGGTTTAAAGAACCGAAAGCGACCAGCGATTTTACTGAAATAGTAGCTCAGCATCTTCTCGGTAACTTCATAGTCCGCAATCACGCCGTTCTGTAAAGGCCGGATGATCTGGATATCTTCGCTGTCCACGCGGCCCAGCATTTCCCGCGCTGGCTGCCCGATCTCAATAATGGCGATATTGCCTTTGACATCTTCCTCAGCCATCAATGCAACCAGCGAAGGTTCCTGTAAAACAATCTGGCCGCCTTCGCAGATCAGGACATTTACCGTACCAAGATCGACCCCTAATCGTTTACTGAACAAGTGCTCTACCTTTTGTTTACCAGCGCTGTTTGACCAGGCCGTAAGGATATTGATCATGCCTTGCTGCGACAGCCAGTGAAATCGGCAAAAAATCCGAGACAAATGTACATGGCAGCTATGCAAAAAGCAACGCCCGGAGATGATATTCCGGGCGTGACTTTGTAAGACTATCAGCAACTGTCAGCAACTGCCAGCACATGCCTGCCAGCACATGTCTGCCAGAGAGAAAGCTATTCGCTTTCGTCGTCCTGATCCATAATGCGAAGGATCGAACCACGCTGACGAATACGCTGACTAATTCGGGACGCGAGTTCAGCACGGCGGAGCGCAAGTACTGCTTCGCGATTCAGCTCTGGCGGAACGCCCTGCGCCATCAGTTGAGCCGCACGTGTACGCGCTTCCTCAATCGATTCCAGGTCAAGATTAAACGATGACTCCGCCAGTTCGGCCAGCACCGTCACCTTGCCGGGGCGCACATCAACCAGCCCGCCGTAAATGGCAAACCGCTCTTCAGCATTCCCCTTACGGACCACAAGCTCTCCAAAGCCGAGCGTCGTCAGGACAGGTGCGTGATTCGGCAGCACCCCCATCTCGCCTTCGGCAGCCGGAATCAGCACCATGGTTGCATTCGGCTCATCAAAGACCTTGCGTTCCTTGGATACAATTTCAACATGTATGACGTCAGCCATCATTAGCTCGCTTTACGATGCTTCGGACTGAGTGTAACGTTCCATCACTTCGTCCATCGTCCCGGCCATGTAGAACAACTGCTCCGGGATGTGATCGACTTCGCCATCAAGGATCATACGGAAGCCACGGACGGTGTCCTTCACCTTCACATAGCGACCCGGACGACCGGTGAACTGTTCCGCCACCACCATCGGCTGTGTCAGGAACTGCTCGATTTTACGGGCACGTGCCACCAGCAGCTTGTCATCATCTGACAGCTCATCGATACCAAGAATGGCGATGATGTCCTGCAGGTCCTTGTAACGCTGGAGCACCTGCTGCACTTCACGGGCGGTGCGATAATGTTCCTCACCCACCACCAGCGGATCGAGAATCTTGCTGGTGCTCGACAGCGGGTCTACCGCCGGGAACAGACCACGGGAAGCAATCGACCGTTCGAGCGCGATGGTTCCGTCAAGATGCGTGAACACCGCCACCGGGGCCGGGTCAGAGTAGTCGTCAGCGGGGACGTATACCGCCTGCATCGACGTAATAGCGCCGGTACGGGTTGAGGTGATGCGTTCCTGAAGCTGGCCCATTTCGTCAGCCAGTGTCGGCTGATAACCTACCGCAGAAGGCATACGACCGAGCAGCGCCGATACTTCTGCACCGGCCAGCGAATAGCGGAAGATGTTATCGACGAACAGCAGCACGTCCTTGCCCTGATCGCGGAAGTATTCCGCCATCGTCAGGCCGGAGAGCGCCACGCGCAGACGCACACCGGGCGGCTCATTCATCTGGCCGAAGACCATCGCCAGCTTGTCCAGAACGCCTGCTTCATCCATTTCGTGATAGAGCGCGGTCCCTTCACGGGTACGCTCACCCACACCGGCAAACACCGACAGACCAGCGTGCTGGGTGGCGATCGAGTTAATCAGCTCCTGAATGGTCACTGTCTTACCGACGCCTGCACCACCGAAGATACCGGTCTTGCCGCCACGGGTCATCGGGGCGATCAGGTCGATCACCTTCATGCCGGTTTCGAAGACTTCAATCTTGGTCGCCTGATCTTCAAAATCCGGCGCAGTCGCGTGAATCGGGCGGCGCGGTGTGTCATCCGAAACAGGCGGCTTACCGTCAATCGGACGGCCAAGCACGTTGAAAACACGTCCGAGCGATGCATCGCCGACCGGAACCGTGATCGGCTGGCCCATCCCGTATGCCGGGACACCACGCTGAAGGCCGTCGGTGGTGTCCATCGCGACCGTACGAACCGCGCTATCACCCAGGTGCATCTGGACTTCAAGAATCAGGTCTTCCAGACCTTCACGCGGCACGCGGATCGCGTCGAAGATGTCGGGCAGTTCGCCAACAGGGAACTGCACGTCAACCACCGCGCCTAACACCTGAGATACACTTCCATGAATATCAGCCATTTTTTCTCTCCTGCCTTATCGCAAGACAAATGTTATTCAGGACGGCGTCCTGAGATTAAGGTCGATTTGAACTCTGCCAGCCCGTCCCAGTCACCACGGGACGCATACGCCGCCTGTTCTGACCAGGTTGTCAGGCTGGGTGAAAACCGCATTCCAGCAGCTTCAATTGCGGCGCGAAGCGTCGCTTCATCGGCTTCGGCCACCGCAGCATAGGTCGTGATCCCAGCCGCCTTTAACGCGGCAGACATCTTGCGACCAATCCCTTCAATGACCGTCAGATCATCTTCCTGTGCAGGAGCATCAGC